>CAYYAQ010000057.1:22387-29753 GCA_964469555.1 uncultured candidatus Brocadiaceae bacterium | reverse complement strand
AGTAGGTGGTGCTGGCACGAGCCAGCCATCCGCCACTTTGTCGGAAATACCTCTGGCATCCAGCAGGAAGGTAGCGTGCAACGGGCGGCGCTCGTGCCGGTGGAACAAGGTCTTGCCTCTCTCGTGGTCACCGCGTGCCTCGAGGGCCAGGATCCGCCGCGCCATGACCTCTGCGCGGTTCGGACGCGCCTTGTCTTCGGCGTCGAGCAGCGCGAGTGCGGGATCGGTATCCCCAGCCGCCACGTGCGCGTCGGCGCGCCGCAGCACGTCGTCCCGCTCATGACCGGCGGCTACAGCACGAACTTCTACTTCCAGTGGGCGATCAGTGACTCGGGCTGGAAGTTCTCGAACCGCGGGAGGCTGCGCCTCCGAGAGAGACACGATTCTCACGATCGAGAGGCCTGCTCGCCTGCGCGAGTGGGCCTCTTTTCGTTTCGGTTTCGGCACGTGGACGGCGTGGCCTCATACTGAGGCGGCACTCGGACACACCAAGAGCAAGGAGCAACCGTGAGTTTCGCCAATCGATGCCTGACCGCGTTCTCCGCAGCGGTCGTTCTCGTCACCGTCTCGGCCGTCGCTCGCGCACAAGCGAGTCAGTACGACGCGCTGAAGAAGATCGCCGTCATCGAGGAGCTGGTGATGATGCCCATGCGAGATGGCGTCCGCCTGGCGACGAACATCTATCGGCCGAAGGGCTCCAAGCCGAAGTCGGTGCCGACGATCTTCGTGAAGACGCCGTACAATATGAACAAGTGGCGCGACGGGGAGCATCGCATGCGTGGCTACGGGAGGATCCTGGAGGCGGTGCGCCGCGGCTACGCCTACGTGAACCAGAACGAACGGGGCCGGTACTTCTCCGAGGGCGAGTGGGACATCCTCGGACCGCCGAAGACCGACGGGTACGACGCCCTCACGTGGATCTCGTCGCAGCCGTGGTCGAACGGCAAGGTCGGCACCTACGGGTGCTCCTCCACGGCCGAGTGGCAGATGGGGCTCGCTTCCCAGGATCACCCCGCGCACGCGGCGATGGTCCCGCAGGGTTTCGGGGCCGGGGTCGGCCGCATCGGTGACTGGTACGAGCAGGGCAACTGGTACCGCGGCGGCGCCGAGCAGATGCTGTTCTTCTCGTGGCTCTACGGCGTCCAGAACACGCAGCGTCCGCGGTTCGATCGGGACACGCCTCGCGAAGACATGGTCCGACTCTCGCGGTACTTCGACCTCGCCCCCGAGATGCCGAAGGTGGACTGGCCCAAGGCGTTCTGGCATCTCCCCGTCGAGGATCTGATGCGGAGCGTGGGCGGCCCGAAGGGCATCTTCGCGGATCGCGCACCGGTCAGAACCGGCGGGCGCATGATCCAACGCAAGCCCGATGATCCCGCCTGGTACAAGGGGGGGCTGTACCACGATGACGAGCCGTTCGGCGTTCCCAGCATGTGGTTCATGTCCTGGTACGACGTGTCCGTCGGTCCGAACCTGGCGCTCTTCAATCACGTGACGAAGAAGGGCGTCGACGCGGAGACGCGCGAGAATCAGTTCGCGGTGGTCGCTCCCGTCGCGCACTGTTCGTTCACGCGGGCGACGGCGAACACCGTCGTGGGCGAGCGGAGCATGGGCGACGCACGCTGGGACTACAACAAGCTCATCTACTCGTGGTGGGACCACTGGCTAAAGGGCGAGGACAACGGGATCACGAAGAAGCTGCCGAAGGTCCGGTACTTCACGATGGGGGCCAACGTGTGGAACACGGCGAGTTCCTGGCCACCACCGGATGTGGAGACGGCGACCTACTACCTGGAGTCCCAGGGCAACGCCAACACCTCGCGCGGCGATGGCAAGCTGACGACCGTGTTCCCCGGGAAGGACCGTCCCGACTCGTTCTCCTACGATCCCGCCGATCCCGTGCTCTCGCGCGGCGGCAACGTCTGCTGCACGGGTGGTGCGATCAAGGCCGGGTCCTTCGATCAGCAGCGCGTCGAGGCCGAGCGCAAGGACATCCTCGTCTACACGACGGAGCCCTTCGCGACGGGGGTGGAGGTCAGCGGCTCCATCGAGGTCGTGCTCTTCGTGTCTTCGGATGCCAAGGACACCGACTTCACCGTGAAGCTCCTCGATGTCTATCCTGACGGTCGCGCGTACAACCTGGACGAGACGATCCAGCGTGTGCGCTATCGCGAGGGCTACGACAAGTGGGTGTTCATGAAGCCCGGCGAGGTCTACGAGGTCAAGATCGGTCCACTCAGCACGTCGAACTTCTACAAGGCGGGCCACCGCCTCCGTATCGAAGTGTCGAGCTCCAACTTCCCGCGGTTCACGAGGAACCTGAACACCGGCGGCAAGAACTACGACGAGAAGGTGGGCGTGGTCGCGCGCAACACGGTGCACCATTCGAAGGAGTATCCGTCCCGTATCCGAGTGCCGCTGCGCAGGCGGTAGACCCGAATTGACGGGTCGTTGCCCCGCGGCTCGCCGCGTGCCGGTGTGTGGTGCGACTCGTCTGCCTGCGTCAGGATGCGCGTGCTCCGCGATGTGTCCGCCCGCCCTATCGAATCCGTCCGGTGGCCGCGAGACGGCACGCCGTCCGCTGTCCGTTCGCGGACCCGCTCTACCGCGAGGACTCGAACCTCCCCTGGTCGCTGATCCCGGGGGCTCGTATCGAGACGAGCATCGAACACCGGGATCTCTCTCGTCCGGTCGCGGCGGCGCGACGCAACATCATCGAAAGCGGACCATGAGTGGTCCCGCAACCAGGTCGCGCAGGCACGGTCGCCGTGGCTGCGAGCAAGCGTGGAGGACACCTATTTCGGCAGTTCTTCGAGCGTGATGTCCTTGAACATCACGTGTACTTCCTGGCCAGCGTGCATCTGGAGGCCGAAATGGCCGCTCGGACGGCTGGTGTCCTTCTTCAGCTCGGCGGTCTTCGTGCCATTGACGTGAACGGTGATGGCCACCCCGTTGGCGGTGATGGTCATCTCGTTCCAGTCGTCCCCTTTGACGATCTTCCGTTCCAATTCGGCGGTGGGCCGGTCGAGCCAGCCGCGGCCATAGCTCTCGTAGATCCCGCCATTGCCGCTACCGACCGGGCCGACCTGCACCTGCATGCCCTTGGCCTTTTCGGGTTCTTCAATGAGTGTGCGAACATAGAAACCGCTGTCACCGGAAATGCACTTGAACCGGAAGCTGACGGTGAAGTTCGCGTAGGTCGCGTCGCTTATCAGCAACCCATAGAGCTTCGTCCGATCAGCCCGACCGACGAACGCGCCCTTCTCCACCGTCCACGTACCATCACCGACGGTGTGCCAGCCAGCGAGGGTCTTGCCGTCGGACAGCGGCGTTGTTCCTGCCGACGGGGAAGTCATCGTCTGGCATGCAGTCAGCATCAGGGAAGATGCGATGAGAGGAAGAACGACGCAAGCTGGCTGGTTCATGGAGTGGACACTGGATGGGAATGATGCACTTGCCGCAACAGACAGTCTCTCGAAAGCGTGTTACCAGAGCGCTTCTTCAAACCAACAGGTGGTAGACGGGCCGTCGCACGCAGCGATGCTCACCGAGGAGGAGACGCAGACGAAGTGTTCTGCCCGCCGCGATGCCCGAATCCCATTGTTCCGCCCACCGCATCGAGACCCTCGCCGACACGGACCGCGGCATCCGCGAGGGCTCCTACCGTTCCAAGCGCAGGTCTCGCCCGGGTTTGGGTAGTCAGTTCGCGGTGCCGAGCATCCGGGAACTGATGAGATGGTCGCCGCCGCCTCGCGGGCCTCGGAAGCAACCGCGGCGACGGCCACCGAGTCAAAGGAGTGGCTGAACACGGTGATCCGGTGTCGTGGCCCGGCACCCTGATGGTCGCCGAATCGCCTCAGCTGGTTCTTCGGGCACCGCGAGCGATCTACTTTCCGTCGCGATCCGGCGCTGACGCCGCCGGCTCCTCCTGCGCGGACGCCCGGAGCAGGGTCTCGACGTCCACCTTCAGCTGGTCGAAGGCAGCCTGCATCTTGACGTCGTAGTAACCGCGAATCTGCAGCTTCTCATCGATGAGTACAAAGCGCGTACCGTGGAGAACGGTGCTGATGTTCTGGTGCTTCTTCAGGTCGAGTCGGTGCCGGGCGTCGGCGATGGTCACGTTCAGCCCCTTCTCGACGGCGCTCTTGACCTCCTCGAAGGGGCCGGTGAGGAAGTGCCAGCGCTTCTCGTTGGCACCGTACCTCTTGGCATACCGGGCCAGGACCTCCGACGTGTCGTGCTCTGGATCGATGCTGAACGAGACCAGGAGGGACCGGGAAAGGCCCGCGGTCGCGGCCTCGAACTCCGCCATGCGCAAGGTGACCCGCGGGCACAGGGTCGGACAGCGGGTGAAGATGAAGTTGGCGATCCACACGCGTCCCCTCAGCTGCCTCGAGCCGAAAGCCGCGCCGGCCTGGTCCCGCAGCTCGAAGTCCCCCACCTGCGCCAGGATCGGTGGGATCCCGGTGGCCCGCCGGGGGGTGGGCGCGGACAGGTCCGGTTGCAAGAAGGGCACGGCGATCATCATCGCACCGATGAGAGTCGCGGCGAACAGGATCGGCTTGCTCTTCTTGGGAGCGTTCATCTTTGCACCCGGGGTGACACGGACGATGCGCTCGAGGACGCGAAAGGAGCCGCTGACCATGGCGATGGGCAGCAGGAACATCACGACCGCCGAGATGTAGTAGGCCCAGCGCACGGCGTCCTCGCCGAAGAAGCAGGAGGAACACGCCAGGGGCAAAGAGAGGGACATCATGGGAATCACGGCTGGGACGGTGTCTCCCAGAGGTAGACCAGCGCGTAGAGCACGGGCCAGATCCCGACGACGAAGAACCAGAACAAGCGTATGGCCAACAACCCGTCGTGGTTCTGCGGCGTGTAGCGCCCGCGGCCCATGTTGCGCAGGACCAGGCCCAGCGCGATCAGCGCGCCGACAACGTGCGCGGCATGCGTTCCGATCAAGACGTAGAACAGACCACCGTACAGGTTGTTCGCCGTCGTCAGGCCGTGGTGGATCAACTGCGTCCACTCGTAGCCCTGGATCGCCACGAACGCGACGCCGAGGAGAAAAGTGGCCTGCAGCCACTGCCTGGCCTGCTCCGCGTTGTTGCCGAGCAAGTCGCGACGGGCGCGCCAGATCGTGTAGGCGCTCGCGAGCAGGGCCAGGGTGTTGATCCCGGTGATCATCAACGGCAGGCGTGGTTGGTCCACGGGAGGCCAGACACCCGCATGACTACGCAGCACCACGAACGAACTGATCAAGCCGCTGAAGAACATCACCTCGCTCAGCACCAGCAGCGCCGTGCCGAGCACCGCGGAGGGAATCCGCGGGCGGCGCGTGTCGCCGTGAGCCGGGAGGTGAAGCGATGCGTCGTGTGCCATCTCTGAATCCGGGTCAGTGTCCCTTCTTGGGCGGCTCGCCGTGGTTGGATTTCTTCAGGCCATCCTCGGCGACCTTCTTCGCCGCATCGTTCTCCCAGTTCTGTCCTCGGTGGTTCATGACGTCGCCGGCGGTGCCGGCGAAAAACAGGACGACGCAGGTCAGCGAGGTGATCAGGATGTAGTGGGCGACCCGCTTCTCGATGGTGACATGCATGAAGTGCTTGATCACCAGGAAGGCCTTGACGATGGCGATTCCGAAGGCAGCGGCGAGCGTGACCCACTGCATGGTGAGCGCCTCGCCGACGAAGGGGCCGGCGACACTGACTACCAGCAGGGCCACCAGGATGGTCCAGACCTTGACGTAGTTCGTGCTGTGCCCGCCCTGGTCGCCCCCGCCGTGGCTGTGTTCGTGATCAGTCATGGTTGGTTCTCCTGGCTATTTGGCAATGTAGAGCAACGGGAAGAGGAAGATCCAGACGATGTCGACGAAGTGCCAGTAGAGGCCGACGAACTCGACTCTCTGCAGGTTCTCGCCGCGCTTTGCCGCGGCCGCCACGAAACCCATGATCACCATGCCGCCGAGGACGTGGAAACCGTGCAGGCCGGCAGCGACGTAGTAGAAGGGCCAAAAGCCCGGAGAAGTAATCGTGTAGCCGTTCTGGATCTCGATGGTCCACTCGACGGACTTCACCGCCAGGAACACGCCACCACCGACGATGGTGAGGAGGAGCATCTTCCCCGCCTTCTTGCCGTCGCCCGCCTCCGCCGCCCGGTGAGCGAGGACCGCGGTCAGACTCGAGGTGAGCAACACGAGGGTGTTGAACGCACCTGCCCAGACGTTGGTGTGTGCTGCCTGGTCGGCCCACTCAGGATGTCCGAGGCGGTGCATCACGTAACTGGCGAGGAGCCCCCCGAAAATCACGATCTCGGAAGCGAGAACCCACCAAATCGCGAGGCGTCCCGTCGGGATACCCGTCACGGAGCGAGTGGTTGCGATAGGTCTTTGCATTGGCCGTTTGGTGTTTGCTACCTAGGAGTCCGGGTCACTCTGCACCCAGTAGTCCTCTTCGCGACCCGGCGAGCTGAACTCGTAGGGGCCGCGATAGACGGTGGGCAGTTCGGCGAAGTTGCCGTGCGGAGGAGGAGAGGGGACGGTCCACTCGAGGGTGTTGGCCTTGAACGGATTCATCTCCGCCTTCCTGCCCTTTCGGATGCTGGCGAAGAAGTTGTAGAGGAAGATGATCTGCGCGAGCAGCATCACGATCGTGGCGATGGTCGCGACGACGCGCAGCGTCTGCATGCCGGGGGCCATCAACTCGTCGAACTGGTTGTAGTTGAAGATGCGGCGGTGCTGGCCGGCGAGACCGAGCAGCATCAGCGGCACGAAGACGACGTTGAACGAGATGATCGTCAACCAGAAGTGCACCTTGCCCAAGCCCTCGCTCAGGTGCCGCCCGAACATCTTCGGGAACCAGTACGTCACCCCCGCAAACACGGCGATGATTGAGATCGGGAAGAAGGTGTAGTGGAAGTGCGACAGCACGAAGTAGGTGTCGTGCAGGTAGATGTCAGAGCCGCTGGAGCCGAGGAAGATGCCGGTCACGCCTCCGAACAGGAACTCGGCGATGAAGGCCAGACCCCAGAGCATCGGCACCGTGAAGGAGATCGATCCCTTGAACAGGGTGGCGATGAAGACGAACACGAGTTCGGCGATCGGGATCGAGATCAGCACCGTGGTCACGGTGAAGATGTTCGCCGCCCGCGGGTCGATTCCCGCCACGAACTGGTGGTGAGCCCACACGAAGAAGCTCAGCACGCCGGTCGCGACCGCCGTGTAGAGCACCGTGTCGTAGGCGAACAGCTTCTTGCGCGAGAACGTGGTGATGACCTCGGCGACGACTCCCATCGCCGGCAGGAGAACCACGTAAACCTCGGGGTGTCCGAAGAACCAGAACAGGTGCTGCCACAGCAGCGGGTCGCCGCC
>CAYYAQ010000057.1:0-22364 GCA_964469555.1 uncultured candidatus Brocadiaceae bacterium | reverse complement strand
GGGTCGTAGAAGCCGCTCTGCACAACCTGGTCGAACAGCAGCATGAAGGCTCCCGCGACCAGTGGCCCGACCGACAGCATGAACATGATGCTGGCGATGACGATCATCCAGACGATCATCGGGATGTCCCGGGCCTTCATGCCCGGCGCCCGGGAGTTCATCGTGGTGGTGATGAAGTTGATGCCGCCCAGCAGGAAGGCCACGAACTCCAACGCCACCGCGAGCACCCAGAGTATGGAACCCAGGGGGGTCAGGCTGTACTCCGCCGCGGAGGACAGCGGGGGATACGCTGTCCAGGCGCCACCAAACGCTCCACCAGGCACGAACCAGGACGCCATCAGCACGACGGCGCTCGCGAAGAAGATCTGGAAGCTCAGCCGGTTGATCCGCGGGAAGACCATGTCGTCGCAACCGATCATCAGCGGGATCAGGAAGTTGCCGAATGCCGCGATGAGCACCGGCATGGCCACCCAGAAGATCATGATCGTGCCGTGCTGGGTAACCAGCGCGTTGTACTCACCGGCCGACACGACGCCGAAGCCCGGGACGGGTTCGCCGGGGTAGGCCAACTGCATCCGGAACACGTAGGCGAAGAAACCACCGACCAACGCCATCAGCATCCCTGTGAACAGGTACTGCATCGCGATGACCTTGTGGTCCGTGGAGAAGAGGTACTTCGACGCGAAGCCCTGTGGGCCGTGGTCGTGCGCCGCCTCGTGGGGGCTGATAGCAGCTGTGTCGGTCATGACTGGTTACTTCCCGTTCTCCGCGAGCCAGGCCGCGTGCTGTTCCTTGGAGTGGACCTTCAGCTTGCCGCTCATCACGCCATGCCCGATGCCGCACATCTCGGCGCACTGGATGTCGTACTGCTTGCCGGCAAAGCCATCGAGGACCTTGAACCAACCCTTGATCGTGCGCCCGGGGACAGCGTCCTGCTTGAGCCGGAAGGCCGGGACGGAGAAACAGTGCACGACGTCCTTCGACGTCAGTTCGAAGTGATAGGTGACCCCCTCTTCGACGAAGAGGTTGTCCGTGATCGTGACGTCATCCGCGGTGTCGAGCTTGCCGTCGGCGCCGGGGTGCACGAAGGTCCAGGACCACTGCTGCGAGACGACGCGGATGGTGCGGTCCGCGGCGGGCAGGTCCTGCTTGATGTCGTACCACACGCGGATTGCACCGACGATGATGAAGACGTCGCAGAGGAGGACCAGGATGTGCGAGGTCTGGATCCACTTCTTGACCTCTTTCTCCTTGCCGATGTAGTAGCCCGCCCTCGGGTTGGCCGAAGCGCGGTACTTGAAGAGCAGCAGGAAGAAGACTCCTTCTGCGAGAAAGAACCAGAACCCGACCAACACCGCGATCAAGATGATCAGGCCGTCGACGTCTGCGGCGTAGGTCGAAATCGCCTCTGGGAAATCCATGTCGGACTAGACCTCGGCGCTGATGACGAAGATGAAGAAGGCCGCGAGGAACAACACCGCGCCGGCCACCGTGGGGTAGAAGGTCCACTTGGCGACGACCTCCCAGTCCGGGAGATCGCCTTGCCGAGTCTGAGGAGTGTCAGCCATGGTCTTTATTCCTTGTTACCGAGGGTGTTGATGTAGGCGATGACGTCTTTCACCTGCGAACCCGTCAGGGTCGTCGACATGGAGCGCATGGTCGCGCCCCAGGTGTCGCCCTTCGCCGCGCCCCTGCGGCCGTGCACGTAGTGCTCGAGTTGGGCGAGCAGGTACCAGTCGTGCGTCCTGGTCAGCGCCGGCGCGTGGAGGGCCTGCAGCCCCTCACCGGTCGGGCCGTGGCAGGACATGCAGAGTTTGTAGGCGACCTTGCCCTTCTCCGGATCTCCCCCGGTCAGCGTCGGCTCGGGACGCACGACCGGCATCGCGGCGATGTACTTGGCAACGGCTTCGATGTCGCCTTCCAGAAGCAGCGTGCGGGCCATGGGACGCATTCGCTGGCCGGGGAGATCGGAGTAGTGGTAGCCCCGCCTGGCGGTCACGAAACCCTCGAGCTGTTCCCTCAGATACCACTCCTCCAGGCCGGCGATGGCCGGCGCCTCGAGGTGTGGCTGTCCCTGCCCTTTGGAACCGTGGCACGGAATGCAACTGCCGAACAACGCGCGACCGCGGCCTTCGGCACCGACTGCCTCCGAGCCGCAACCGGGCAGGCCCAGCAGCGCGAGAGGGAGCAACAGACCGAGGAGCCCGGGGCGCTGAGAACGAGTCGGAATCGACACCATGTTGGATCCGCGCGAGGCGCTGGCTGGGGGAAGTCGTCGCTGGCGGGGCTGTTGACCCCGAGCCGCAAGAATCACCCCAGAATCGCCACGGCGAGGCGGAACACGGACCGGTGCTCCAGGGGTGCGGGGACTTGCTTAAACGCTGCGGCTATTAACATCAAGCGTATACTTCGCTCCCCAAAGCCGGGGGCTCTCCATCTCTATCGCTAACGGTAGTTGGATGGCCAACGCCCGTTCCCCGGACAACTGTGATGACCTGGCGCTTCCGCGTCGCCGACGGGCGACCGGGCATTACTAAGGGACTCCGTCGCCTCCAGTTCGGCGAAGGAGCGTTTCTTCCAACCACTATGTGTAAGGTCGTCCGCGCTCGAACCAGGATGCTGAAACCGATCAGGACCTCGGCCCGAGAGCACAACCAGGAGCGCGAGAGGACGAGCCTGTGGGCATAGGCAAGACAGTACTGAGGTTCCGACAGGAGCGGGGCATCACCCAGAGTGAGCTCGGCCGGCAGGCCGACCTCGCTCCCTCCTACATATCACGCATCGAGAATGGACGGGTCCAACCTTCGACGGCCACTCTCGGTCGCATCGCTGCCGCCCTGAAAATCACCCTCGCGGATCTGCTGACCCTCGCGCCGGGGGGCGGAGTTCCGTCTCCCGGTCGCTGTCCGATCAGCAGCTCGGGGACCTGCATCGGCGTACAACTCCGCAGCAACCGCGGCCGCCGGCCCAAGAACGAGAAGTGGGCCTACGGCGAAGAAGAGCTGCACCTGCTTCGCATCACCGACCAGCTCGCCCACCACGGCGCAGGTGAGATCCGCACGGCACTGCGCGTGTTTCTCGAGGCCCTCCTGGAGCGTGCCCGCAAGACGCGCTGACCCGATCCCCCACCACGCCTCCCTCTAGCAGCGGGGCCCGGCAGCGACTCACCGCTGGCTCGCCGCCTACTCGAGACTGCCGACGCGTTGCCCGACCCAGATCACACCGCAGAAGATCACCGCCAGGCCGAGACAGACGAACCCGACCTCGATGCCGAGGGCGTCCGGCGGCAACCAGAGGTTCTCACAGACCAGCTCCGCGACGAAGAAGAGCGCGAAGTACCCGACGAGTAGCTTCGGCCTTCGCCAGGTCTGAAACCGGAAGGCGAAGATCGAAGTCATCGCCGCGGCGATCGCGAATGCGACAAAACACTGGGTCATCGGTAAGCAGGGGTGCGGAAGGGTGAACTGGCTCGGGAGCCCGAGTCACGGACAAGATCGTACAGCCTTGCCTTGCACCACTCCGAGTTCTGGAGCGTGACGCCGTCAGGATCGCCGAGGGCCGGAAGCGGGGCAATGCCAGGCGGAAGAAGAACAGGGGCAAGGACAAGAAAGACGCCGGCGGGAAGTGCGGGGAGACCCGGAAGACCGCGGGGCCTGGGCTCGGACCGCGATCCGCTGACTGTTCATCCGCGTCGTCTGCGTCCGGCTATCCCGGTCCCGGACGTCCCAGCACACAGTAGAGGCCATTCGAAGCCCGGAACTGGGGCGTTGCGCCGGCGCTGAACCACCACATCTGCAAGTTGACGCTCACTCCGTCGAGAGTCGGCAGGTTCGGCACGGCAACTGGGTGAGAGAACTTCGACTGAGTCGTGTACGCGACGAACAGGGACGCCGGAGTCAGGAAGGCGACGAAGTCGTAAACACCTTGGGGGCGCGACGACTGGACCGCCTGCTCGGGGACCTCCGCGTGGTATCGCAACTCTGAGCGGCGTGATCGACGACGAGCAGCGCGTAGTGCGTGATCAAGCCTCGCGCTGTCCAGACGTCGACGGCAAAGAAGTCGGTAGCCCATCCGACCGCCTCACTTCTTCGCCAGGCCCTCGAGGTAATCGAGCAGACTCGCCACCTCCTTCACGGTGAAGGTGCTCATCAGGCCAAGCGGCATGACCGAGGTCTCCAGGGTCTCTCGCTCGGCGATCTGGCTCTTCGCGACTACATGTTCCTTGCCCTCGACGTCACGCAGGGTGATCTGCTTGCCGGCTTCCTTGACCGCGAAGCCGACCAGCGTGGTCTCGTCCTCCAACTCGATGTACTGCGTCGCGAAACCCTGGGCGATCGTCTTGTTGGGCATCAGGATCGACTCGGCGAGCACCCGTCGGCGGTAGATGCTCGCGATGTTGCCGAGGAACGGCCCCTTTGGCGCCTGGCTCTGATCGACGGTGTGGCAGGTGGCGCACGCCCCGCGGATGAACACCGCCTCGCCGAGCGCCGGGTCGCCCTTGAACTTCACCACCCTTGCGAGAGCCTCCGCCGGTTGCAGCGTGTGGATCTTTGCGGACTTGTCGGCGCCGGGAGCCGGGATGCGGAGTCGCTTGGCGGCGGCCCGCGCCGCCTTGGCCACCACCGGATCGGAGTCCTTCCGCGCCGCGTTGATGCGCGCGTCGAGGAAGTGGTTGCCGTGCCGCGCCGCGACATCCATCAGCACCGCGCGACGCTGTGAGTTCTGCCAGGCCAGACCGATCGTCTGCGTCGCGTGGGCCCGCGCCTTCGCCGGGACGTTCTTGCGCGACGCCAGTTCGAGCAGACCGGCGTGCGCCCAGCGTGCCTCGCCGGACCCGACGTTGGTGGCCGCGCACTTCGCCAGCGCGATGTGGCGACTGGCGAGCTTGCCGTTCTTGAGGAACGCGTTGCGCCCGGCCTGCTTGACCTTGCGCGAACCCTTGCCGTTCTCGAGCATCGCCAGCGCGCCCAGCGTCGCCGGGAGGGCATCCCAATGATCGACGCGAGCCAGGCAGGCGACGACCTGCGCCAACACTTCGGGCCTCGTGTTGGCGTTGCGCGCGGCCGCGAGCAGCATCGGCACCGCCCGTGCGGGAATCGATTTCACCGTGGCGAGTTGAGCGATGGCGACCGGCGCGTGCGTCGCGTCGGCAATCGCGAATTCGATGACGCGCTCGATGGCACGGTCGAACGGCACGCGGTTACGACTCATCTCGCCCACAAGGAACGCGGTCTCGATGGGACCCGCCGCGTTGAGAATGTCGATGAGCGCCGTGAGGATCCTGGGCGATTCCTTCCAGGCCACCAACTGGTAGTACGGACCGCGCGTGTCCGGACGCGTGCCCCAGCTGGCGCCCTTCCACTCGCCCTCGCGGTGGTAGAGGCGACACAGCGCGGACAGCATCGGCTTCCGCGACACCAGCGATCCGCCACTGGCGAGCCGATCGACCAGGCCCGTCACGACGCCCGCACTGTGCATGCGCATCAGCGCGTGGGCGGCACCGCGCCGCTGGGCCTCGCTCGCCGACGAACGATCGAGAATCGCGAAGCAGGCGTCGCTCGCATTCAGCATGGCGAGGGCGCGAAAGGCGGTGTGCGCGATAACTGCGTCCGCGTCGCCGAGCGAAGCGGCGATCTGGTCGGCGGCCGCGATGAGTCCCTGGCGGGTCGCACCGATGATCGACTCGACGCGCGTGCGCGGGTCGGAGCTCTTCATGCTGGCGACGAACGCCGCGAGCGGCGCGGGGCCAGCTTCGCCACGCGTGCGGCGATCGATGCCCATGTCGCCAAGCGCCCGAACGACGAAGGGAAGCACCGCCTCGTCGGCCAACAGCGGCGCGACGGCGCCGGCCACGGCGGCGCTGCGACGACTGTCAACACCCCGCTGGGTGATCGCGTAGAGCGCCGCGACGCGAGCGCGGAGTTCCTTCGAGCGATCACCGGCGCAAGCGACCAGCGCGCGCGTGGTCGCGGCATCATCGGGTCGACGCAGCAAGGTGCGCTGCGCGGTGAGCGCGCGAATGTGACTCGGTGAACCCAGCAGCGCGATGAGCTTCGCCGTCGACAACTCGTCGAACGCCGGCAGCGGCGTCGGTCGATAACCCTTCGGACTCACGCGAACGATGTAGCCGACGTCGGGCCCTTTCCAGTTGAACGTCGCCGGCCCCTTCCAACTCGCCTGGTAGACGTGACTCATGCCATCGACGTCGGCGTCGGTCGGACGCGTCATCTTGACGAAGGTCTTCGGGGCCGATGTCTCGGCGAAGGTCGAGCCGCGGCGCGCGACCGTGTGGCGGTAGAGCGAGGCGCGGCCCCAGTCACAGGTGAACGGCGCGTGGTTCCACTCGCCCGGAAACCCTGGTTCGTGGATGTAGACCGATCCACAGCCGGAGCCGCCGCCGTAGTCGGCCAGCGGCTGCACGTGCTCGTCGCGGAAGTTCTTGTAGAGGCGCGGATAGCCATGGTCCTCGAGACCGCTGAAGTAGTGCAGCCGAACGTCCCAGCCGCCACCGTCGTTGGTGTTGTCGCGCGCGAACATGTCGAGGAGCGGACTCATCGGCGTGCCGAGGATGTTGCGCGTACCCGTCGCGAAGATCTCCAGACCACTGCCGTCGGGGCGGAAGCGGATGACTCCCCCACCGCGATGTTGCAGGTGCCGCCCATCGGTGCCGACCGCATCCAGAAAGCCAAAGTCACCACCGGCGATGTAGATCCAGCCGTCGATACCGAGTTCCAGACCGTTGGTCGTGTGATCCGCCGGGCGCTTGTCGAAGCCGAACGCGATCCCCGTGATCAATCGCTTCGATTCCTCGGCCACGCCGTCGCCATCGCGGTCGAAGTGCACGCTGATGTGCGGCGGGTGCAGCAGGTAGAGCCGGTCGTGATCCCAGACCAGACCGCGCGGCGAGTCGACGTTCGCGACGAACTCGGTCACCTGGTCGGCGCGTCCGTCGCCGTCGGTGTCGCGCAGTCGAAGCACGCGACCGCGATCGGGGTTGCGTCCGAGCGAGCCATTGCCGTCGCTGGACACGTAGAGATCGCCGGCCGGCGAGGCGGCGACGTAGACCGGGTAGTTGGCGGTCGCGGCAGGCGCGAACAGGGTCACGTCGAATTCCGGCGGGACCTTCACGTCCGCCATGATCGCAGCTTCCTCGGCGGCGGTCAGCTTGACGATGCGCGGCTTGACGTTGCCGCTCCTGGCGTAGGGATCGTTCCTGGCGTTCCGACGCGCGCGGGCGCCCTTCTTACCCTTGCCGCTGGCGCCGGCGTTCTTCGGGAAGATCGACTTCAACCCCTTGGCCTTCACGGTGACCTCGAACAGACTGGCCCAGTTCCGGGCACCGGTGATGGTGATCTTGATGAAGCGCGTCGAGACTCCGGCGAAACTGTGCCGACTGTCACCTGCCGGTGACTTCTTCGTGGCGTCGGCCAGCGTCCGGAAACCCTTCCCGTCGACGCTGCCCTCGATTCGGTGAAGGTAGCGCTGACCGGGCTTCTCCCAGACGATGCTGATCGCTTCGAGGGGGAACGACTTGCCCAGGTCCAGCTGCAGCCACTGCGGTTTGCTGTCGTCCACGGCGCACCATCGCGTCTCCGGATTGCCATCGATCGCCATCCACGGATCGCGGCCGCCCTGGATGGTGCTGGCGGTAGCGACCACCAGGGTCGCGCCCTTGGGAGCTGCGTCCATCGCCTGGCCCTTGCCCTTTCGATTCCGCTTGCCCTTGCCCTTGCCCTTCGCGTTGCCCGCCTTGCCGGCCTTGCCGGCCTTGCCGGCCTTCGCCTTCACGAAGGTGATCTTGTTCGGACCCTTGTACGGCTTCAAGTGCTCGTCGTTGAGCTTGTTGCAGGACCACAGCAGCCCGCGGGTGACCATGTCGAGGTAGCGCGGGTCGGCGACGGTCGCCGTGTTGTGCCCGATCGTCGTGCTGAAGGTGCGCGCGCCGGACTTCTCGTTGGTCCAGGCCACGACGGTCTGCACGCTCTTGTTCCCCCGCTTTTGCGTACCGACCGCGATCGGATGGGCGCCGAACAGCTTCACGTTGTTGTAGAGTTCCTCGTTGATCGTCGTCCAGTTCCTCAGCGGCTTGACGATCGGGTGGCCGGGATCGATGAACTGAATCTCGATCGGTCGCTGGGGCCCGTGGCCGCTGGACTGCAGGCCGAGGTGCCGGAACCACTTGTCGGTGCCGGTGCGGAAGCTGTGCATCGCGCAGTGCAGGTGGATCGCCGGGATCTTCTGGTGGACGTCCAGAATGTGCTGCAGCGTCTTCAGGTTGCGATTGCTGGCCGCGCACTCGTCGTGAATGATCACGTCGTAGCCGGCCGCCCACTCGGGGTCATCGTAGAGCGGCAGCGGCGGATTGGTCGACCTGTCGTCGGTCCAGAACACGTCGACCTGCACGTTGGCCCGCGCCTGGATGCCCTTGTAGAGCACCTCGTGCTGCCTCTTGTAGTCGTGACAGCAACCGCCGGTCACCAGAAGGGCCTTGAGCCTGGCACGCGGCTTCGCGTTCTTGGCGTTGGTATCGGCCTTGGCCTTGGTCTTCTCCGCGGCCTGGGCCTGCGCGGGGTGACAGGAAACGCCGAGAGCCAGCGCGGCGAGAAGGAGTAACCGGGCTGCGTGCATGATCTGCTGAGTAGGGTCAATGAGTGAGGGGCCGACAGCGTAGTCGGGCGGACGACGGGCCGCATGGGATTCCCGCGACGCGGGGGTGTTTCGCATGTACCGATCGCGACCGCGCGCGGGCGAGTTGCAGAGCGACGTCGACGTCATGCGCGTCGAGCGCGGGATCGTCCTCGCGGCAGATACGGACCAACTCACGGGTCTTGTCAGCGAGCTCGCGAGCTTCGGCGCTCGGGGGAATCGAAGGGACATGCGGGACGATCACAACCATGATGAACTCTGCGGCGGTGCAGCCTCCCTGAAGGGAACCGTGGATAGATTCACGGTTTTCGAACTCTCACTGTAACTACGTAGCTTCAGCTTCAAAGGCAGCATCACTCTCACGCGACGGGACGACCCACCCCGGTGAGCATGTGTTGCCCTCCGAGGTGGCGGTACCAGCTCAGTTCGCCGCGACGTACCGGGCGCGGAAGCCGTTGGTACCGCTGTATTCGAAACCCTTGCCCTCGCCCGCACTCGTGTGCGTCAACACCTTGGACTTGTACTGGACGTACTGCCGAAAGCGCGAAGGCAGGTTGTCCACCTTGATCGGTCCACCGTCCTCGCCCTTCATCAGCTCGATCTCCGTGTCGGCAGCGGGTACCGAAAACCGGATCATGGACGCGGTGCGCGTGTGCGTGAGTGCTACCCGTTTGGCCTCGAGCACGTTGTCATAGGTCCAACCCCGCTGCGCCTCCATCAGCTTGCGGACGGCGACGAACTGTTCGTCCGTCGCCTTGTCCGAGACGTACAGCTTGCTCCACTTCCGCACGTTGAACACGAGCACGAGTCGCACGCCATCGAGGTTCACACCGCCGAAGTACCCCCTGTCGATCGTGATCAACCGGTTCCCGTCGCAGTGGCCCAGCGTCGACGGCGAGCCGACGAGGCACGGGCAGATCGCTGCGCAGCAGCAACTCTCGACGATCTCGGCGTCGATCGACCAGTCGCCCTCGGCACGAGGTCCGGTGGCACATGCGGAGAGGGCGAGCAGAACGACGCTGATGGGGGATCTCATTTCCGACCTTCTACGGACTCAGGTCCGACCTTTCCAGCACCCGGCCGCTTCCCGAGAACCCGCCCTGCATCTCACGAGAGGTTTGGGCCCGAGGCCGAGGTGGCGAACCCCACCAGGGTACCCGCGCTCGTCCAATACTCTCATTCACGCAAAGAGCTGATCGCGTCCGTGCCGACAGACGACTCCCCGGCCGGGAAGATCGTCGAGACCGAACGCCTCGGTGGGCTGCTGCGTAGCCACCGCCGCGCGGCGTGACGACTGAGTCACGCTGGGGACCAACCAAGCTCAGCACCCATCGCAAGGCCATCGGTCTGCATGCTGAACTTGGATCCCGGCGCAAACCTCAACGCGCGAAACGCTGGAAGGACCCCGCAGGCGTGAACCGCCTGCGATATCTCGTCGGCTGAGTTTCCGGATACCACGCGCTACTCGAATGTCGCCGTCGGTGGTCAGACCCCGGGAGAACTCTCGGATCAACTCGATTGAGTCCAGACTCTCACGAGTTTCAGGAGGCCGATCGCCGCAGGATGACTAGCAGCCCCAGCACAGCCACGGCCCCGAAGACCCAATACAGCACGTTCGAACCGGACTCCGCAGGAGCTTCGCCCGGGTTCGCAGAATCCATTCCACGTGATCCCTGCGCAACGCCTTCCATTGCGCCACCACCTCGAGACACGCTCTTCGTGTCGATGGGTCTTGGCTCCGACGTGGACAAGGCCTCTCCCGAGACCGGCTGCGCCTCGTCAAGGCCCCTCTCGACTCTCTTCGATCTGGCAGCCGCGAGAGACTCCCTCGCCTGAAGCGAGGCTCCGACGCGCACACTGCCCACCACGTCCGCCACGAACAGTCCTTGTGGATCGCCCGATGATCCGTCGTGAAGAAAGAGCCGCACGACACCCTTGACCGCGTACTCGCGGGCGACCGCACTCGCGCCGATGGTGATCGGCACTTCGAAGTTCAGCGTGTCTTCGTATACTGGCTTGCCTTTGAACTTCTTTGCTGCTCTCCCTATCCGCGCCTTGCCGAGCAGAGGCGCTCCGAGTTTCAGCAAGGGGGAATCCCCAACCAATCGCAGCTCGGCCACGGAACTCGCGAGCACTACGTGTCCGGCCTCGCCGAGCGTAACCACGACGTGCAGTACCCCTCGCTCACCCGGCGCGAGCCTGCGCGGTCGCAAGTGGACGACGGGCGAGAACAGGTGGCCTCCCCGCATGGGCTCGACGGCGTTGCCCACGGAGGGATCTGGCTGGTTCCTGGCATCTCGCGCGCGACGGATCTGACCAGCGGTCATCTTGCCGTCGGCCCGCGAGTCTATCGGATTACCTTGCTCGTCGATCAGGCCGCGATTCCGAAACCCCATCGCGTCCGGAACGAAGCGCTCACCGGCCTTCTCGGAATCCACCGCCTTCGCCTTCTTGGACGGATCGGGCTTCTTGGTTTCCTTCGACGGGGGATTCTTGGTCGGGGGATTCTTCGCCTCACTCTGCGCCCAGGCGGGCTGAGCGAGAAGGAGTGTGCAGAAGAGAACTGTCTTCGTAGTAGGGCGCATGACCGACACGCCAGGATACCAAGTGCATCCACACGGTGTACGCGACGGAGCGCAGAAAGCCGCAACTACCGCTTCTGAGCGAGAAGGCGCATCCACCCCTTGAGCAACCACTGCGGCCGGTTGAACGGTTCGTGGTCGATGTCCTGCCACAGCGATCTGCCCCCTCTCATCGATCATCTGATAGTCTTCGACGCCCTCCCTCCCTCCGAGGTCCCCAACGATGATTCCAGCGCAGACCGTCCGCCTCACGATCCTGCTCTGTTGTGCATGCGCACCACCGGCCCGAGCACAGTTCTCGTCCCCGCCGCTGGCCGTGGACGAGAACTCGGACCCGCACGTATTCGAAACTGTGATGGTCGTGGCTGAGCGGGAGATCCAGCTTCTCGACGGCAGAAAGACGAAGGTCATGACGTACAATGGGTCGACGCCAGGACCGACGATCGAAGTCGAAGTCGGGGATCGACTGATCGTTCACGTCGTCAACCTGCTATCAGAACCGACCGTGATCCACTGGCACGGTGTCGAGGTCCCGAACCGAATGGACGGCAGCCCGATTTCACAGGCCCCCCTCCCGCCATCGGGGTACTTCCGGTACGAATTCAAGGTCAACACCGCAGCGACGTGTTTCTACCACTCGCACGCGAACACCAATCAGCAGGTCGAGAAGGGACTGTTCGGGGCGATCGTCGTGCGGGATCCACGACACGACAAGAACCTAAAGGTCCCGAGAGCGCGGGAGCATGTCGTCGTCGTCGATGACATCAAGCTCGACAGCGAGAATCAGGTGGCGCCGTTCTCGACCGATCCAAGGGCGGACTTCGTCCCCTGGAAGCGCGCCGAGGATCTGGCAAACTCCCGGATCGGCAACCACTTGCTGGTCAACGGACGCGTTCTCGCGAGCGATGACATCCCCACGATCGAAGTCGAATCCGGACTCGCCTACCGATTCCGATTCATCAATGTCTCGAACGGTAGGATTTTCCGGATCGACCTGCAGAGCCGCGAGGACCTTGCCGCCCGACCGAAGACAGTCGACAAGGTCAGCGTGAAGGTGACGACTCAGAAGTTCACCTCCAAATCGAAGCTCTACGGTATCGGCAGCGATCAAGGATTCTTCAACACACCGGAACTCGTCAAGCCGATCGACGCGATTGCCAATCCGCTCGGGCACCACGACGAGCCGATGTCCAACCCCGACACGCGACGCGGTGTCACGTTGACTTCGGGTGACCGCGCAGAGGTGGTAGTCGTTCCCGACGGAGAGGTCGGTGACGAGGTGTTCCTGGTGTCGCATGACTTCGTCAAGGGAAAGCACGTCGCGTTCGAGGACCCGCAGAAGAGTATTCAGTTTGGCCACGATCACTTCGATGGGCTGGATCTGCCGCGCAAGCTGATCCGCTTCAAGATCGTGGACAAGTCGAAGACGCGTTGGTCCCCGCCCGACCGTCTTCGGTGGGATCCGATCACGAAGATCGACGTCGACCTGACCAGGCCGGCGCTACACGCCTTCTTCGGTCACGGACTGCCCGATCCAGAGACCGGCAATGTGATGTTCTTCATGAATGTCGGCAAGGCCGACGAGCTGGTCAAGGCCGTGCGAGGCAAGAAGATGGTGCTTCCATCGGACTACGATCCGAGACCATTCATGAGGCTCATCGCGAGCGATGGTTACCACGTGAAGATCGGTGAGACGCGGTACTGGGAGGTGATCAACTTCACCGGGAATGACCACAACTTCCACACGCACGGTTTTCGATTCCAGCACATCGACACGGAGTACATCGATCTCGACGAGCCCAAGAACAACCGGAGGGAGCCGCCCCTCCGTCTGTGTTTCGAAGACACTATCCGGGTTCCAAAGCGTCCGAACAGCCTCACCGGCCTCGGCCGGAGCTACTCGATCATCCGATTGGCAGTCCGGTTCGACGACTCGTCGAACCCGGTGGATCGCCGGCGCACGCCGGGAGAGTTCCTGGCTGGGGGTCTGACTCCGACCGCAAGCGGGTCTGGTGGATGGCTGGTCCATTGTCACTCCCTGGAACACGCCGCCAGGGGGATGATCTCCTTCATCACGGTCACGAGGTAATCAGACATGCCGACACCAGTTCGCTTCGTACTCACATGCCTGGCCGTGATCATCGGCAGCTGTTCCGACGAGTCGCCCGGGGTTCCCGATGCGGCTCTGCCGGTGAGGGCCGGATCGCAGGCCGCCAATGCAAAGACCACCAACACGCCCCCTGCGGAGGCCGGTGAAACCAAGGCGGAGAATCGAAACGGCGGCGAGGCTCGAGACACCGTGCGACCCGAATCGCAGGGTCAGGTCGTCCGCGCCGTTCCGACGCAACCCGCGTTCATCATCGAAGACTGCGGTGAAGTCGATTTCCCGGTCACGTGTGCGCTGGACGAATCGAGGCAGTTCTTCAATCAGGGAATCGCGCAGTTGCACACGCACTGGTATTTCGAAGCTGCGCGCAGTTTCCTCCACGTGCTGGCATCGGAACCCGACTGCGCGATGGCGTACTGGGGGCTCGCGATGGCCAACGCGCACAGTCCGAAGCAGGCCGCAGCCTACATGGACCGGGCCGTCGTTCATCGTCACAAGGCCTCAACGTGGGAGCGACGTTGGATCGACAGCCTCGCGGAGTACTACGAGGTGACGCTCACCGCCGCGAAGGCCCGCGTCGCCGCGGTGAAGCTGGTCGACCCCATAACCGGGCCCTTCGAGGCAGCGTCACGGCGATTCAAGGGACGCCGCGCGGAGCGCGTCAGGAAACTCGCCAGCGCTGTCGAGGGGATTGTCGGACTGCGCCCAGGGGACCCCGAGGCCCTGGCTTTCTACGCCGACCTGCTGACCACGGAGTTGCGTAGCGGCCGCCCGCTCGAGTCACGCGAAACCGTCGATGCCTTGCTGGCTCGCGTGTTCGAAGCCAGACCGATGCACCCCGCGCACTACTGCCGCGTGCTTCTTTGGGAGGACGCAGATCCGGGTCGCGCCTTGCGTTCGGTGCGGTCTGCCTGGACGGCGGCACCCGTCGCTGCCAACACTTGGCTCGCCAGCGGTCGGGTCCTCACGAAACTCCACCGTCACGAAGACGCCGCTTGGTACTTGGAAGCCGCAGCCCGGACCAAACACAAGGACATGGCACGCTACCACGCCATGCCACACGAAGTGTTCGACTACGGCCACGGCATCGACCTGCTGTGCCAGTGTCTTTCTCACGCGGGACGCGCTCGTGACGCGCTGGCCTGGGCGAAGTACCTGGTCGATCTACCCCGCCACCCGACCTCGAATCACCTCGACGATCCTGCGAGCCTCTGTCGTCGCGGGATGACACGGGTCGCCAAGGTCTGCCGGAACTTCGGAATGGCGGACGAGCTGAAACGCCTCGAGAAACGAGGCTACGCGAGGCCCGGTCGGAGTGACCCCGAATGCGCGCTGCTCCAGTCAGACGAATTCCTGGCTGCCGGCGAAGCTGGTCGAGCCCTCGAGTTGCTCGAGTCGCATGCCGCGGCACACCCAGACCGAGTCGAGATCATGACTCGGAAGATCTTGGCTCTGGAAGCAATGGGCGACCGCAAGCGAGGTCGGAAAGTGTTCGAGCGCGTACGCGTCATCGCCGGACGAGGGGACATCGACGTTCCGCTTTTCGATCGCCTGGACGTGGTCGCGAAGAGCTACGGCTATCCGGAGGACTGGCGAACACCGGTCGCACGAGACCCTCGAGCACCGTGGCGACCCGAGCACACCGAGATCGGTCCCGCCCACTGGTTGCCCACCCCGCGGCACGACTGGATCCTGCCCTCCGCTGACGCTGGACTCATTCGCTCCGATAGCTTGCGCGGTGGTCCACGGATCCTGGTCTTCTTCGTCAGCAGGGGCTGCTGCCTGAGTTGTGTCGCTCAGCTGCACGCGTACAAGGCCGTGGCCAAGGACTACGGTACTGCCGGCATCGAAGTGCTTCCGATCGGATTCCACGGCGTCAGACGATTGAAGAGAGCACTCGACGACCTGGGCTCGTATCGATTCCCGTTCACCATCCTGACAGATCCGCACATGCGTACGTGGCGCGAGTGGCTCGTCTTCAACTCCTACGAGCACCGACCACTGCACGCCACGTTCTTGCTCGATGCCGAGGGGAGGGTTCGCTGGCAGGACCTCGGCAACCACGCCTTCTACGACGTCAGGTGGTTGCTGGAAGAGAGCAAACGCCTGCTCGCGCAGTAAAGGTCGCACCCGAGCCATCAGCCGTTTGGGCGATCGAAATCTCGCGGACGACCTGGAGCGATGTGCGCGTCCTATCCGATTACTCGGCCGAACCCGGATCCGCGTGTTGTCCGAGAATACGGCCGTACGTGATGAGGACCAGGAGGATAGGTGGGTCTACGATCGCGATCTGCGCAAGTAGAGCCGACGCCAGCTCACTGGCTGGCGTAGCTGCCTAGCTCGACAGATACGAGACCGGGAACTTCCAGGGATCACGGTACTCCGGCCGCGCGAGCCTCGCCGCCTCGACATCGCCGGTGATCTTCTCGCCCTCGGGATCGAAACGTACCGAGCGTTGCAATCGGTAGGAGATGTTGGCCAGGCCAATCGCGACGTCGATCTTGGCGTGGTAGTCCGCGTTGCAACTCGGTTGCTCCCGGCTCTTGATGCAGTCGAGCCATTCGCGCTCGTGGCCCTTCGATGGTTTGATCGACGGCTCTGGCGGCTTGGCGTCCTTCAGCCGCCCGCCCTCGGGCACGATCCCGTGGGTCGCGTAGTTCGCGAACAGCGTCCCGTTCACGCCGTGGAAGTAGATCCCGAGCCGGCGACCGACACTGCCCCGCCCGAAATCGAATCCGAAGCTGTTCACCATCGACATCGACCAGGCCATCGTCCGTCCAGGGTACTGCCAGAGCACCTCCTGGGTGTCGGGAACATCCCCGACGTCGCGTATCGTGAATCGCCCGCCGGAGCAACTCGTCACCAGCGGGAAGTCGAGATCGAGGGCCCAGTGCGGAAGGTCGATGATGTGCGGTGCCATCCCCGGTGTCCAACCACCGCTGAAGTCCATGAACGAACAGTTCTGGCCGGCATTGGCGACGATGAACTCGTTGAATCGACACATCGGCGCCGGACCGACCCAGCGATTCCAGTCGAGGCCCTTTGGTGGCGCCGATCGTCGCGGCTTGCCCAGCCCACTCACTCCCTGGTTCATCACGTTGAAGGTCCGCACCGCGCTCACGTTGCCTAACTTCCCGGAACGGATGTACTCGACGACGCGACGGAAGTTCTCGCCGGCGTGGATCTGGGTTCCGACCTGGCAGATTCGCTGGTGGCGCCGCACCGCGTTGCGCACCGCCAGCGATTCGTCGGGATAGAGCGTCATCGGCTTCTGCAGGTAGATGTCCTTGCCGGCGGCACAGGCCTCGATCGCTTGAAGCGCGTGCCAGTGCGGCGGCGTCGCGATGATCACCGCGTCGATGTCCTTGCGTTGGAGCATCTCGCGATAGTCGTCGTAGGCCTTTGCGCTGTTCTTGAAGCCGGCGACGACCGGATCACGGCGCGCCTTCCATACGTCGCAGACCCCGGTCACCTCGACGTCGTCGTGCTTGGCGCAGTTGTTGAGGTTGGACCGCCCCATCGAACCCACGCCGATGATGCCCAGGTTGATCCGATCGTTCGCGGCGGTCCGACCGTCTCGCCCCAACGCCGCCGCGGGGATGATCGTCGGAGCGGCCAGGCCGACCACGCCGGTGGCGGCCGTCTTCTTCAGGAAGTCCCGTCTCGATGGATGTTTCGTATCAGACATCTCCTCTCCTTGTCTCTTCGGTCTGTTTGGTCAGTGACCGGATCGCCATCGCTGGTAAGCCTTCTCGATAACGTCCGTGGCGATGGAGCCATCCCAGAGAGCAACGCCGTAGCAGAGTTGCAACGGGCTCGCGGTGTCGATCTGCAATTGTTCAGCCTGCAGGGCCAGGGTCGCGGACAGGTAGGCGAAGGGCTTGCGCATGGTGAACCAGGTCGCCGGATGACGGGGATTGCCCGGGTGATCGAACATCGCAACCGTCACCATCCGACCTTCGCACTCCGCCACGTATGCGCACCACTGAGATCGCGCCAGCCGCTCATCACCGCGGACCACCTTGCCGAGTTTGGCCTGTCCGTGGACTTCGCCCTGCACCGTCAGGAATCGACCGGTCTTGTCCATGGACTCGACGAACCGCATGCCGAGGCCAAAGTAGTGGCGACCCCACAGGCGCAGCGTCGCCGGCGACGATCCCGCGGCGAGGCGACTTCGCCAGGTGACCCGGGTCGGTGCGTTCTGGCGACCCTCGGAGACTTCGACTGTCCGCGCCTCGCGCAGCATGACGGTCTCGTCGCGGCCGTCGACCCACTCGACGCTCTGCTCCATCACACTGATCGCTGCGCCCGCGCCGTCCGTCGTGGTATACATCCGCACCGGCCCCCCGAGCTGTCGACCGGCGACCTTCGCGTGGACCTCGCTCCAGAAATCGACATCGTCGTTCAGACCAAACGCCAACATCAAGCCGTGGTGATGGGCGTGATCTTTCGGAGCATCGCGGAGGACTTGCACACCCTTTGGTGTGAACAGGCGATCGACATAGGGTTTGAACTTCGCCCCTGCGTGCCGGTACGAGAGCAGCGACGACGCGCCATCATCGACGCGAGCGAACGATGCATCGCTGACGAGTCGCAGGGAGGTCTGGACGCTCGTCGCTGGACCGGTCGAGCAGGCGGTCGTGGCGACGAGGAGAACAACGAGGCAGAGGTAAACCACGCCGCAGATGCTAACCCTCGGCACCTGACCCCGGCGATCAGAAGCCTCGTCGCGACAAACACCCCGATCCCCGTAATCCGCGAACACTCTCTCGCACGTTAGCGGCAGACGAGTGCTCGGTCTCGGTTTCGATCCGTGGCGACGACGCCTTGCCTGCTTGGTAAGTTCGCTCGCGTGTTTGTCTCACGCCATCGACAATCGAAGATCGATTCGCTAGCGAGCAAGATGAGGGTCATCAGTGTGTTGACGCTCCTCATCGGCTTGGTAGTGGGATCGGTATCTATCTCTCGTGACCGAATCTCTGACCGGGAGCTCAGCTGGAAGAAGACGTCCACGTCGACCGCGCTGTTGAACCACGGCAAGGTCGTCTGGCAATTCAACCACGGCCCGGGTCACCCCAAGCCGTGCTTCCATCCCCTCGCGACTCTCGACGGGACGGTACTCACCGGCTTTCGCCCGTCCGACCACCGCTGGCACCGCGCGGGGTGGTTCTCCTTCAAGTTCATCGACGGGGTGAACTACTGGGAAGAGAACAAGCGGGGCGTCGCTGCGGGAATCACCGAGACCGTCGACGTGAAGGTCAAGCAGAACGCAGACTTCTCCGCAGTGATCGACCTCACCCTGAGCTACCACCCACCGGGCGCCGGCGAGGTCCTCGCTGAGCGCCGGCGGATCCAGATCGGCGCGCCGGATCGTGCGGGCGACTACACCATGGACTGGCAGTTGTTGTTCACGGCGCGCCGACAGCTGGAGTTGAATCGAACGCCGCTGCCGGGCCAACCCGGTGGGAAGGCGTACGGCGGCTATGCCGGACTGTCGTTGCGGTTGGCGAAACAACAGGGCTCCTGGAAGTTCCTCGACAGCGAGGCACGCACCGACGACTCCCACGCAAAGCGCGCGCGATGGCTGTCGTTCTCGGGGCCGCTCCCCGGTGGCCACGCGGGACTCACCTTCTTCGATCACCCGTCCAATCCGTCCTTCCCGACCCAGTGGTACATGGCACCGGGAATGCCGTACTTCAGCCCGGCATTCCTCTTCGACGGCCCGATGCAGTTGGTCCCCGGCCAGCACCTGAGTCTGTTCTACCGCCTGCGGGTGCACGGCGGCCGGACCACCGCGGCGGCACTGGAGTCGGACTATCGCGACTTCGCGCAATCGTCGTTCGAACTGATAGATCCCGACGCCCCCACCGGCCGGATCGACCTGGTGAAACTCGGCCGACAACTATGCTCGGCGAACTGCATCGCCTGCCACGCGATCGACAAGCAAGCCGAGGCGGGCAAGCTGGGTCCCCATCTCTACGGTCTGCTCGGCAAATCCGTGCGGCACCGCAACGTGCAGGTCCGGAGCAGTGTTGACAGTCTCGACCCGGGCGATATCGAGTCGGTGCTCTGCGACGAGGTCTACGTCCAGACGGCGATCACCAATCCGTCGCACCACCTGGCAGTCCGCAACGCCGGCGCCCAGGCCGGCGAACCGTACCCGCCGGCGATGCCGCCGTTTCGTCACTTCAACGCTCAGCAAGTCCAGGCACTCATCGCGTTCTTGAAGACCCGCAACGACGCCGGCGAGAGCGGACCGTCCGAGGTCTGGGCCTATGAACAGCTCGAGCCGCCGCAACCGTACGGCCGCTTCGAGGTCGTGGTCCGCGACCAACCCAAGGTCTACCGCGTGGCGATGGCCAACGTCTCCACCAGGGCGATCTGTGTCGGACTACCCGGTGGATTCAACTACATCTTCGATCCCGCGACGTTCAGTGTGCGCCGCGCCTGGGGCGGTGGATTCCTCGACCTGAAGGTCGAGCGGTCGGGACGGGGCAAGGGCTACAACAGACCGAGCCCACGGGATCACCGCCCGATCCCGTTCGCCGAGTGCTTGTTGCCGCTGGGTCCGTCGGGCCCGATCGACCAGGAGTTCAAGGACTACGTGAACAACAAGCGGTGGCGTCGCCAGAAGGCCGCGGCAGAGGCTCACATCATCACGCCCTTCGTCGATCGGCGCGTGCGTGACGGCGCCCAGTTCGGCGGCTACCTGCTGGTGGGCAACGAGCCACCGACGTTTCTCTTCACCATCGACGGCACGGAGTACACCCAGCAGTTGGTCTTCGAGAGCGACCATCTGCTGCACTTCCAGTTCACCACGAAGGGTGCGCACCGACCGGTGCGCTTCAAGATCCTCGAAGACAAGTTGCGCGACGTGCGCAGCACCGCAGGCACCATCCGGGACGGCATCCTGAGCATCCCAACCGCCGAGGCCGGCGCCTTCACGATCAGCCTGATGCTCGATGAAAACCAGGTGCAAGCAGACCCCAATACCCCAGAGCACCCGGCGGTGGCCGGCAAGACCAACCTCGCCCTGCGTGCCAAGGCATCCAGCAAGGGCACCAGGGACCACGCCGCGCTCGGACCACACGGCGCGGTGGATGGACGAGTCGATACCTTCTGGGACGAGACCGACTCGCAGGAGAGCTACCTTCTGCAACTCGAATTGGTCAAGCCGTCGACAGTGTCGGCCGCGACCATCCTCGGCTACCGCCACCACGACTTCGCGCCTCGAGACTTCGAGTTGATCCTCGACGGCAAGTCGGTGAAACAAGTGAAGGGGGCCGTCTACGTGGACAACCTGCTCCTGGTTCGATTCCCACCCACCGAGTGCAGCAAGGTCGAACTGAAGGTGACCGGGTACTACGGCGGCAGTCCCGCCATTCGCGAGCTCGGCCTGTTCCATCTGGAGGCTAAGAAGTGATGCATACCCCGACCCAGCTCCTCTCTCTCAGCTACGTCGCGCTGGCGATCTTCACGCCGGCCGCAGACGCGCAGAAGCCCCCCGATGTGCTCCCCTCGGGCTACACCGTGGAGACGATCGAGACTCCCAAAGACGAACGGGGCAACCCACTGCAGTTCGGGGTCGGCGGCATCGACTTTGGCAAGGACGGCACCGCGTTCATCGCGGCCCGGGTCGCCGGGATCTGGAAGTACAAGGACGGCGAGTGGTCCCGCTTCGCCGAGGGGCTGCACGACCCGCAGGGCATCCGCGTCGTCGCGCAATCCGCCGACGGACACACCACGGTGGTGGTGGCCCAGAAACCGGAGTTGACCCTGGTCAGCGACCGGGACGGCGATGGCCGCGCCGAGCTCTACCAGACGCTGTGCGACCGGTGGCGGGCTGCCGGCAACTACTGCGAGTACGTGCACGGACCGGTCATCGACTCGAAGGGCGACTACTTCATCAACCTCAACCTGGCCGACGGCAACGGCGACAGCGTCGCCGATCGGTGCGGTGGCGCGGCGATGGGATGGACCGGTGGCTACGATGGCTGGGTCGCCAAGATCACTCCCACCGGCGAGTTCATCCCGTTCGCCTACGGCCTACGCTCGCCGGCCGGCATCGGCATCAACGACCGCGACGAGGTGTTCTTCACCGACAACCAGGGCGGCTGGATCCCCACCTCGACGCTCAACCACGTGACCCGCAACTCGTTCTACGGCTACCCGGCATCGATGCTGGACCTGCCGGAGTATCGCTCGGGCAAGAAACCGCAACAGGCCCAGTTCGCGAAACTGCGCAAGCCCCCGGTGGCGTGGATCCCCCACGGCGAGCTGGCCAACTCGCCGGGCAATCCCGAGTTCGACGAGACCGGCGGCAAGTTCGGGCCCTTCGCTGGACAGATCTTCATCGGTGATCAGACGCGATCGAACATCTTCCGCGTCGCGATCGAGAAGGTCGGTGGCGAGTACCAGGGTGCGGTGTTCAACTTCATCGACCACCTGCAGTCCGGCTGCATCCGAATCCGCTTCGACCCCACCGGTCGCCTGTGGGTAGGCCAGACCGGTCGCGGCTGGGCGTCCAAAGGCGGCAAGATGGAAGGGCTGCAACGAGTCTCGTGGGATGGCAAGACCACGCCGTTCGAGATGCACTCGATGACCCTGACCGAGACCGGATTCGCAATCCGCTTCACCCGCGCCGCCGACGCGAAGACTCTCCGCGCCGCCGGCGCGTTCCGATTCAAGCACTGGCACTACCACTATCACGGCAAGTACGGATCGCCGAAGGTGGACCTCAAGGAGGTCCAGCCGACGGTGCGCTCAATCTCCAAGGACAAGACGACGGTCCACCTCGATCTGCCGCTGCAGTCAGGCGAGGTCTACCAGGTGCTGACCAGCGGCATCCGCGCCGTCGATGGCGCCCAGATGTCGACGCGGACCGGCTACTACACCCTCAATCGACTGCGCTGATCGCTGTCGAAGTCAGCGCTGCGAGACGTTCTCGCACGCATCCAGCAGCGCATGCCGGGTGGAGATCTCCGGGTAGTCAGCGACCAACTCGCGCATCGCTTCGAGGTCCGCGGCCT
>CAYYAQ010000056.1:19593-30043 GCA_964469555.1 uncultured candidatus Brocadiaceae bacterium | reverse complement strand
CCAGGAACTCGTGGGCATCACCAAGATGACCCCGACCGTCGTGGTCCAACAGTTCTCCGGCAACTGTGCGTACAAGAGGTGTGTCCCCGCCTCCTTCGAAAGGCAGGTCGTCACCCACGCCGGTGGCTCGGCGTACGACTCCCGCATCCAGGGCACGTGGATCACGAACGGTCTGCTCCTCGCCAACGTCGATCCGTGGGGCGGAAACTGCCAGTACATCTGCAAGCCCGTCAAGATCCCGCTGCCTCCGGTTTCGGGTACGAAGATGTTCGCTACCGGCCTCGCCTTCTGCGATTCCGGCGCGCTGAACAGCACCGGCGCCATCGGACCTGGCTATCTGTTCGTCAGCTACAACAACGGCTACATCGCCCGCATGGACGTGAGCCGCTGCACGGTCAAGCCGAAGTTCTGCAAGGTCACCGTTCCCACGGGTTACACCATCGCCGGCCTCGCCACCGATGACGTCAACCGGCGCCTGTTCATCGGGATGACCTCCGTGGTCGGCGGCAACCTCATCTTCGTCTCCGATCTGGACAAGAACTGGTGCCAGCCCCTGTGTAAGGCCCAGCCCACGGCGTGCAGCTCGACCCAGTCGCTCGGCCCCTTGACCGGCCTGGCATTCGACCCTTGCCGCCAGGCGCTCTACGTGACGGACGGAGTGTTCACCACACGCTACGCCGTGGCCAGCAAGCCGAGCTGCCAGTTGAAGGCCGCGGGCTGTTGCAAGCGAACCGGTGATCCTTTCACCGGTCTCTGCCTCCTGCCCCGCCGCGATATCCACAACGTCGGCAAGTCCTGCACGATCCCGAAGTGCGAGGCCTGCCCGACGATGCGCGCCGAGCTCGCCGGCGACCCGGTGCTCGGCAACCCGTACTTTGGCCTCGCCCTGCGGAATGCGCCGAACAAGACCACCACCGCCATCCTGGCAGCGGGCATCGGGGCCTGCAACCCGATCGGCGTCGGCCTGGGGTTCTGCGAGACGATCAAGATCGCCCTGCCTCCGATCACGATCTTCTACGCGGTGGCGCCGATCACTACCGCGGGCTGCAACCGCAACATCACCCTGCCGTGGCAGGTTCCCATCAACCAGGGCCTCTGCGGCCTGAAGGTGTCCTTCCAATGGCTGGTCGTGTGCCAGGGCAACCCGACTGGACACGGCGTGACGAACTGTATTGACTTCACGTTCAGCGGATCGTGAGTCCGTGAGTTGAGAGTCTGAAGTGCTATTTCGGGTGGGTCCGACGCTTCGGCGCGGCCCACCCGGTTCTCGTAACGGTTCCGTGTAGAGTCTCCGGCAGTGGCGACCTCCGCACCGAAACGAAATTCCAAGAGATCGAGATTCAAGGACTTGCTCGTCGCGAAGGCGTGGGTTCCGCTGGCGCTGATCTTCGCTCTCGGTTGCACGCTGCGCCTCCTCGACTTCAACCACTACTGGCTGAATCCCGACGAGGGCATCTACTTCTCCATGGTGTCGTGGAACGAGTGGAGCAGTTTTTGGAACGAGTACTTGGGGAATGCCCACCCTCCGCTGTTCTACCTGTTGATCCGCGCGATGAGTGGCCTCGCCGACGGTATCGGGCCTCTGCGCTTTGTCGCTCTGGTTGCCGGGTGTTGCTGTGTGCCGGTGACGTTCCTGTTCGTGCGGGAGTGCGTGAGTCGGGACGCCATCGGCACCCTTGCCGGTCTACTCGCCGCGGCACTGATAGCGATTTCCCAGACAGCGGTAGAGATGTCACAGATCGTCCGCCCGTACACGCTGCAGATCTTTGCCATGACCCTGGGTCTGTTCTACCTGGTTCGATTCATGCGACGCGGTGGCCGGCGCTCTTTGCCACTCTACGCGGTTTGGATGACCGTCGCCTTGCTGACGCACTACGGCACGGTCCTCACACTCGCGGGTGTTGCGCTGACGTTCTTCGGTCTCCTCGCATTCCGACGACTCGACGGCAAACAGGCGCGGTCCATCGTCGTGTGGAACCTCCCGTTGCTCGCTGTCCTTCTGGCTTTGTACTTCCTGCACATCAGGCCGTATCTCGAAGGGAGTGCCATGGCCAAAGATGCGATGAGCGGGTGGCTCAAGGAGTTCTTGATCCACGATGCCACGCAGATCTGGCCGAGGTTTCTCGACGTCCTCGGCACATTCGGGCCTCGCACCGAGGGGCCCGCGGCCATCGCTTTCCTGGTGGGATTGGTGGTCGCCGCGCGGCGGAAGAACGTGACTGTCGTTCTCCTTGCGCTCGCCGTTCCAGCGGTCGCCGTGGCCGCCTCTTTCGCGCACAAGTATCCCATGAGCGGCACCCGCCACTCCCTGTATCTCGTGACGTTGGTCGTTTCGCCGATAGCGCTCGCGCTCGCGTACGGACTTCTTGGCGGTGCGTTGTCGAGAATCGTGACGGTCGCCCTGTCGATCGGCATCGCGTGCTATCCCACGGAGGTCGCCCTCCTGCTCGGGTCGGATTTACCGGCACGAGCGCGCGAGAACTCGGTACCTCTCGCGGACTTCGACAAGACGCGACCCGCCCTGCGCGCGATCTCGAAGACTCCGGGTGTGATCGTGATTCCGAAGCAGGCGTTCTACCTCCTGACGCAGGAGTTCAATCAGGAGCGGCAGACGGCGACGTGGGCCAAGGACCTGTCTTTTCGGCGATTCCGCTGGGGAGAGCGGGATGTGCTCGTCGTGCAGCAGTGGGAGATCAGTCTCGGATTCGATGCCCTCGACACGGGCAAACACCTCTACGACTTCGTCCGATCCGTGGATCGCGCCATGCCGGAGATTCGCCTCAGCAACCGGCGAGACGTCGTGTTCATTTGCGGTGGTTGGACCTCGGAGATGGGCTCGCTCAAAGCGTTCCGGACACCGTCCGGACGTGGGTTGATCTCCGGCTTGTACGAGTCGAAGAGCGTGTCCTTTGCGAGATTCGATCTCGCGACGTACTCGAAAGTGATCGCGGCGGACCTCAGGAGCCGCCGGCGTTGAGGCCTGGGTATCCCGCTCCGTTTTCGTGGTCCTACACCACCGACGCTCCGCCCGCTGATGCAGACGGCAATCCGCAGCATCGAACCCTGCGCGCTCGGCTCACGCTTCCCGAAGTGGGACGACCCCCTTTCCCGGTCGCGATCCTCGTGCACGGCTACACCGGGTTCATGGACTGGGGGTTGTTCCCTGTGTTGAGTCGCGAGCGTGCGCTTCAACTTCAGCGGCAGCGGCAGCGGGATCGGGATCGGGATCGGACCGGACCTCGTGACGATGACCGAGCCCGATGTCTTTCGTCGGAACAGCTACCTTACGCAGGCATGGTCTGGCGGCACATGGGCGGTCACAGCGGTCGACAAGCCAGCGCATCGACGGATGCCAAGGGCATCGCCCACTTCCAGGACGTGCCCCCGGCGATGCCGCAGAGAGTCGGAAGGACGTCGAGCGCGCTGACCACGTTGTCCCGAACCACGGCTTGTTCGAATCGAGTCGGCCAGGACACGATGAGCGGAACACGGATCCCTCCTTCGTAGAGCGTGTACTTGCTCCCGCGCAGGGGGCTGTTGTTCGCGTAGTTCGGCGTGTCGACGTCCGTCGCGAGGCCTGCGCAACCGAGGTCGGCGTAGCCCTGGTCATCGGCGACGATCAGGAGAATGTCGGGTTTCGCGACGGTTCGGCTCGGCGCGCCAGCACAACTGGAGAACATTGCGGCGGATAGCCAGGCGAGCACGGAGGAGGCGTTCATCGGCATCGTTGTATCGGCGACGTTGGGATTTGGTCACCTGCCGCGGAATGACGATAATCGTGCGTGGGACGAACGAACCTGGTCATTCTCTGCTTCGGCATCTTCGCTTGCGTGGCGTTGAGTCTGATGATGGGCCACGTCGTCAAGATGAAGGACAAGAGGGATGTGCACCCGGCGATCTTCGAACTGCACAGAGTGTTTGGCGAGCAACTCGAACGGCGCCCTGTCCTGGATATTGAGATGCGCGGCAATCGGAAGGTAGCCGTGCTGTTCGTGGTGCCGAAGGAGACAGTTGCCGGCTCTCGGTTGGCTCGAATCCTCGGACGCTACCTCGTTCACTTTCGCGGTCCGGAGTTCCAGTTCGACGCCATGGAAGTCGTCATGAAGTCCGAGGACGGTTCAGACGTCACGCATCCGGTCCGTGTGCCGGGGGGGATGGACGTGGTCGATCGGAGAGTTGTTCGACGCCCGCGTCGTCGAAGTGATTCTTCCAAGAAACGCAAGTGGTCGGATCCCGTGAAGCGAGCACCGAAGCTAGCTGCACCGAAATCAACTCCAGCGAAGCCGCAGAAGCACTTCTAGGCAAAAAACAAGACCGGTGGCTTGCGGTACATCGACGGTTCCGTGATCGGAGGTGGAGGCGTGTACATCCAGGCCGACTGTGGAGCCGGGATGGTTGTGATTCGTCACGATCGCAACACCACCGACAGACTCGCCGTGTCGGGCGGCAAGGGCCGAGAGCTACGCCGCCTCGCCTACACGATCGTCCGTTAGCGCTCCGTCGCCGCGCTGGGAGTTCGGATGTCCGCGCTACGCGGTGCCGTTCTCTTGCAGCGTCGAGAAGTGCTGGCCGACGATCTTCCAGTCGTCGCGCATGCGCACGACGGAGAACGAGGCTCGTCCTTCCTGCGTCACCTCACGACCTTCAGGATCGACCTGGGTCATCGAGTAGTTCGCCGCGACCATCGCGAACTGGTCGTCGAACACCTGGAACTTCATGTCCTTGAGTTCCATGCGGATCGTGTCCAGGTACCGGAAGTCCTGGTCCAACGCCTCCTCGTATGAGCCCCATCCCTCGTCCGTGCGACCCGCGGAATCCAGGTGCAGGAATCGCTTGTCGGTCCAGAAGTGGGATCGGTAGGACTTGATATCCCTGGAGTTGCACGCTTGGCGCATGCTCCGGAAGAAATCGTCGAGTTCCTTTTGCGCTTCTAGGCTCATGGGAGGTCGTGGCAGTCCGCGTTGTTTGACAGGAGACTGCCCGGCTTGCTGGTCGGGTTGCTGGCCATGGCGGCCAGCGAGAGGAGGGTACGTCGGGCTAACGCTTGATGTGTCTGTAGAACGGCTCCTTGTCCTTCTCGTAGACGATCTTGCCGTTCACGATCGCCGTTTCCACGAAGGTTCTATAGTGCAGCGGTTGGCCGTCGAGAATCAAGACGTCAGCGTCCTTGCCGACTTCGAGAGAGCCGATCCGGCGCTCGGCGCCCATCATCTTTGCGGCGTCTAATGTGATCGTTCGCAGTGCTTTACGGTTGTCCATGCCACCTCGGACGGCGAATGCAGCGTCGACGTGTGGGGTGTTCAGGTCCTGGCCCATGATGCCGCCGGTACCGAGCCCGCTGCCGCCGAACCGCCCGGACGGGGGATGCACGGCGACCGGGACGCCGACATCGCTGAGGATCTTCGCCATCGCGATGTTGGACCCGGTGGTGTTGGGACGGGCGGGGTCCGCCGTCACGCTCTCCCGGGGAGTCAGGACGACCATCGAACCGGTCGCGGCGACTTCGTCCGGAATGGACCACGCAGTGGTCGGATCCTGCAGCACGACGCCGACGCCGAGCAGCCTCGCGATCTGCAAGGCCTGGCGGATGCGGTCGTTGTCGAAACCCTGGCGACAGCCGACCCAGAGCTTCGCCTTGCCGCCCATGATCTCGATGATCTTCTCGGCACCCTTCGGCGGCTTCGGCGCGCTGGATGATCGACTGCTCGACCGTGATGATGAAGGGCGACCCGACGGCGGCTTGCTGTCGCTCGGCGGACGACTACCGGAGGGCCGTCCCGTGCGACCGCTCGGCGCGGACGTCGCTGCCTTCTTGTCGTACTCGTCCTTCTTCTTCTTGTACTCCTCGACCTTCTTGACGAGGTCGCGGAATGACTTCATCTGCGACATCGTCAGGGGCACCGACATCTTGTAGACGTTGTTGTGCATCAGGACCATGCCCTTCACGTCGCCCCATGCGCACTTGAACACGGCGCTTGTTCCGCTGGGCGTTGAACTGCCGGCACGACCCATCGAGAGGAACGACGTGATGCCCACGGCGAGACCCATCTTCATCTGTGGGTCGAACGGGTTGACGGAGTCCGCTGGGTTGTCGCTCGTGCTGCCGGATCCCATGCCGGTGGCGGACACGATCACGAAACCGGGCGATACGTACTTGCCCTTGGCGTCGATGATCTTCGCGCCCTTCGGAATGTCGATGCCGGGGCCGACCTCCTTGATCTTGTCGTCGCCGATCAAGACGGTGGCGCGGTGGATGACCTGTCCGGTGCCGACGTAGACCGTGCCGCCGGTGACGGCGATCCAGTTCTTGACGTCTTTGCTCTCGGTTGCTTTCGGTGTTGGCGCTGGCGTGCTCGTGGCCGGTGCGCTCTGGGGCCGGCGTCCACGTGGTCGCTGCGACGTGAGTTCGGTCGCGACGAATGTGACGACGAGTCCAACGGCGATGAGTCTGTGCATGTTCATCGTTCTTTCTCCTTCTCGACGACCTGACCCTTGTACCAGACCTTCTTGAGGGTCGTGATCGGGTCGAGGGGATCGCCGTCGAAGAGTATGAGGTTTGCGTCCTTGCCTACCTTGATCGATCCCACGTCCTTGGCGATGCCCAGCATCTCGGCGGGAACGATCGTGACGGCTTTCAACGCGACGTCCGGGTCGAGGCCGTGCCGCACGAGGTCGATCAGGTTGGTGAAGAGCGTCTTCGTGTTCTGCTTGCTGTCGCCGACGATGAAGCCAATCTTGATCCCGGCCTTGTGCAGCGTCGCCGCTGGGTTCGTGAGGTGGTCGGTGTATGGCTTGGTTGCCAGCTTCGGGTTCATCAGGATCGCGGCTTTCAGACTCTTGACCTTGTCGAGGACGAGGTCGAGCGTGCCACGATTCGGGGACATGCTGGTCGCCAGGATCGTCGCGGTGAAACGCGTGTCGCCGACAGCGTCGATGTAGTGCAGCACGTCCGTGGCGGAACTGAGACCGATGAACGCCCGTTGCTTGCCCTCGAGTAGATCCGCGAGGACCTCCATGTTCGGGTCCTTCCGCTTCTTCGCGGGAGGCTTTTTCGCCGGTGTCTTTGCCGTCGCCTTGGCGCCGGTCTTGCCACCGTCGCTCGGCTTGGGCTTGGGCTTGGGCGGAGTGGGGACGGGCTTGGGCGGCGTTCCGGTGCCCTTCTTCTCCGTCGGCTTCTTCGCGGGTGTCTTTGCCGGAGTCTTCTTCACGGGCTTCACGGGCGTCTTCGGCTTCTTGCGTTCCGCGACCAGCTTCTTGGCCTTCTCGAAGGTCTCCTTGAAGAGCTTCTTCGTCTTGGTGTTGTTGGACGGGTTCACCGCGAGGAACGCGGTGTCATCGACGACGAGCTTGTCACGGGTCTTGCCGGTCAGGTCGAGCAGTGCGCCCTGGCCTGGGAAACCGGTTCCGGTCGGCGCGAGTGCGATGGTCGTCACCCCTGATTGAAGGAGCTCGTGGAACACCTTCTGACGCGGATAGATCGCGAGTGCGACCTTCGTGGCCGCGCTGTTGCGACCAGGACCCGTGCTTCGTCTCGCCCCGCCGACCGGGCGACGACCGCGGCGGCGGCCACCGATGGTGATGGTCGTCGTGGCTTTTCGCGCCCCGGAGAGTCCGGCTCGCGAGTACGCACTCACGAGTCCGGGCATCACGGTGCCGCCTTTCGCGTCGATGATGCGGGCGCCGGGTGGGACCTTCACGTTGGCGCCGACCGTCTGGATCTTGCCATGGCGAATGAGGACGGTGCCCATCTCGATGGTCTTGCCTTCCATCGTGACGATGCGAGCGTGCGTGATCGCGGTCGGGCGGCTGCCCTGAGCGATGCTTGCGCATGCGGAAAGAGCGACAACGGTCGCGGTGAAGATCGTTTGGCGGAGGTTCGCCTTCTGGGGAATGGACATTACTGGGCGTCTCCTGTTCGGTAGACGAGCTTGCCTTCGATGAATACTTGTCGGGGCGGGAACCGTGGATCGAGCGGATCGCCGCCGCACACGATGAAGTCCGCGTCCTTGCCTGGGGTCAGCGAACCGACCCGGTCGCCGAGACCGATCTGTTTCGCGGGCACGAGCGTCAGCCCCTCGAGCGCGGCGCGCCACGGCAGACCGAGGCGCACGGCCATCGCTGCTTGCAGAGGGAGTTGGCCCGGCGGGATGACGGGAGCGTCGGTGTTGATCGAGAGATTCGTGCAGCCGACGCGGTAGTAGCCTTCGCAGATTCCCTGGAATCGCCCGTCCTTGGTGAAGTTGTACATCCGGGGGCCGAGGTTGACCGGAGTCTTGCGCTTCGCGAGCGCGCTCGCTGCCCAGTGACCGTCGAACGTGCCGTGCGACAGGATCATTCGAACCTGGAACACGTCCTGGAACATGCGCGCCGTCGCGATGCAGTCGCGGGCGCCTGCAGTGTGGATGATGACGGGGACTTTGTGATCCATCACCAGGCGCAACTGCTCGAGTTCGGCCCTCTTCTCGGGCTTGGGTCCCTTGCCCGCTTCGAAGTCCCGCCAGGCCTTGGCGTAGGCTTTCCCTTTCAGAAGCGCCTTCGAGAGCAAATGGTGTGAGCCCATTCGCGAAAGGCCGAGGTCGCCGGAGCGGCGCTCGGGGTTGAATCCCTGCGCGACCTTCATCGAGCCGATCTTGCGGATGATGAGGTCTTCGAGCTTGGCGCCGCGGCGCATCTTCACGAGTACGCCGAATCCGGAGAGGAACGTCCCGGATCCAGGGATGAAGTTCGTGGTGGTGACTCCGCCGGCCACCGTGTCCTCGATCATCTTCTCGCTCGGTCGCACGACGTCGAGCGTGCGCAACTCTCCGTTGATCGGGTGCACCATGTCGTTGATGTCACCCATGCTGCCGCTGACGTGGTGATGGAGGTCGACGAATCCTGGACAGATTGTCGCGTCGCCGAAGTCCAGTTCGCGCGTGCCCTGCGGGACCTCGACGTCCACGCCGATCGCCGTGATCTTTCCGTTCTCCACCAGCATCACGCCGTCGTGCACGGGATCCGTGTCGATGGTGAGGAAACGCGCGGCCTTCACGGCGAACGCGTCGGTGTCGCGCTGCGCGTTTGCTGCGGGAAGCAGCGCGCACATGCAGGCGACGGACTGGAGAACGACCTTCATGGATGGATATGGATCAGAACCGCGGTCGCTTCGGGTCGCGTTTGTAGGCGATGTGACCGTTGACGATCATCATCTTGACGTGGTTGCTCGGGTCGAGTGGATCGCCGCTCCATATGCCGAGGTCGGCGTCCTTGCCGCTTTCGATGGAGCCGACGCGGTGGCTGGCGCCGATGAACGTCGCCGGGTTGATCGTGATGGCGCGGATTCCGATGTCCCACGGCAGGCCGAGGCGGACGGCCATCGCGCACTGCAGCGTGAGTTGCTCTTCCGGGACCACGGGAGAGTCGGTGTTGACAGCGATGCCGTCGCGACCGACGCCCTTCACCTTCTCGCGCCAGCCGTGCTGTCCGCCAGCGTACCACGCCGCGGCGAGTCCGATGAACTTGCTCTGGTCGCGGTCGAAGTGGTATTGCCGCGGGCCGTTGCACACGGGGACACCGACGCGCTGGGATTCGCCACTCAGCCGATACGCGTCGAAGGTGCCGTGGTCGATCACGGTCCAGAGGCCGAATTCGACGCGCAGTTCGCGCAGCGTCTCGAGCACGACCTGGTAGATCTGCGTGTGCACCGTGACCGGGTACTCGTGGCGGAACAGGCCGCGCAGGTACTCGAGGTCGGCGCGCACTTCGGGCTTCGGGCCCTTGTCCGCGTCGTAGTCTTCCCACGCCTGGTAATACGTGTGGCCTGCACGAAGTGTGCGGCGCAGGCCTTCGTTCATGCCCATGCGGGAGTAGCCGAGGTCGCCGGAACGACGTTCCGGGTTGCCGGCCTGGGCGATCTTCAGGCTGCCTGGGAAACGTAGGAGCGCTTCTTCGGCGGTGCCGTGGGTCTTGGTCAGCGTGCCGAAGCCGCCCATGTTCGAACCGGAACCGGGGATGAACAGCACGGTGGTTACGCCGCCGGCGAGGGCCTTCCGCGCGGACGCGTGATGGGTCGTCACCATGTCGAGCGTGCGCAGCTCGGCGTTCGTCGGGTGCACCGTGTCGTTGAAGTCCCGACTGGTGGTTCCCATGATGTGGCAGTGCAGGTCGACCAACCCCGGGACGATCCATGCGTCACCGAGGTCGAAGACCTCCGCGTCGCCGGGGATCTTGGCGTCGGCTTCTTTGCCGACCCACAGGATCTTGCTGTTCTGCGTGATGACGACGCCGGCATTGATGGGGTCGCTATTCCCGATGATGACCTTCGCCGCCTTGAACACGTACTTGGGGCTGGGAATGCTCTTTGGGCCCCACTTCGCGATCTTGAACTCCTTCGGCACGTGCCGGTAGATCTCGATCGACTTCTTCTGGCCGGCGAGCGCAGAGACCAACAGCCCAGAGACCAGCAGTCCGG
>CAYYAQ010000056.1:706-19493 GCA_964469555.1 uncultured candidatus Brocadiaceae bacterium | reverse complement strand
CCGGAGAAGAGCGGCAGTGTGCGCCTCATTTCTTCTCTCCTTTTTGTCTGTTGTCCACGACGACCTTGCCGTTGACGACCACGAGTTGCACCCGGCTCGTCATCTCGAGTGGATTGCCGGAGAACACGACGAAGTCTGCGTCCTTGCCGCGCTTCAGGCTGCCGATTCGATGGTCGAGCTTGAACATCCGCGCGGGGTAGAGCGTGATCGCCTTCAACGCTTCGGTCGGATCCATGCCGTAGCGCACCGCGAGAGCGGCGTGGAGCGGCAGGTATCGTGAGCCCTCCGTGTCGCCGGAGACGAGGCCGACGGGGATCCCGGACTCGGAGATATTCGCCGCCTTGTTGCGGACGCGCTTGCCTTTGCGGGTGAGGAAGTTGGGCGTGAACAGGAAGCCGGGCTTGCTGTCGCCGAGGATCTCCGGCGTGTCGACCGCGTCCTTGGCGCCGTGCAGGATGTAGGGCAGCTTGTTTTTCTCGAACCACGAGACGATCTCGGTGATCGCGGGTGCGCGGGTCGTGTTGATGATCGCGGGGATCTTCTTCTCGAGAAGCGCCTTCATCGGCTCCAGGTTGTCGTCGATCGAGGGCTTCTGCGGTCGTCCGTCCTTCGGCTTCTTGCTGCGGCGGATGCTGCCGTCGCCGGAACTCGAGCGTTCCGACGGCTTGCCCGACATGCGTGTCGCAACGAACTCGCCCTCTCGCGCGCCGCGGCGGCTTTGCATCGAAACCGTGCCGACGAGCGTGTCGTCTTCGACCTTGCCCTTGAACGACGTCTGGCCACCGATCCCGCCGGTCATGGAGAAGGAGAACTCGCCCTTGTCGTACTTGCCGTCCTGAATCGGCGACTTGCCGCCCATCAGACGACCGCGGAATGATATCTGCACGGTGCCCGTGAGGGTGTTGTCATCGCTCAGCTTGAGCTCCAACTGAAACCCGACGGGGAAGCCCAAGCCCTCGAGCGGCGGGACTTCCCACGTGCCAGAGATCTTGTCCATCTCCTTTGGCTTCTCTGACTTCACTGGCTCGATCTTCTTCTCGACGTTCTTCTTCTTGCCGGACTTCCAGTTCGCGAGGTCCTTTTCGTACTTCTTCCACTTGGCGATGTACGCCTTCGCGCGGTTGATCTGACTCTCCACGGACTTGATCGAACCCGGGGTGATGTTGTCGTGCACGAAGCGGATCCCGGCGATGTCCTTCAGGACCATTCCCTTCTTGTCGGTTGCGCCGGTCTTCACGGCGGCGACGCGACCGGACACCAGGCTGGAGTCGCGACCAGATACGAACACCGTGGTCAGTCCAGCTTCGATGAGCTTCTTGAACACGGGGTCGTCGTATTGGATGACTTCGGTCAGGCGGTGCGATGCCTTGCCCGTCGGGATGCCCGTTCCGTCACCGGACAGTCCAGCATGGCAGTAGGCGTCGACGAACCCGGGGACGATCACGCTGTTGCTGAGGTCGATCACGCGGGCGCCGGGCGGGATGGTCGGGTCCTTGCCGATGCCCTTGATCTTGCCACCCGACACGGTGATCACGCCGTTGTCGATCGTCTGTCCCTCGAGCGTGATGATCCGACCGGCTTTGACGACCAGTACCTCGGAGCTCTTCTCGCGGTGATACGCGTGATTGCCGTCGACGAACGTGTCTTCGACCAGCGTGCCGACGCCGAACGGGTCCCCGCTGAGGACGAGGAAGTCCGCGTCCTTGCCGGGCTCGAGTGAACCGACGCGGGCGTCGACTCCGAGGAGCTTCGCGGCGTCGAGGGTGATGGCGGAGAGTGCCTGTTTCTCGGTCAGGCCCAGACGGATCGCGAGACCGGCGATGAGCAGGTAGTCCTGTAGGTCGTTGTCGTTGTCTGGAGCGATGGCGATGCGCGTGCCGTTCTTCGCGGCGAACACCGCGTTCTCCGGCAGGTTGCGCGCAGACTTGTCGCGGCGGTTCTCACCACCCGTGTTGCTCTGGCCCGGACGCACCGACAGTCGGAATACTGCGGAGAGCGGCGCGCCTTCGTGGATCGCGAGGGTCTTCTGGATCTCGTACGGAGATTCGAGGACTAGCGACGCGCCGAGTTCTTTCGCGAAACGAATCGCGTTGCGGATGTCGGGAGCTTCCTTCGCGGCGATGCGGAGCATCAACTTGCCGGACGCGGCGTTCTTCAGCGCCGTGACATCGTAGCGTTCCTCTGCCGCGCCCTTGCCCTGAACCTTCGCACCCTTGGCCTGCGCCATGCGGAACACCCGGCGAAGCTCGTTCAATTGTGAAATGCGGGCGGAGGGGAACTGCTTGCGCGCCGGAATCAGCGGATCGTCCGAGGTCGGGTGCGGCGTCGGCTCGAACAGCATCGGCGAGTTGCTCGCTTCCTTGCCGAGCGTGAGGCGCAGACACGCGCTCTCCTTCAGAACCCGGCGGACGATGTCCTTGCCGTACAGCTTGACGACCGAACCCTGACCGGAGATGAAACGCTGCCTGCCCGGAGAGATGTAGACGGTCGTGACCCCACCGGATAGCGGTCGGTTGTAGTTGCCGAGGAAGTCGAAGCCTTCCAGGGCGACGAAGTCCGGTGTCACGTTGTAGGCGCTGTCCCGCGGCGTCGTGAGGTTCGTGTCTGTGGCGACGATGCCTGGCATGACGACCTTGTCGCCCGCGTCCACGATCGTCATGTCCTTCGGGCGCGTTCGGGTCAGCCTGTCGACCTTGCCGTTCTTGACGACGAGATACACATCGGTCATCACCTGACCATTGCCGATGTAGATCTTCCCGCAGTGCAGAGCCTTCGCCTTCTCCTGACCGAGAATGGGCGCTGCGAGCAGGGTCGCCGCACAGAGTCCGCCGAGGATGGCGCGCGCGATGGATGACAATGTTGCTGTCTTCTGCATGTTCGATCCCCCTGGGATCAGCGGTTGGAGGCCTTCTTGTCGGTGTCCGAATCGGTCTTGCCGAACAGGTGCTGTAGCCGTTGGTCCTTGCTGCGCTCGTAGACGATCTCGCCGTCGAGCACGACGGTCTCGACCCACGTAGTGGCCTTGAGTGGGTCACCGGTGAGGATCTGTAGGTTCGCGACCTTGCCCGTTTCGATCGTCCCGATTTCCTTGTCGAAGCCGAGTAACTTCGCGGGCTCCGTCGTCAACGCGGCGAGGGCTTTGTCGCGGCTGACGCCGTTGCGAATGGCGGTCGCCATTTGCCACCACGGGTACCTCGTCATGCCGCTACTCCCGATCGACAAGGTGAAGGCCTTGCCGGCCTTGTCGAGCAACGCCGCGGGGCAGTACTTGACGTTCTCGTCGGTGTCGCGATCGAGCTCTTCGTACTCCATCGTCGCATCGAGGATGATCGGGATCTTGGTTCGCGCCAGGCTCTCCGCGGACTTGTGGCATCGCGGGCCGAGCACCAGCACGACATCGAGCTTGTACTTCGCGATCAGTTGCATCGCCTCGTGCATCTCGGCAGTGGTGGGGACGTAGAAGTAGGCCCGCGCCTCGCCCTTCAGGAGGTCGACGACTGGCTTCTTCTTCTCGTCGATCTTCTCCTCGAACTCCTTCTTCTTTGTCGCGCCGGCAGCCTTCTCATCGTCGAACTCCTTCTTGCGGCGTTCGTAGTCGGCGATGTAGTCCTTGATGTCCTCGAGCGCGCGTCGCATCTTGTGGATCTGCGCCATGCGGCTGCCCGACGACAGCAACGACATCTTGAGACCCGTGTGCGCGCGGACAGCCATCTCCTCGACGGTCTTGCCGTACGGCTTGACGACCATGCCGGTTCCGCCGAGCAGCGTGTTGTTGCCCGGGATGACGTGAATCGTGCCGATCCCGTTGCGCAGCGCTTCCTCGAAGTAGTTGTGCGCCGGGTCGACCCCGTCTTGCACGGTGATGTACGGGACGTTCGCCATGCGCTCGTTGCCCTGGCTCATCCCTGAGCTGGTGTGCGCGATGACGTAGGTCGCCATTACGACCTTCTTGCTGGCGTCGATGACCTTGGCTTCCCATGGCACGTCGATCTTGGTGCCGACCGATTTGATCTTGCCGTTCTCGATCAGGATGATCGCGTCCTTCAGTTCCTTGCCGGGTGCGATGATCAGTCGACCGCACTTGACGGTGAGCTTGTCCTGGGCGGACATGGGGATCGCCAGCGCGGCAAGCACTGTGGCGGTGAGCACTGTGGTAGCGGTAGAGAGGTTGCGCATCTTCTTGGCTCTCGGGAGGGAGTTCTGGGTTTCTTGAAGCTTCACTTGGTCACGTCCTTGCCGTTGATGAACACCATCTCGGCGCGGGCAGCGGCGTCGAACGGAAGGTCGGACCACACGACGAGGTCGGCGTCCTTGCCCTTCTCCAGCGTGCCGAGGCGGTCGCTGACCCCGAGCACCTGCGCGGGAACCAGCGTGACTGCGGCGAGCGTCTTGTCGAACGACAGACCGTTTCGCATCGCGACCATGCCTTCGTGTGCGAGCGAACGCTCGCCGAGGCTGGACTCGGTTTGGATGGCGAACGGGATACCGCGTTCCGCCATCATGTTCAGGGTGTGGTAGCGGCCTTCGGCGCCGTCCATGTTGCCGGCTCCATTGAGGCTGGGCGGCGAGAAGATCACCTTTGCCTGGGCTTCGGCGACCTCATCGATCACGCGCCACGTTTCGACACCGCCCTGGATGACGGTCTTGTAGCCGAACTCCTTGGCGATGCGCAGCGCTGTGCGGATGTCCTGTTCGGCCCGCGCGGTGGTGTGCACCATCAAGTTCCCTTCGAGAACCTTGACGAGTACCTCCATGCCGGGGCTCACGGGTGGGCGGTCCTTGGGGTCGGGCAAGGTCTTCTGGTCGCGGTAGCTCATGGCGTCGTAGAAGGCCTTGCGCACGGTCCAGACGGTTCCCATCCGAGTCGTCGGACGGCGGTAGTAGATGCTGCTCGGAGTGCCGCCGCGGATCGCCATGTTGCCGGAGCCTGGCTCACGACCGAGCGTCACGCGGAGAGCGGAGTTGTCCTTGACGAGCATGTCCGCGGCGGTCTCGCTCGCGGTCTTCAACACCGCACCGAGCCCGCCGATTACGTTTCGGTTCCCCGGGTTGATCTGGACCGTCGTCACGCCGGCATGGCGCACTCGGTCGAATGCCTTGTGCCCCGCTTCGACCGCGTCGAGCACCCGCATGTGAGGGGTGACTTCTTCGAACTGTTCGTTCGCGTGCTTGCGGTTGACGCTGAGTTGCGTGCCCGCGTCGATCAGGCCGGGGGTGATGATTTTGCCCGTGCAGTCGATGATCTTGGCGCCTTCGGGGATGGAAGTCTTCGCATCGCCGACCGCGATGATCTTCCCGCCTTGCACGATGACGATGCCGTTCTCGATCGGATTGCTGGCGACGGGGTAGACCTTCGCGCCCTTGAAGACTGTTTGCGCCGGAAGTGCGGCTTGCAGTGCGGCGAGCGCGACGAGTGAGAATGCTGCGAGCTTCATGCTACTTGCCCTTCGTTGTGAGGTTCTTCACGGGGATGCCCGCGATGTAGACGGCGGTGAGCCGCGATGTCAGGTCCAGCGGGCTGCCGCTGAACACGCAGAAGTCAGCGGACTTGCCTTCGAACAGCGTGCCGACGAGCCCGGCTGCCTCCGTGTGCTTCGCGGCGGTCTCGGTCAGTGCGGCGAGCACCATCTTGACCGATGCTCCGTGACGCACAGCGAGCGCCGCCGAGATCCGAAGGTCCTCGGGGCGTTCGGCCATGAACGAGAACGGCACCCCGAGCTTTTCGAGCGTGGCGGGGAAGGTCAGTCGCTTCTTGGCAGCTCCGAACCCCATCGGCGCGAGCACGACGCCGGAGCAAACCTTGGCGATTCGTTCGGCGCGCTTGTAGCCTTCGTCACAGCCGACGAGGAGGGGTTTGAGAGAGAGTTCGGTCGACAGGTCCAGGACGCACTGGATCTCTGCCTCGGTCCTCACGTGGAAGACCAGTTGGCGACCGCCGCTCGTGGCGTCGAGCAGGACCTTGAGCCGATCGTCCGTCGATCCGAGCGCGGAGCGCGCTTCGCCAAACGTCGTCCGGAGGAGGTCGGCTGCCCCCATGCGCGACGTCGGGAACCGATTCTGATCGAAAGCGGCGTCGACCATCGACATCTTGAGGTAGGTCGAATCGACGAGGATCTTGCCGATCTTGCCGGTGCGTACCGCAGTGGCCTGGCCGGCGAACGCGTTGGTCGAACTCGGCGCGAGTCCCACCGTCGTGACTCCCGCCCTGGCGCTCTGCCAGAGCGATGGCACGAACGGATCGAATGCGTCGCTGGCCTGGAGCTCCGGGGTGAAGGTGTCGATCTTCTCCGCGAGGTGCGCGCCGTGGCCCAGGCTGGTGTGCGGGTTGACGAATCCGGGGACGACCGTGCCGTTTGGGAACGACACCTTCGGCGTGTTCTTCTTCGCGTCCTCGGGAATCTCGCTACCGACGTAGAGGACCTTCCCATCGCGGATCAGGATGGCGGTGTTGTCGAGGACCCGGTTCTTGTTGATGTAGATGCGCTTTGCTTCGACGAGCAGAGATCCTTTGTGCACCGCGGGCTTCTGGATTTCGTCGCCCTGGGGCGCCATGCCGAATGCTGCAGTGGTGAGGAATGTCGTGGTGAGTAGCATCACTTCGCCTCGTATTGGGTGCGGCCTTGGGCGATGACGCGCAGGACGCGGGTGTCGCTGCGCAGAAGGGGTCCGGACGTGATCAGGATGTCGGCGACCTTGTTGCGCGCGAGCGAGCCAATCTGATCGTCCACGCCGAGGATCTTGGCCGGAACCAGCGTGAGCGCTCGCACGGCCGCGTCTTCGGGGAGACCCTGGCCACAGGCGTATGCCGCCATCAACGTCAGGTTGCGCGCGTTCCTGATGTCTCCGCTGCCGATGGCGACCGCAACACCGGCCTTGTGCAGGCTTGCAGGAAGGGCGCCGCGGTCACGCTTGGCCAGGATGTCGGCGGCGGTCGGCAAGAGGTCCGTCACCACGACCGGGGCGCCGGCTTCGGCGAGCTCGGTCGCGATGCCCGCGGCGTCGGTCGCGAACTCGAGGGTGATCCCGGGCAGTTCCTTGGTCAGCGCCATGAACAGCGCCGCGCGGATCTCGTCCTTGCGGTGCACTTCGATGCGCAGCGGGAGCTTGCCGTTCAGGACGCTGAGGAGGGCTTCCTTCGCCTTGTCCTTCTTGACGCGCTTGGGCCACTTCGGCTTCTTCGGTGCGGTCTTGCCAGCCTTTGCGGTCTTCCCCTTCTTGTCCTGGGTGTCCTTCTTCGCGGCGTTGCCGGCTTCGGGCTTGCTGGCGGTCGGTGATCCCGGCGTGTCGGTCGGACGTCCGCGACGACCACCGAATTCGCCACGCCGTCCGCGGCGGCGATCCGGAGTCGAAGGCGTTTCCTTCGCGGCGTCCTTCCCCGGCTTCTTCGGCTCGGTCTTGTCGGCGGGCTTGGCCGGCGCCTTCTTCTTCGTCTTGCGGAAGTGATCGAGGTACGCCTTGTAGTCCTTCTTGTACTTGTCGAGTGCCTTCTGGTAGTCCTTCTGCTTCTTCTCGTAGTCCTCCAACGAGTCGAACACGTTGCCGGTGGTGTCGAATCGCCTCAGTCGATCCAGCGCGTGGCCGGCGCGGTCGCCGGTCGTCATGCGAAGGCTGAGACCGCCGTGTTTCTTGCCGCGCAGCGTCGAGAAGCCTCGGGAGTTCGGTCGGATGATGGCGCCGAGTCCACGCCACGTCGCGCCCGAGCGGTTGCTGACATAGGCGGTGGTGATCCCCGACCGGATGAGCTTGCGCGAAGCCTCATCACTCGCGTCCAGGGCATCGAAGAAGTCAGTGCCCGCGTTGATCGACGAATTGGAGATCTCCCGAGACGACGTGAACGCGTTGGACAACGCGTCGACGAGACCCGGGTACGCGTGGGCGTTGGGATGCTCCTCTACCTTGGCGCTCGACGGGATGCGTAGCTTGCCCTCCGGTCCGACCCCGAGAATCCGACCTCCCCGGATCAGGATCACGCCGTTCTTGATCGTCGGCGCGGATACCGGGTGGACGGTGCCAACCTTGAGGGCGATGACGGCACGACTGCGACCGCCGGTTCGCCTGGCTCGATCGTCTTGCGCGGCGATCGAGGCCAAAGGCACGAGCAGAAGGGCAAAGGGGACGAAGACCGGGTTCCTGAAAGGATTTACGGTCGACCAGACTAGGCGCGGATTCGGCAATCGCATCTCACGGTCGGGGGGGGAGGTGAGGGCCTCTGCAGACCATCAATTGGGAGGGCGTTTCGGGTTCGTCACGGGGTCGGACGAGCCCGCGATCGTGGCGCCGTTTTACGGGTTGGCCGAGGCGGCCTGCCAAGCTTTTCGTGCGAATCGATCGTCCCGATAGAAGTCGCGCGGTAGAGGCCGCCACACGATGGTTACGGACGCCGGTTGGAGGGGATATCCTTTACCGGTCGTCGCTTCGTTCCCCCGATCCAGCGTCCGACTTTCCCTTCCCAGAAGGAGTCCTTTCCGTGACCTACGCACTGCTCTCCCGGCTTCCTTGCGCGACCGTGCTGGCCGTCGCCGCTCTCGTCGGCTCGGCGGTGATGCTGCCATCGCAGCGGGGCGTCCGCGCGCTGACCACCGTCGGCGCGTCCGACGTCCAGATCAGTCCGAATGGCAACTGGGTCGCGTTCAAGACCAGCTCGAACGGAACCTCTGCGCTCGGCATCATCTCGACGGTCCCGAACAGCAAGCCCTCGAACCTCGTGGTCGACAAGTCCCTGACCAACTTCATCTGGGCCCCGGACAGCGCTGGCCTCTACTACCAGATCGCTTCCACCGTGAACTACATCCGCAGCATCGGCGGGACAGCGAAGCAGATCACCAAGATCAGCGGGGTCAACCCGCGGATCTACGCCCCGGACTCGAAGGACAGCTTCCTCATCGGGACTCGTTCGGACTCGGCGGGAGGCAACGCCATCTTCACCGTGCCGACCGACAGCTCCGCCTTCGCGAAGGACATCTTGTCGAGCGCGGCAAACTTCTTCGCCCACGTGACCCTCGATCCCACCGACAAGAAGATCGCGTACACGAGCCAGTTGACCCAGTTCCCGCACGCTCCGATCGGCATCCGTGCTGTCGACATCGACGGGAAGAACGACGCTTCCATGAGCGGTGGCACCATGCCACGCGCCGGCGTCAACGTCAGTCTGCCTCGGAGTCTGGCCTGGTCAGACTCGGGAACGACCGTGCTGTTCGTCGCCGTCGATACCACCAAGACGACGTGGGAGATCATGCGCGTGACGACCGCGGGCAAGCCTCCGGTTCCGATGACCCTCCCCAAGCAGCACTTCCAGAGGCTGAGCGTGTCCCGTGACATGAGTCTCGCGGTCACGATGGGATTGACCTTCCACGGGAACATCGTGCCCATCGTGATGCCGGCGAAGGGCGGGGCGAGGATTCCGCTCGAGCCCGAGACCAACTGGGTCTTCGCCGGGCCGCCCTCGATCGATTCTGGCGGACTGAAGGTCGCGTTCGGGGGCTACAAGGCTGGCACGACCGGTCAACGGCCCGAGGTGCAGCTGATCGAACTGGACCGCGAGATCGTGGTCGAACCGCGCCCGGAGCTGAAGGCGCAGCTCACGTTCAAGCTGCCGCTCCTGTTCGGGGAGAGAGGGACGCTGTTCCTCTCCACGGGCCTGCTGCCCGCCGATCCGAAGAAACAGCTCCAGGTGCCCGGCTTCACCTACGGCGTGGCGATCGACCTCAACATCCTGTTCAACCTCGTCTCCGGGGTTGGCAAGGGTCCGCCGCTGTCGTTCACGGCCACGGTTCCCAACGACACGGCGCTGATCGGCTTCACCGTCTATCTCCAGGGTGTGCGGGTGCGCAGCACGAACCCCGACAAGGGCGATTTCACCCGCTACGCGGAGCTCCAGTTCTTCGCGAATTAGGGTCGGGCCGCAGCTTTCCAAGTTCATTATTGCCTCCAGATGTGATGGGTAGCAAAGGGCTTGAGGCCTTTGGCCAGCTGGAAATCGCCGGCTCGTGTCAAGGCGAAGTCCGGCATCCTGTGGCGGCTCGATCGTTGTAGCCCCGCCGGTCGCGGGGCGTTCACCGGAGGTCGGGACGTGGAGCGAGCGGGGAGCCCCCCGAAGGGGCTCGGACACCACCTGGATCACGACACCATCCGCGATCTGCCGCTGCGGGAGGTCGACGACTCGGACGAGACGTACCGGTTCCGGTTGAACGAGGACGCGCCGTCGCTGGTGCTCAGTCTCGAACGAGATGGGCAGCTCACGCCGATCACGGTGGTCGCGGGCGAGGCCCGCTATCGGATCATCGGTGGTTTCCGACGCACCGCGGCGGCCAGACAGCTGGGCTGGACGACGATTCGCGCGGTGATCTACCCTCCGATACTGTCGGACGAGGCCAAGAAGATCGCTTTCGTGGCGAACGTGGTCCGCCGGAACCTCACGGTCATCGAGAAGGCCAATGCCATCCAGATGGCGGCTGCCGCGCGCAAGACGAAGACCCTGGGTGACATCACCAGGGACCGCGTTCGGGTCCACGGCATCGAGCTGGAAAAGGGCGCATCCGCCGAGAGCCGGGAAAAGGCCGCCGCGTTCTTGCGCCTGGCGCTGCGTCGGATCGAGGAGTTTCGCGACTCCGACGGCGAGGCACCGCCGTCGGGCGACACGGTCGCGGAGTTCGGGGTCTAGCCCAGGAGGGCCGGTCGCCTAGGTTCGCGGCACGGAGTCGCAACCGAGGTCGACTCCGAACTCGTTGAGGAGGTTTGTCAGCAGAACCACGGAGTTGACGCCCATGCGCTTGAGGACACGGGCGCGGTGGACCTGAACCGTCTTGTGGCTCAGGCCGAACTCGTAGGCGATCTCCTTGACGGTCTTGCCCTGCCGGAGGAGTGCCATCACCTCGAACTCCCTGGGAGTGAGCCGATCGATCCGGTCCAGAAGTTCGCCGCGGCGGTTGCGCTTGCGTCGTTCCACCCTGCCTCCTTCGAGCGCGCGCAGGATCCTCTCGAACAGTTCGTTCGATTGGACAGGCTTCTCGAGGAAGTCGATCGCTCCCGAGCGTATGGACTCCAACACGCAGGACACGTCGGCGCAGTGACTCGTAATGATCACCGGAATCTCCGGTGATGTCTGGCGAATCTCTCGCAGGAGTTCCATTCCGTTTGCAGCTGGATTGGAAACGTCCAACACCACGCAACTCAGCGCTTCCGACGAGAACCGGGTGCGGAACTCATCGGCGGTTTTGTACGACAGGGGAATCAGCCCGGATGCGACCGCTCGTTCGGCGATCAACTCAAAGACGGCGGGATCCTGGTCAACAACATGGATCCGTGCGGAGTACGTCCCCGACTCAACAGTTGTTGAATGCTCCACTCTGTTCATCGCGCTGTTGATCATACCTCCGTATCGTTCCGCCGACGGCAAGAGCGAAATAGGAGAAACACGTACTGTTTCGCGTGTTCGAGGGCCCTCAAAATATAGTACGACTTATGCCTATGTGGCTTGGCTTGGTCGTAAGATGAAGTCCTGGGGACTCGCACGATTGGGGTGCCGACGACCTGGTTCGAGGTCGTGAAATCCGACGATAAAGTCACCGAGCAGCAGCCGAAGCTGACGGGAGATTCCAGGTCCAGGGACCTACGCGCTGAGCTACGAGCATCTGGTAGCGCCACAGGCCGAGCCACGCACGCCTGCGATCGCAGGAAGTGACAGAGAAGTGTTCCGTGATCGAATCGGTTCGAGCAGGTCCGAGAGACACGCCGACCGATCGCATCCACGCGCACATGAGCCGCGACGGCGAGTTCATGAAGTCGAGCACGACGATGCGTCCGCCGTTGCGCAGATCGCTGTGCGCTCGGTGCAGGATACGGTCGAACTCCGGGATCATGCTCAGCGAGTACGAGAATACGATCGCGTCGAGCGGGGCGGTGCCTTCGGGGAGTGGATCAACGCCGTATTCCGCCTCGATCAGCTCGACACCGTCGAGTCCCCGTCGACGGGCGCGGCCCAGCATGGCCGGGGCGCACTCGACACCGGAGACGCGCCCGCTCGGTCCCGCAGCTTCGCTCAGAGTGGCCAGGTTGTGGCCCGTGCCGCAGCCGACCTCCAGAACCGACGCGCCGGTGTCGATGTGATCGGCGAGGGCGCGGCGTCCAAAAAGGACCGGCGCGCGGGTGAGATCGAAGAGCGGGGCTTGCCGGCGATACGTCCGTGCCATCCGCACGGCGTGATCGGAGCGGGGACAATCCTCGACGGAATCGCCCGTATTCGGCATCCCGGTCGGGCAAAAGATCTTCCGAGCTTCCGGACGGATCTCGCGGATCTCGCGGCTATCCTCTCGGTCGATGGCATCCGACATGGTTGAAGTGGTATTCGAACCTGGGCACTCTCGGATCTGGGTCCAGCCCGGAAGTACCTTACTCGCGGCCAGTGAGGCTGCGGGAATCGAAATCATTCACGGATGCACCGAAGGAATGTGCGGGACCGACCCCGTCCAGATCATGAACAACGAGGGCGAACTCTCTTCGCCCGAGGATCACGAAGTCGGAACGCTCGAGCGTATGGGCTTGACCGGTGGATTTCGTTTGTCATGTTCTGCACGGATTCTCCGCGGCCCCGTCCACGTAAAAACCGACGCGTTTTAGTCCGAACTGAACGAATCGTCGCACTCGCACCCGACCTGGGTAACCGCCTGGCATTCGTCGCCGCGATCTGAAATGACTCAACTCCAAACCACCGCCCAACAGACTGAGCGTTCCGCGTTTCGTGACGGCATGCGTTTCGTCCGCCGGTTCCTGACCAGCCCCGGATCCGTGGGGGCCATCCTGCCGAGTTCGCGGTACCTCGCGCACGCGATGGTGCGCGACCTGCACCTCGAGCCCGGCGACCTCGTGGTGGAGTATGGTCCCGGCACAGGCCCGATGACGGAGGCGTTGCAAAAGCACGGAATCCGCAATCGCGGGGTCCGGTATCTCGGTATCGAGCTCGACCCGAAGTTTCACCGCGCACTCAGCCATCGCTTCGCGGACATGGACTTCCACTTGGGCTCGGTGGAGAACGTGGAGGAAATCCTCGCCGATCGACGACTGGGAAAGGCGAAGGCGATCATCTCGGGCCTGCCCTTCGCGTCACTGCCGCGGGACATCCAGTCCGGCGTAGTCGACGGAACCTACAACGTGCTGCGCGACGACGGCGAGTTCCGCACGTTTCAGTACGTTCTCGCATACAAGCTGAAGGCTGCGCAACGCTTCCGGGCCATGATGGAGACGCGGTTCCACGGTTTTTCGCGATCTGAGCCAGTGCTTCGCAACGTCCCTCCCGCGTACGTGCTGTCGTACAGCATGAACGCTGGCGCCAGCCGGAACGGCCACGCACGCTGAGCGGCCCGTTGGTCTACCTGGGTCGGCGTTTTTGCAGCCACGCCTGCTCGGGGACGTGGTCGGGGTTCTTCGAGGCCCAATCGGGAGTCGGAAACCACCTCAACGCGCTGTACCGCGGGTACGTCTCGAACACGTCGCCCGAGTCCTTCGCCACGACCCGGGGATCGCCCGTCTTCTTCAAATAGTCCGTGAGTTTCGCCGCGAGCGTGGCGCGCACGTCCTTCCGCTGGGGCTCGCCCGCGAGGTTGTGCAAGCAGCCCGGGTCATCGTGAATGTCGTAGAGTTCCTCTGCAGGACGCTTGTCGGTGGCGAGGGAGAGGAACTTGCCGATCTGCGGCTTCTCGCGATTCGCGATCAGGAACGAGAGCGTTGGGCAGGCGTCGATGTCGTGGTATCCACCGTGCTCGCGACCGAGTGCCTTGTCGCCCCGACGGAACTTGCGCGGAGTTCCAGCGGGCCAGCGTTCAGGTCGGAAGTTGCGGATGTAGAGGTGGTCTCGAGTCCGGACGCAGCGCTGTGGATAGCCGAGGGAGTTGAATCGCGAAGACGAGTGTCGCTCGCGACCGCTGAACACCGCTTTGCGTCCCGGTTCGATGACCCCGGACTTCTTCGACGTGAGAAGCGCCAACAAGCTCTCGCCAGCGAGTGGGAATGCGCGTGGGGGAGTCGCGCCGGACGCTTCGTAGATCGTCGCTGTCACGTCGATCAAGTCGACGAGATCCGACGATGTTCGAGCGCCGGGGACCTTGACCGGCCACGCGACCGCGAGCGGCATGTGGATGCCGTACTCGAACACGTTCGCCTTGGCGCGCGGGAAGGCCATCCCGTTGTCGCTCGTGACGATCACGATCGTGTTCTCCAGTTCGCCTCGTTTCGCGAGCAGATCGAGCATCCGCCCGAGGTGCTGGTCGAACCACTGGATCTCGAAGTAGTAGTCGAGGATATCGGAGCGAATCTCCGGCGTGTCGGGCAGGAAGTTCGGAACCGAGACGTCTTCGAGCTTCATCCCGTTCGCTACGCCGATTCCCTTCTTGAACGATCGGTGAGGCTCGCTCGCGCCGAACCAGAAGCTGAACGGCTTGTCCGCGGGGCGCTTCTCGAGGAAGTCCGCGAAGTTCGCCGCGTAGTCTGTGTTTCGGATGCTCGGCGGCGACTTCATCTTGCGCTTCTGGAACGCGGGGCCTGCCGGATTGCGGGTTCGACCGCTCGTCTTCCAGTTGCCCGGCGCCCAACCCTTGCCGGTGAACCCGACGAAGTAGCCGCTGTCTTCGAGGCGTTTCTGGAACGTCTCGAACTTCTTCGGGAAGGAACTCGCGTGAGTGCCCGCGTGCTCGATTTGCCAGATGTGTCGACCGGTCAGGAACGCCGCGCGCATCGGGCTGCAACCGGGCGCTGGCGAGAACGCGTTGGTGAACAGGACTCCGGTTTTGGCGACGCGGTCGAACGAAGGCGTCTGGATACCCCTGCATCCGTACGCGGAAGCGTGGGGATAGGACTGGTCGTCCGAGATCGCGATCAGGATGTTCGGTCGCTGTGCGGGGACCGCAGCGGTCAAGGCGAACATGGAGAGCAGCAGGGCTGTGCGCATGGGCGGGGAAGGATACTCCCTAGTCGCGGTGGCAGCACCGTCCGGACTTGCTACTTTGCCTGCATGACCCGGGTTACGTGGATCCGCCACGGCGAACCTTCCGAGGGTGTTTTGGGAACGCACTACGGCCAGAGCGACGTCGACTTGAGCGATGCCGGGCGGGCTCAATCCTCCGCCCTCGCGGAACGACTGCAGGAGACGATGTTCGACGCCGTGTGGTCGAGTGACCTCGCGCGGGCGCGCTGCGTGGCCGATCTTCTCGCCGCAGCAAGGGGGCTCACGGTCCAGGTGGAACCCGCGCTCCGCGAGCGGCACCTTGGCGTGTTTCAGGGGATGACGTACGCACAAGCCCAGGCAAAGTACCCCGACCATGCGACGCGCCTGCGCACCGAGGGCGAATCTCATCGCGTTCCCGAGGGTGAGAACATCGAGGATCTCGCGGCGAGGGTGATCCCGGCGATCGAAGCGATCGTGAAGGCGCACGAGGGTCAGAGCGTCGCGATCGCAGCGCACGGCGGCCCGATCCGAGCAGCGATCGGTCACGCGTTGGACGTGCCGTTCGCGAATCTGGCGCGCTTGAGGGTCGACTACTGCGGCGTATCGATCATCGAGTACAGCGAGGGACGACCGCGGGTGATCTGCCTGAACGTGTAGCGCGAGCATTACACGTTCGCGGCTGCCGCTTTGGTCGCGGTGGGGTATCGTGGTGCCATGGTCTCTTCGAGGACACATGTCGGTCTTGCGACGTTCTTCGTGCTTGCGGCGATGCTGCCGGCGCAGAAGCTCGGACCCGTTCCGCAGCCGAAGGAAAACCCGCTCACCGCCGAGAAGGCAGTCCTCGGCAAGACGCTGTTTTGGGACGAACAGCTGTCGAGCGACGACTCGATGGCATGCGGTACATGCCATCGACCGGCCCAGGGTGGGACTGACCCGCGCATGCTGCGCCACGCGGGCAAGGACGGAGATCTTCTCACGGCGGATGACGTGTTCGGTTCGCCGGGCGTCCCGGTGGAGGAATCGAAGGAGCGGTCGCTGATCGCTGATCTACTCCGACAGACCCACAAGGTCACGTCTCGCGTGGCGCTATCGAACCTGACGGCGCAGTACGCTCCGGACCTCTTCTGGGACGGGCGCGCGAGCGGCACGTTCAAGGACCCGCTGACCGGAGAGGTTCTCATCAAGTCCGGCGGTGCGCTGGAGAGCCAATCCCTGGTTCCGATCATCAGCACGACCGAGATGTCACACGAGAAGCGCACATGGGCTGGCGTTGTCGGGAAACTCGAGAAAGCCAAGCCGCTTGGCCTCGCGACGAACATCCCCCCGGATGTCGCGAAGGTCATCGCCGCAAACTCCAGCTACGGGAAGTTGTTCGCCGCGGCGTTTGGTGACCCGAAGATCACGCCGGCGCGGATCGCGTTCGCGATTGCCAGCTACGAGCGGACGCTGGTGCCGGACCAGACGCAGTACGATCGCTATGTCGCCGGCGATCGAAAGGCGCTGACCAAGAACCAGATCGAGGGTCTCGACTACTTCCGGCGCTTTCGCTGCGCGCAGTGCCACAAGCCGCCGATGTTCACTGACCACAGCTTCCGGAGCATCGGGCTTCGACAGAATCACGAGGACCTCGGTCGGGGCAGCGTCACCGGAAAGAGTCGTGACGCCGGCAAGTTCAAGGTGCCGTCGCTTCGCAACGTCGGACTGAAGCCGCGCCTGATGCACAACGGACGGTTTGCCGACCTCACAGCGACGCTGAGGGTCTATCGCTTCCCGAATCGATACCCGAACATCGATCCGCTCATGGAACGGGGCCTCTTGGTCAACCACCGCGCGAACGACAAGACGCCGATGTTGGACTTCCTCAAGAACGGACTGACTGACCCGCGCGTCGCGAACGAGGAGTACCCGTTTGATCGGCCGGTGTTGAAGTCCGAACGCGACAAGTCGGCGGGTTCGCCGCGATAACCAGCGGACTAGAAAGGCCCTCGTCTCTGGCGCGCCGCGCGTTCGAGTTCGTCGACTCGTTCCTCGACGGCGGTCAGTCTGTTGCGCAGGACCTTCGTCTCGGCGTCTCTGCGCTTGAGTCCCTCCCAGGAGAACCGTGCCATCCACACGACCGCGATCACGAGCGTTACCATGCTCACGTGTCCGGGCCGCCAGGCCGTGAATTCCTGCTGGTCGACGATCAGCGAGACGGCGAGCAGCGCGCCCATCACGATGTGGAGATTTCGGTCGCCGACGTCCTTCATCCAAAGACGTTTAGCAAGGAACGCCCGGGTATCAGACACCCGTTTCGCTCCAGTTGCCTTTCGAGGCAAGAAATTTCGAATCTCGCGGCGAGGCTTCGTCAGCGTTCAATGTCGAGCACGACCGTGTTGGAGATCTGCGCGACATTCGATCTGACCAAGGGATCCACCACGAAGAAGGCCGTGTGCGGGCTCACTCCCACGAGCGCGGGGATCGCCGGGAGTCAGGATCTTGTTTGTGAATCGAGTGGAAGTTCGATTGCTGTCCGGACTCCGCGACGAAACCGATGGCATCCGCGGATTCGCCCGTTGTCGGGATGATCTGGACGTGGACCCGCCTCGAGCAGATGAAGCGTTTCATCGAAGCCAAGGTCGGTGGTTTCTATTCTCGGGTCCTTGCGGTCAGCGAGATTCGGGATGAGGTCCTGAGAGCCCGGCGGAAGTGACCGACCGGTCCGCAATTGCAAGTTGCGGCCAATCTACTCACAAGCGATCTGCATCGGTATCGCCGCCCTGGTGTTGGTCGATCTCGCGACGCGCGCGAGGTCGAAAGCGGGTGCGAGTGTTCGTGATCGTCACGCCGATCAAGCCGCCGGGGCCTCCACAACGCCGGTTGATCGTCGACGTCCACCGCGGCGACTAGTACTCGCCGCCTATCGCCGCGCCATGACGATCTGATACGCGAGTCTCGCTATCGGATCGTACTTGTTGAACTTCAGGACGCGCGTGAGGATCTGGAGGCTCTTCTCGCGCGAGCCGGGACCGCGCAGCGTTAACGCCTCGTGGATGTCGGCTTGCGATTCCAAGATCTTCTGACCGCGCGCGCGGTTCTGCTGGAACGCCTCTGACTTCGTATTCCGGCTTCGGACGAACTTCCACGGATCGATTCGTTGCGAGTGCAGCACGAAGAAAATGTCGAGCGTGTAGGTTCTCCACATCGACAGGGGCGTGTCGTACGCGATGCGCGAGTTGTCGTCGGTGTTCGTCGGCTGGCCTTCGCCGAGCTTGCGCAGCCCATCGTCGGCGGCGAGCAGATAGCCGAACGCGTGCGCCGGAGTCGGCAACAAAATCACATTCAGGTGTTCGGCGATCAGCGGCTCGCGCATCTTTGCCGCGACCGCGTCGAAGTCGATGCTGAACGGTTCACTGGATCCGACGAACAGGTAGTCGCCGTCGCCGGCGCTCTGCCAGAGCGAAGGGTGTTTCCATACCGAACCCCATGTCGCACAGAGGCTTTGGAACGTGTGCGGGGGCATCTTGAACCCGCCGAACCAGATGCAGGCGAGTCCACCGGGCCTCAGGTGTCGCTTCATGGATTCGAAGCACTCCTGCGTGAACATCGCGGAAGCGCCGGCGAGCCACGGGTTGGCGGGTTGCGACACGATGAGGTCGTACTGGCTGTTGCTGTACTCGAGATGTTGGCGCCCGTCGCCGATGCGAAGGTGCACGCGCGGATCATCGAGTACGTTGTGGTTGATGTCGCTGAAGTAGAGGCGCACGGCTTCGACGACGCTCGCGGAGATTTCGACGCAGTCGATGTGCTCGATGTTCTTGTGTCTCGCGACGCTGCCGAGGGTGGCGCTGCTCCCGAGACCGATGACGAGGG
>CAYYAQ010000056.1:0-696 GCA_964469555.1 uncultured candidatus Brocadiaceae bacterium | reverse complement strand
GGGTCGCAGGAAGTTCGGCAAGTGACCGAGCCAGTTCTGCGTCGGACTCAGGTCGATGGCTTCGTTCTTGCCGCCGACGTACAGCCGCAGCGGTAGGCCAGCCTTCTTCACGACCGTGACGACTCCGGTCACGCCTTCGCGGTAGAACACGACGTCGTGCCCCTTCATCTCGGATCGGATCTGCTCGCCGGGTGCGTCGCCGGAGCGTGCGTAGACGCTCGAGTTGATCCACGGGCCACTCGAGATCACGGCCTTGTCCCACGCAGGCATCGCCATGATCAGCGTGGCGTGGATGACGAGCAAGGCGCCGGCTGCGGCGGCGGGCAGGGGTTTCTTGCGGTCGCGCAGCGCCGCGTGCAAGAACACCGCGCCGACGATCGCGCTCAACGCGGTCCCGAGCAGGATGCTGTTGCGCATGCCGATCAACGGGATCGAGACGAAGCCGCACGTAAAAGCCCCGAGGATCGTGCCGATCGTGTTCGAGCTGTACGCGATTCCGACGACTCGACCGGCGTCGGATCTCGTGCGGGCGAGGTGGCGCGCGACGAGCGGTAACAGCCCGCCCATTCCGAACGTCGGCAGGAGAATGATCAGGAAGATCGCGAAGAAGTACGCTGTCTCGAGACTCGCGAAGTCCTGCGTGCTCAGCATCAACTGCGTCACGCGAATGGGGAGATTGCCCAGCGCCGGTACGGT
>CAYYAQ010000055.1:6206-30883 GCA_964469555.1 uncultured candidatus Brocadiaceae bacterium | reverse complement strand
CCTCGAGGTACACGGTGTTGATGCGAACTCGGGAGAACTTGTTGGTCTCGGTGATGATCCGCAAGATGTCGTTGGGATTGGTCACCTCGCCGGTGTTCGGCAGTCCGTCTGAAAGCAGGAAGACCTCGTCGACGTTGCTGTCGTAGTGCTGGCCGTAGACCAGCGACTTCATCTTGAGCGCGAGCTTCATCGAATCGAAGATGTTCGTGTTGCCCACTGCGTTCAGGGCGTCGAGTTCTCTCTTGAAACTCGTCTTGTTCCGCTTGGATGCACTCACGAGCTTCGGCTTCCACTGCCGGACTTCGTGGTTGTACCAGATTACGTTGAACTTCGCGTCGATCGGGAGGGCCTGGATGGCCTTCCACAGTTCGCGTTTGGCGATCGTGATCTTCAGCGAAGAGTTGCGATTGCCTCGTCCGCCTGCGACGGTCGGTCCGCTCCTGCTGGTCACCTGTATCGGTCGATTCATGCTTCCGGAGCGGTCGATCACGAAGACGATGCGCTTGCCCTGAACCGGGATGTTGAAGAACCCGCCGGCGGTCCGCTTCGGGTCCTGCCGCCCCTCCGCCTTGTCAGGGGTGGGGAGCTTGAAGGTCGTCTGGTTCGCCGTCCAGAATTCGCGCCACCTCTCCGGCGCGGTCATCGGGATGCGCGCGCCAGTGAGCGAAGCCAGAACCTCGTGAACGCGGAAGCGAAGCCGCGCGGACAACCGACCGGATTTGACCTTGTGCGGGTCCTTGTCCCACCGCTCCAGAAACTGGATCAGCAGGGGGATGGAATCCTTGTAGCGGTACTTTTCGAGGAAGTCGACGATCGCGAGATCCGGTCGCCACGTGTCGGCGCGACCGAGTGCTCGACCGGCTTCGATCACCGCCATCTGCATGTGCACGAGCTTGACGGAGCTCTCGGGCAGCGGCGTGCGGATCATGTCGATCGCAGCGAGGATCTCGATGATCACCGTGGGGTGACCCTCACGTGGCAAACGTTCGGCCAGTGGCTTGATCGAGTACGCCTCGGCGAGACGACCGAGCGCGTTGGCAGCGGCGGCGCGCACCATCGGGGTGGTGGACTTCAGTTGTTCGACGATCACGCTGCGGTGCACGCTGCTTCTCTTGACGCCGAGCGCGCGGAGCGCGGCGGCCTGCATCGCCGTCTTGTATGTACCACTACCGCCTGGATTGCCCGCGGCTGCCGTGGCCAGGTAGGCGATCACCTCCATGCTGCGGAATCGTCGCAGCTGGGATTCTCCCACCCGCCGCACGCTGGTGGGTGCCATCTTGCTCGAGTACTTAACACGCGTGTCCAGACCCACCGCGGCGACTTCCAACACGGCACGGGCCGCGGCGACGTTGTCGAGGTCCCGCGCTAGCCGGCACAGGACGTCGATTTCGATGAGGTAGCTCATCCCGCGGATGTGGTCGTCGGGGAGCAGCTTGTGCTTGACGATCAGGTAGTCGTCGAACTTCGGGCCTTGCGGTACGTTGCCGCGCGCGCCAGGACCAGGGCGGCGTGGACCGCGTCCGCCCATTCGAGGGCGGTTGGTCGTGGACAGATCCCACTTGCCCTTGCGGTAGATCTTGAGCCAGGTCGAGATGACAGCGATCGCTCGCTTGTCACCGGTGGACTGGGCGATGGGACGAAGCACCGCCGCCGGCGGGGTATGCGGCATGCCGACGTCGAATGACGCGGGCAGGAGAGCACCTGCGAGCGTGAGTAGGGTGAGCATCTCGTGCGGGGGAGCGCGTGGGAGGGGTAGGCACGAAGTCCCGCCGATCCTATCGAATCCGAGTCAACCGACCCAGAGCCTTGGGCGCATTTCCACGATTGTGGACGCCCGGAACGAACGTCCGCGGTGTGGGTAGGTGTGGCGCCGTGGAGCTTGGCGCTGAGTGCCGGCGCCGAAGTAGGTCTGTAGCCTCGCTACTTCTTCCGGGGACGTTTCCGGAGGGTCTTCTCAGCTCCGACCGGCTTCGGTTTGGCCTGCGGTGGCGGCATGTTCGGTCGGATGCGCAAGACCATGTTGTGCTGCGCGGCTCCAGGCACGAACTGGATCATCGGTGGAGGCACCAGGACGCCGCCCTGAGGCCGGAGAATCTCGAGTTGTGTGAGGATGTCCCGAAGTACCGGATCGTCAGCGATGATTCCGAAGAGCAGACCCTGCGGTGCCTGGAACTGTGGGAGCGAGAACGTGACCTGGACCTTGGCCAAGCCGTCGAGGGAACATTCGTCCAGGGTTCGCACCAGGTTGATCGACTGCAAGTGTTGGTCGAAACGGTACGTCTTGAGCGTATTGCGAGCCGCTTCCATGCAAGCCCGAGAGATCGGTTCGAGCCGGACGAGTTCATTGCGCTGCAAGGAGTCGAGCACATGCAGGCCGCCGTCGATCGTCTGGACGTCCTGGTTCACCTCTTGCCACAACTGTTGGTTGTCCGTCTTTCCTCTGAGAATGACGGGCTTGCGGATCCTCAGTCTGTTGGCGGCAGACGCGACCTTGGCGATGGCCTGTGTGGCCAGGTGACCGGCGGCGGCCAGGTCCCCCGAAACCAGTTCTACCGGTGACTCGATCGCGTTGGGCGCCTTCTCTGTGTTGTCCTTGGTCTCGTTGTCCAGGGTATCGCGGTTGATTTCGACGACCTCGGGATCGGGGGTGTTCTCGATCGGTGAGCTGTTGTCCGTCGTCAGGAGGTTCACGCCGAACAAGAACGCTGCAGCAGCAGCGGCGCCAATCAGCCCATAGCGAACCTTGGTCAGTGTGGTGATCGGTTCCTGCAACAGGATCTCGGGCGAGCCTTCGCCGGAGTGGATCCGCTCCCAAACGTCGTCGCGGAAGGATCGCGTGACCTGGTGCTGCTTCAACCCGAACACCAAGGACTGAGTTGTCTGCATCTCCTCCCACACCTGGTTGCACTTCGGACACTTGTCGACGTGGGCCATCACCTCGGCGCGGCGAGTCCCTGGCAAGCGCCCGTCAAGGCAACGTGACAAGTCAACTTGGTTACGGCTGCAGCTCATGGATTCTCAGACTTCTATGATGTTGGCCACGGCGGTGCGGAATCGCTGACGCGCTCGAAAGAGCCGAGTGGATACGGTCTTCACGGGACAATCCATGATGCCCGAGGCTTCCTCGTAGCTCAGTCCTTGGACTTCGCAGAGAAGAAAAGCCTCCCGGAAACGCGGCGGAAGATTCTCGATGGCTTCCTCGATCGCTGCGTGGGCTTCTTTGGTGTGGGCTGCCTCGTCGGGACGAGTCCCTTTCACGTCGGCGGGCACCAATTCGAAGTCGTCGTCGCGTTGCACGTCGCGGAACAAGCGCAGCTTGAACTTGCGGCGGCGCAGTTGATCGAGACACAGATTGCGGGTGACCCTGAACAACCAGGGCCGCACCGCGTTCTCGGGCACTTCGTGTATGTGTCGATAGTACGCGAGGAACGCGTCCTGGGTTGTGTCCTCAGCTGCGAGTTCGTCACCGAGCATGCGCGCCGCGAATGCCTTGAGCGCGGACGAGTGTTCCGCCATGACCCTGTTGAAGGCCACGGTCTGGAGGGCGTCGGTGTCTGTGTGAGGGAGGTGAGGCACGGTGGATCTAGATCTTCTTCCGCTTGCTCTGTGACTTCGCGTCTTTCTCGGAGCCCAGAACTCGGATGAAGTGTAGCCCGGGCATGTCCTTGAGAAGCACTGGGCCTATGCGGAGGGGGTTGGGCTCGAGGAACCGGACCCCGGGGACGGTGATGACGCCGCGGTCGGTCGAGAAGAAGATCTCGGCGGCGACCGCTCGCGCTGCCGAGGAACCCCCCACCAACGTCAGTGGCCGGCGATGGAGGAAGGCCACGCTCTTGGGGCGGATCGTGGGCTGGGGCTTCGACTCAGCCTTGAGACGGGCCTTGGCCCTGGCCTGGTTCCGCCGTGCCGCCTGAATCTCCTTCTCGGTCTTCTCGTCGAGTCCGAGCCGCTCCTGGGCAGAGGCGTAATCCACCGCAAACATTGCGGTTATAGCGGTGGCAGCGGCGATTGTGAGCGTCTTCATCGGATCCTGTCCCCAAATCGGTTCGAGGCAGGCCTAAAGACGCCTGGGTAGCCGGGGAAACTCCGCCGGACGCCCATCTTCTCCGGGGCGTCCGGGGTCACTTGCGGCGGCTGGGTTGCCGGAGGATCAGCAGGGAGCGGCGGTCGTCGATCTGCATGTTGAGCGGCCGCAGGACGTTGAGGCCCAAGAGCCCCTTGCCATGGTGGTTTCCGGGCAGGTCCAGGACCACCGCGCCCACCTTTTGGAGGGTGATCTTCCCCGCGATGGTCAACGTCGGAATCACGACCTGCCGCGCCTGGACCACCCCGTTCGCCGTCGTCACGTCGACGGTCGGGCTGTCCCGCTTGATGAGGCCGAGGGCCTTCGCCGTGGCCGAAGGGATGACGGTGTAGCTGGCTCCCGTGTCGATCACGAAGCTGAGGTCCCGGCCTGAAGCGGAGCACGTCGTGTAGATCGCCCCGGCGTTCTTGTTGAACGGGATGGCGACCCGTCGGCCCTTCCGCGTCGCGCCGGTGAACTGCCGCGCCTGCGTCACGTACGACTTGTCCAGTCGTGCCGCTTCGCCTGCCTGGAAGCCTGCAGCGACACGGTCCCCCAGCTTGCTGAGTGCGCGCGCGTAGACCATGCGAAGGTCCGCGCGCTGCGGGAAGCTCCGCACCGCTTCGCCGAGCAACTGAGCCGTCTCCTGATTGCGCTTCTCGCTGAGCATCCGGTCGGCCTTCGCTTTGAGCTTTCGTCCGATCCTGTCGCGAATCTTCGCTGCGTGGTCGGCGGAAGTGGCGAGAAGGGACTGGTAGAACACGAGCGCATCACGCGGGTCCCCGTGGTCCATCGCCAGCTCGGTGGCGTCGCTGAGGATGTCCGGATCGGCGCCGAGGAGACTCAGGCTGGCGCGGGCCTGCTGCAACGCCCGCACGCCGTTGATCGCCGACAGCAGGCGCACGCGCTGCAGGTGTCCGAACCGCAGCGTCCGGTCGAACGCCTCGATGGTGACGCGGTCCCGCGCGAGGTGCTGGCCGCGCGTGAGCGACTCCACGGCTCGCTCTGCGGTCTCGATCGTCACGCTCGCGGAGTCGAGCAATCGGTGCGCGTCGAGGAGGATGAGCTCGGGATCAGCGGCGCGGATCTCCTTTTGCAATTCGAGCAAGGTTCGCCCCGTCCACCATTCGCGCCATGGCGTCAGGACGTGAACGGGCTGGCCCCCCTGCTTCGTGCCGTAGGCGACGACTCGATCGGAGGCGTCGACGACCACGCTACCCGGCGCGAGAGGCGCGTCGAACACCATCGGAAAGCCGGCCCGGGTCAGGTGCAACTCGCGTCTCGATCCGTTGGTGGTGATCGCCACCAGGGCTTCGCCCTTCGCGATTGTGCGATGGTCGCGCACCGTCTGCGGTGCGAATCCGTTCCGGATCGGCTGGGGCGGTGCCCCAGCCAACATCACAAGGCCGGACCGACGTTCCCACGTGATCGCCGTGAACTCGAGGGGGCGTCCCTCGCTGTCGACCAGGCCTTGGTTCGACGGCAAGAATGCTGCGGGGAGGCAGTAGTGAATCCGTCCGGTGCGGGTCTCCTTGTGCGCGAGCGCGATCAGGAAGACGGGGCGCTTTGTCACCTCGGCGTAGACCGTCCACAGCGGCGAGACCCGGATATCGGCGGACTGAACGGGTTTGCCCGCGGTTTCGCTCCGCGTCGCCACGCGGGCATTCTGTTGTCGTCGTTCGGGCTCGATTTCAGCCGGGTCCCGCGTATCCTCTGCGGTTCGCTGGGCTCTCGGATCACTGGCGCCCGGTCGTTGGATCCAGCCCCATACGGCGGTTCCGACGGCGAGCGTCACGACGAGGACGATGATGAAAGATCGCCCCCGTCTCTGTTGTTGCAGCATCACGTCGCACTGCGGGCACTGAATCTCCTCGATATCGATCGTGGACCAGCAGGCGGTGCACTGTTTGGTTCTCGCGCTAGGCGCCATCCCCCAGAGGATAGTCGATTGGTTGAAGACACGAGCGGAAGGAAGCGCTTTGACTCCCGGATTCCGTGGTTGGTCGTGGTCCCGTTTCTTCTGATCACGCTGATCTGGGTCTGGGGGTTCAACACGTTCAAGTTGGAAGAGCGAATCCAGGGCGAGTTTGCGATCGCTGCGGGCGTCGAGACGATCAAGATCGTCGCGGATGTCGGCAACCTCGACGTGATGATCGGCTCCAGTGGCAAGGTCACCTTCGAAGGAACGTCGCTGTGCGCGACGGCGTCTCAAGAGCTCCTCGATCAAGCGACCGCCTCGCTGTTCACGTTTGAAGTTGTGGACTCGGGAGACCCGAAGATGATGATCATCAGGGTTCCGCCTCTGCCAGACGGGTTCCGCAGGCTGCCGCCGAAAAAGGGCGATGAAAAGGATCAGGTCTCCCCGCGGTTGTTCCGTCAGCTGAATGCGCGTATCACCGTTCCGGTCAAGCTCAGCGTGATACTCGAGTCGAGCCGCGGCAACATTCGCGTGGACACCCGCCAGGCGCCGACCTCGGTCACTGTCGAAGCAGGGAGTCTCATGCTGATGCACGTGGCGGCCCCGCTCACGGTGGGCAACGGCGACGGGGATACGATCGTCGACCAGCACCGCGGTCCGTTGAGCCTCAAGGCGAGCGGCAAGACGCGAGTCACCTTCGCCGAGGTCTCGGGACCGGTCAGCATCGTCAACAGCGTCGGAGAAGTCGCCGTGTATCTGCCGGAGCATTCTTCCATCGACCTCCACGCCAAGTCGCTCACGGGCAGCATCCGCAACGTATTTGGTTTCAAAAGCGAGCCGTTCGGTGAGGGCAGCGTCGTCAAGGGCAAGATCGGTGCGGGTGAACACCGCGTGCACGTGATCGCCGAGAAGGGCACGCTCACGGTCGCTGGAGGGAAGTGATGCGCCGCGCAACGCCGGGAGGGAGTTCGGCCTGTGTTCTGGCCGCGCTGTTTCTGCTTTTGTTGTCGGCGTGCACGACGCCTGATCGGCTGGTGATCCTGCACTTCAACGACTTCCACGGCCAGATCACATCGTGGCGCCCATCGACGCGACCCGGCGTGGTGGCATCGAGACTGGGCGGTTTCCACGCGGTGTCGAACTACGTCCGTCGCGAGCGAGAAGGGGCGCAACCCGGCACGGTCGTCTGGGTGACCGACGGGGGGGATTGGTTCCAGGGCACGCCGGAAGGCAACGAGGACCACGGTCATTCGCTGATGGCGTGCCGCAACCGCCTCGGTTTCACCGCGGTGACCGTCGGCAACCACGAATACGATTACGGCGAGGCCAACCTGATTCGGCTGATCGGGAATGCCCGTCATCCCGTGCTCTGCGCGAACATCCGCGACCGGTTGGGCTCATCGCTGCCCTACGTGACGCCGTACCGGATCGAGACCGTGGGTAGGGTCCGCATCGCGATCGTCGGATTGGTCGCAGCCGATACGAGGAACGTCTCCACCGGACCATTCGGCGACGCTGAATTCGCGGACGAGATCGACACCGTGCGCGAGCTGCTTCCGGAACTCGAGGCCTGCACCGACGCCGTGGTCTTGATCACGCACTGCGGCATCGAGAAGGACGTGCAGCTCGCGCGCGCCTTCCCTTCGATCGATCTCATCCTCGGTGGGCACAGCCACACAGCGCTACCGAAGGGACGCGAGGTGGGCCGGACGTGGATCGTGCAGTCTGCGGGTCGCGGTGGCTCGGTGAGCCGCGTCGAAATCGACCTGCGGCGCGACACACCCGGCTTCGTCGTCCGCTCCGTCCGGCTTGTGCCCATCGTGGCCGTAGATCCATCGGAGGGCCTCGATGCCGACACCGTGTCGTTTCTGGCTACGACCTTCCCCCACATCGGTCCGAAGTGGGACCGTCCTGTCGGTCGGGTCGAAGGAGCGAAGGATCTGGGCGTGCGCAGACCCTTCTCCACCCCGGGGGGCAACTACCTGGCAGGATTGATCCGGCGGCGGGGCGGCGCGGACGTCGGCTTGATGAACAAGGGCGGCATCCGCACGACGATCGCGCTCGGACCGATCACCAGGCGTCAGGTGTTCGAACTTCTTCCCTTCGACAATACGGTCGTCACGATGGAGATGACGGGTGTGCAATTGCATACACTTCTCGCGCAAGGTTTTCGACCAGGGCGCCAACCTCTGGAGATCGACGGCGGTCGGTACGCGTTCCGCGTCGTCGGTGGTCGGCGCGAACTCGCATCGGTTGAGGTCGGAGGCCGTCCCATCGAGGCCACGGCGCGCTACCGCATCGCCACAAACTCATTCCTCGCCAGGGGCGGCGACGGTTTTACGGAGTTCGCGCGCGTCGCGAACCATCAGGTGTCGCCGGGATGGTTGCGAGATTCGATGCTCGCAGAGTTGCGACAAGACGGCTCCATCAGACTCGTCGCCGAACAGCGTATCCGTTTGGTGGAATGACAGATGCGGGCGGTTGTATGTCACGTTCCGCAAATTTGGCAAAAGTCAGGGAACATGACCCGCTTGTTTGGCTATTGGTTGATCCCTGAGGTTCGTAACTCTTCGACGACCCTCATCCACACTCGCTCCCGCGTGAACTCGCCCCGTTCCGTGGTGGCAACTCTCGCTCCGAGGAATGCCGATGTCGCTAGGCAAGAGGCTCTTGCTGTTTTCACCCAGTGATCCCTACTCGACCGCTCTCGCCGGGCAGATTGCGGACTGGGGATGTCTTGTAACCACCTGCCAATCCGTGGACGAGCTGCGCGGGCGAATCGAGGGGGCGGAACACGACATCATCCTCCTCGAAGGCGCCGCGACGCTGCGCCGCCTGGTTGGCGAGGCGGATCCGAATGGGGACGTTCTGCGAACCTCGTTGGCCGAGATCGAGAAGCGGCACATCCTGCGCGTGTTGTCATCGACCGGTGGCAACAAGACCCGCGCGGCCCGCATCCTCGGGATCGACACGAAGACCCTCTACAACAAGCTGAAGTCCTACGGTGCTTCGGCTGCGGCCTACCGTCGCCGAGCGAATCACGATTCGGCGACCGCCGAGAACTCCCGCGCGACGTAGCGTCGGGGGTCGGCTTGCGGCCAGACGTTTCGGAGGAAGCCCGCGCACCGCGGGGAACTGGTGCGTAGGTGGGGTAGGATCTACCTCCCCGACAGTCCACCGGGCCTCTGGCATCCCATGAGATCAGCCTCGCACCTCGCCTTCGTCGTCGCCCTCTCGGGCCTCTTCGCCTGTGCACTGAAGGCCCAGGAACCGACTTCGACCCCGCCGTCGAGTTTCTTCAAGGCACGGCGCGCGGCGCTGATGAAGAAGCTCGGTGGGGGCATCGTCGTCATCCGCGGCGCGTCCCGGCGCGCGGACAACGCCAAATTCTACCAAGACCACGACTTCTACTATCTGACGGGCGTCGTGCAGCAGAACGCCGCGCTGATCCTTTTCTGCGACACGGAAAAGGACCTGCTGCTCGTCGAACCCTACAGCCGTTGGACGGCCCAGTGGGAGGGTGGACGGCTGGTCCCGAACGAAGCATCCGCCGAGAAGACGAAGTTCGACGAGGTCGGCAACTACCGTTCGCTGCGCCGGATCCTCCGCAAGCACATCGATCCCGAAGGCGACCAAAAGCGACCGGACGTGTGGACGACGTTCGCGCCCCAGCCGAACCAGACCTCGACTCCGAGTTCCGCGAGAGGCGGTGTCGGGGCGATGACCGCGGACCGATTCGACCGTCGGCCATCCCGCGAGAAGGCATTCCGCGACGCGCTCGAGAAGCTGTTCGAGGGCGTCGCGATCCGAAACGTCGATCCGGCGATCCGTGAGCTGCGAAGCATCAAGCAGCCGGAGGAGATCGATCGCGTCCGCGCCGCAACGAGAATCGCCTGTGCCGGCATCGCGGAAGCGATCAAGAGCACGGAGCCCGGAGTCTACGAGTACCAGATCGCTGCCGCGGCGCGCTACGTCTTCGACCGGATGGGCGCCGGTCCCGACGCCTATGCCGCGATCGTCGGCGCGGGCCCGAACGGCTGTGTTCTGCACTACGACGCGAACCGCAAGAAAACTGTTGCTGGCGAACTCGTCGTCATGGACTACGCGCCGACCGTGCAGGGTTACGCGTCGGACGTAACCCGTACGTTCCCGGTCAGTGGCAAATTCACGGACGAACAGCGCAAGCTTGTGCAGGACGTCTACGATGTGCAAAAGATCTTGATCGCCATGGTGAAGCCCGGTGCTTCGCTGCGAAAAATCGGCCAGCGTTGCAGCCTGGAGTTGCGCAAGCGCGGCTACTTCTCTCGACACGGGCCGTGTCATCACGTGGGGCTGGCGGTGCACGACGTCGGCGGGGATGAGTTGCGGCCCGGGATGTTGATCACGGTCGAGCCGGGCGCCTATCTCAGTCGCAAGGGCATGGGCTGTCGCATCGAGGACGTCATTCTGGTGACCAAGGAGGGCTGCGTGAACCTGTCCGGGCACTTGCCTTCGCGCCCGGATGACATCGAGAAACTGATGCGGGCGAAGGGCGTCCAGCAGATCCCAATCGGGCTGCCGCGGAAGGCCCCCAAGTCGAGTGGCGTGAAGTAGAGGCCCATCTCGGCGGTGGAACTCGCGTCTCCGGCGTGGTACCGTTCGCCCAATGTCTCTGAATGTGCACCGTGATTCCCTGCTTCAGTCTGTGACCCGCGTGAAACAGCTGAAGGTGTCTCTTTGACTATGAGGCGAGCCACCGCCAGCTGAAGGATATCGAGCATCGGATGACCCAGCCTGGCTTCTGGGACAATCAGGAACTGGCGCAAGGACTCGTCCAGGAAAAGAAGAAGTTCGGCGCTGTCGTGTCGCCGCTCGAGCGGGTCGCCCGTCTGATCGATGACGGGGACGTGCTCGTGGAGCTCGGCGAAGAAGACGCGGACGGGGTGGAGGCCGACCTCTGCGCCCTGACGAAGCAGATCGATGAGATCCTCGCCAAGCTCGAATTCCAGCTGATGCTCGGTGGTGAGCACGACGCGGGGAATGCGATCATGAAACTCGCTCCCGGCGCTGGCGGGATCGACGCCGCGGACTGGGCCGAGATGCTCCTGCGGATGTACGCGAAGTGGGGTGATTCGAGGGATTTCGAAGTCATCCAGGGGGACTACCAGGCCGGCGAGGAGTCAGGGATTCGCTCGGCGACGCTGTTCTTCAAGGGCCCGTACGCATACGGAAACCTCAAGGCGGAGCAGGGTGTGCATCGACTGGTCCGCATCTCGCCTTTCGATGGCAATGCCCGCCGGCAGACCTCCTTTGCGTCGGTCGAGATCCTCCCCGAACTCGACGACAACATCGAGATCGAGATCGAGGACAAGGACATTCGCATCGATACCTATCGTGCTAGCGGAGCGGGCGGCCAGCACGTCAACAAGACGGACTCCGCCGTGCGGATCACGCACCTTCCGACGGGCGAGGTCGCGCAGTGCCAGAACGAGCGCAGCCAGCACAAGAACAAGGCGTCGGCGATGAAGGCTCTGCGCGGCAAGCTCTATCAACTGGAACAGGCCAAGCGGAACGAGGAATTGGCGAAGTTCTACGGTGACCGTGGCTCGATCACCTGGGGTAACCAGATCCGGTCGTACGTGATGCACCCGTACCAGATGGTCAAGGATCTTCGCACGAACGTCGAGACGTCCGACATCGACCATGTTCTCAACGGTGATATCGACAAGTTCATCGAAGCCTATCTCAAAGGACAGGAGTAACTCATGAGGCGCTGTGCGTTGATATCCGTGACCGACAAGACGGGCGTGGTGGACTTTGCCCGTGATCTCGTTGAGTTGGGGTTCACCATCCTCTCCACGGGTGGGACGCATCGGGCGATCGCCGAGGGTGGCGTCGCGGTCGAAGAGGTCGCGAACTACACCGGGTTCCCCGAGATGATGGACGGTCGGTTGAAGACGCTGCACCCGATGGTGCACGGCGGCATCCTGGCGCGGCGCGATGTCGAGGGTGATCGCGCGTCGATGACCGAACACGGCATGCACAGCATCGAGCTGGTCGTCGTCAACCTCTATGCGTTTCGGGATACGGCGCGCAAAGAAGGTGTGTCGCGGGCGGATGTCGTCGAGAACATCGACATCGGCGGCCCGACCATGATTCGCAGCGCGGCGAAGAACCACGAGCACGTCGGGGTGGTGGTCGACCCCGATGACTATGGATCGGTTCTCGAAGCGCTTCGCGGAGGTGCACTCTCGACCGACCTGCGGCGCGAACTCGCTGGCAAGGCATTCGCACACACGTCGTCGTACGACACGGCGATCGCCGGGTGGTTCGCGCGAGAAAGTTGCGAGCGGAGCGGGGAACGATTCGGTTCCTGGTCAGGATTCGTCGGCGAGAAGATCCAGTCGCTGCGCTACGGCGAGAACCCACACCAGCAGGCGGCGTTTTTCCGCGATCCCGATGCTGCGACGCCCAGTCTCGTGGCTGGCAAGCAGTTGTCGGGCAAGGAGCTGTCCTACAACAACATCCTCGACCTCGACGCGGCGATGGGCGTCGCGCTCGACTTCGAAGCCCCGACGTGTGCGATCATCAAGCACTGCAACCCGTGTGGTGTCGGTTCGGGTTCGGATGGGCGGACGGCGTTTTCGGCCGCGCTCGCAGCGGATCCGGTGAGCGCGTTCGGGGGGATCGTCGCGTTGAACGTCGAGTTGACCGCCGAAATCGCCGAGGCGATGGCAAGCGAGGCGGGTTTCCTCGAAGCCATCGTGGCTCCCGCGATCGCCAGTGACGCGCTCGAGATTCTCAAAGGTGCGAAGTGGGGCGGCAATGTGCGCATCATCGATCTCGGCGGCGTGCCTCCGGGGGAGGAGCAGGTTCTCCTTCGACAGGTGTCCGGCGGGTTCCTCGCGCAGACGTATCTACCGAGCTTCCTGCACGACGAGAAGACGGTGGTGACGAAGACCCAACCGTCGGACCTGCAGCTCGGTGCGTTGGACTTCGCGATGCGTGTGTGCAAGTACGTCAAGAGCAACGCGATCCTGCTGGCCACGGCTCTCTCGGACGGCACGTATGCCACGGTAGGGGTCGGTGCTGGGCAGATGAGCCGCGTGGATTCCGTGAAGATCGCGGTGGAGAAGGCCGGTGCGAAGGCGTCCGGTGCCGTGCTCGCTTCGGACGCGTTCTTCCCGTTCGCGGACGGGCTCGAGGCGGCGACCGCCGCTGGCGTGAGCGCCGTGATTCAACCCGGCGGGAGTAAGCGGGATGACGAAGTCATCGCGGCGGCCGACGCGGCAGGAATCGCGATGGTGTTCACCGGCACGCGACACTTCCGCCACTGAGTCGTGGATCTATGGCGGAATTTGTGGAAGTCGTGGAACGGATCCTCCTGGGCGAGTCCTTGTCGAGCATCGCATTCGAGTTCCGAACCGATCTTCTCACGGAGATGGGGTTCGATCTGGACGAAGTCTCCGACGATGTGTTCCGCAAGGAGACGATGCGCTTCATGAATCATCTGTGCCGGTACCTGGGAGACAACCACGAGGGTGACCCGCGCGTCGCGATGGTGCTTCGGGATTGGGTGCGTCGGGTGGACGAGTACGACGCGTTCGACACGCTGCTGACTCATTACAAGTTTGATGGTCGCGATCAGGTGTTGCGGCGTGGACGTGTGTTGTTTCCGGGTCCGCTCACTGCGCACTGGGACGATTGCACATGACGATTCTCGAAGGGCTCACCGCGGTTCGCGCGAAGATCGCGGTCGCGTGCGAGTCCTGCGGTCGGGATCCGTCGACGGTCTCCCTGCTGCCCGTGAGCAAGCGACATCCACCGGCGGCGATTCTTCAGGCCAAAGCGACCGGGCTCTCTCTATTTGGCGAGAACCGCGTCCAAGAGCTCGTTGAGAAGTCAGAGGTGCTCGGGGACGCCGGGGTCGAGTGGCACTTCGTCGGCAGTCTGCAGTCGAACAAGGTCTCTTCGCTTCTCCGCGTTCCGTCTCTCGTGCTTGTGCAGAGTCTCGACCGGATCAAGTTGGCGGACGCGTTGCAGCTTGGCCTCGCCGACGCGGGACGGGAGCTTTCGGTCTTGATTCAGGTCAACGCGACGGGTGAGGAATCCAAGCACGGCGCGACTCCCGCCGGTGCCGCAGAACTTCTCCGCCACGTCGTCGACAATTGCCCGCAACTCCGACCAGCCGGTGTGATGGCGATGGGCCCGCTGCACGGCGACCCGCAGCCCGTGTTCCAACGCATCGCTTCGTTGCACGAAGACCTCCGTCAGCATGTCGGCCTCCCCCTCCCCACGCGCAGCATGGGGATGACCGACGACATGACCGCTGCGATAGGCGCAGGCTCGACAATGGTCCGCGTCGGTACCGGCATCTTTGGTCCCCGCCCCTGAGTTTTTTCGATACTGTGCCTGGCACGGTATCGAGAGGATTGGTTATGGATCGACGTGAGTTCCTGTGTGCTTCCGGCGTGGCCGCGTTGCAGTTTCCGTGTTCGGATTCCTGGGATCGTGAGCTGAGGGTCATCAGCAAGCACGCGAGTCTCTACCACGGTTGGCCCACGATCACGCGTCGGCGCAACGGGCAGTTGGTTCTCGTCTGTTCGGGAGGCCGCGATGAGCACGTCTGTCCCTTCGGACGCGTCGAGTACATGACTTCCTCGGACGATGGCAAGACGTGGTCGTGGCCGCGGGTCATCCTCGATGGTCCCATCGACGATCGCGATGCGGGCGTGATGGAGACAAGCAAGGGCACTCTGCTCGCCACGAGTTTCTCGTCGCTCGCGTACGAAGCGCAGCTCGTGCGAGCGGAGAAGTCGCCGAGTTCCTGGCCGAAGGCGCGACTCGTTCGTTGGCGATCGGCGCACGCCCGCGCTGACGCTGCGCAGCGCAAGCAGGCGCTCGGCGTCTGGATGATCCGGTCCACGGATGGCGGCCTCACGTGGTCGCGTCGCTACGACTCTATTGTCAACTCGCCACACGGACCGATCGAACTCTCGGACAAGCGTCTCCTCTACGCCGGGATCCGGTTGTGGCAAGATCGCCGCGTTGGAGTGTGCATATCTGTGGACGATGGCCTGACATGGAAGTGGCTCGCCGAGATCCCCACGCGCGGAGGGGACCGACATCAGGACTACCACGAACTCCACGCCGTCGAGACCTCCGGGAGGATCGTCGTCCACATCCGCAACCACAACCGCACCAACTACCGCGAGACGCTCCAATGCCATTCCAGTGACGGTGGCAAGACCTGGTCGAAACCTCGGTCCATCGGCGTGTGGGGGTTACCGTCACATCTTCTGAAGCTGCGAGACGGTCGGCTGCTCATGAGCTACGGGCATCGACGGAAACCGTTCGGCAACCTCGCGCGGCTCAGCGAGGACGGAGGTGCGACGTGGTCCAAGCCATTGACGATCTCCGACGATGGTGCTGGGAGCGACCTCGGCTACCCGTCGACAGTTCAGGTCGCCGATGGCTCCCTCGTCAGCGTTTGGTACGAATCGATGAAGGGGCGTGCGAAGGCCATTCTCCGCCAGGCTCGGTGGCGTTTGCCCTAGCCCGCTTCTCTCGCCAGCCTCGTAGCGAGATGGTGAGAGAAGCGGGCTAGGTGCGGTATCGCGGGTTCACGGTTTGTAGTGCGTCGCCAAAGTGATGCGGTGGTCCTTGCCTTCGGCGTCGCGGATCCGGACCGTCGCACCGTCTGGCCGCCTCGAGGCGTCGCGCAGCAGCTTCCGCAACTGGTCGGGGGAACCGGGGTGGTCGTCGACGCGTACGAGCTTCGCCCCACGTCTGATGCCCGCCTTCTCAGCGGGGCTTCCCGGTGACGCGTGCAAGACGACGAGCGCCCTGCCGCGAACCAGTGTGACGAGCCCGAGGCGGTCGCGGTCGAACGGCACGTGGATCTTTGGGCCTGCCTCGACGTGCATCCGGTTTCGATCGAAGTCGATCCACAGATGAAAGCGTCGCAGGATTCCGCCGCCCAGGTTTCCCGCGTATGGCTTGTTCACGAAGGCCCCTGTATCCGGTGTCGGAAAGTTCGCCGGCACTTCGTGTAGATCGAATCCCGCGAATGTGAACTTGCGCATGGACGCCACCGACTCTGTAGCGAACCCACCCACGCCGCCGCCAATCCTGGTGGATCGCGGAGTGCGCCCCTCGAGGATTCCGTGGCGAGCTGCGTACTCCTGAAACACGCTGACCGACCTCCCGCTGCCTGTGTCGAGTTGGAACCACGCGGACGGAAGATCTTCGATCTGGCAGCGCACCTTCTTCAGCCCGGAGCTACTCGACCGGAGTGGCACCGTTCGCCCGTCTCCCTTGTAGCGAAATCCTTCGCGCCGGTGGCAAACCAGTAGGGACCGCGGGTAGTCGATCTCGACGACGGCGCTCTTGAAGAACTCCTTGCCGAGGATCACCGGGATATCGTGTTCGACGATTCGGGCGATCGGCGAGAGGTTTATTGCGATCGCCAACACGTTCCGCAGGATCAGATCCCCGACGCGGATCGAAGGGACGCGGACGTAGCTGCCGGTCACCGTGCCACCGACCCCCGACGCAGTCACCGCGCGGAATCGCTTGAGATTGAGTTTCCTCGCGAACTGGTTGTCCAGAACCGTGATTCCTGCGCCGGTGTCGACGAGCAGTTCCGTTTCTTGTCCGGCGATGACGCCCGGGACGTAGATGTGATTCGATGGCAACACGTCCATCGGAATCGCCGTCGGCGGGCCTCCCTCGTGTAGCCACTCTGCGCGAACTGTCCGGTCGAGCGACCCGGCGCAACTAGTCGCGAGCAGGGCCAGTGAGAGACAGACGGCGGTGTTGCGAGTCCTCATGCACAAATGGGAGCACGAAACGCGTTGGCGGCGGCGCTACTTCTTCTCCTTCTTTTTGTCGCCGTCTTTGCCCTTCTTGTCCTTGTCCTTGTCCTCGCCGTCCTTCTTGCCGCCATCTCCTCGATCGAAGTCCTCCGCCATCTCGCGCAGTCGATCGATCTCGCTTCCGGGTTCATTACCGTCGAGGATCTTCGGCAGGAAGTTCTTGAAGGCCTTCGTGTCGCCGGACTTCACCGCGTTGATCGCCTTCTCGAACCAAGCTTTGACGCTGTCTTCGGTTTCGGCCTGTAGGCTCGCGACGAGGTGGTCCAGGAGAGATTTGTCCTGTCGAATCGCGATTACGTAGGCGGTCACGGTTCGCACCAGCGCATCCTCGTCCTGGAGTCCCACGCGCAGGCTCGTGGTGACGGCCTCGCGCTTCTCGATCTTGCCGACGCCGACGATGGCGTGGGCGCGAACCCTCGCCTTCTTGTGTGACTTCGCCGCCTTCGTCACGGTCGAGATTGCCGTGGACTTGCCCGGTCCGCTTGCCGCGAGTGCGCGCAGCATGCGCCCGAGAATGTCGTCTTCCTTCTCCTTCTTCGCAGCCTTGCGAAGCGGGTTGACGGACTTCGGGTTTGCGAGTTGTTCGAGAGCGATCGCGACGGTCTTTCTCGTCTCGTCCTTCGTGTCGGTGAGGTACGCCTCAATCACCTTGGACCACGGTTTCGGAGAGACCTTGCCGATGTCGCGAATCAGTCCATCGCGGAACCGCCCGTAGCTGCGGAGGGTGTTCTGTCCCCAGTCAAGGGCGCGCTTGTCGTCGCTGCGAATGACGATGCGAGAGTTCTTTTGTGCTGCCTCGATAATCTCGCGCCAGCCGCCGCGTCCACCGCCACGCGCGCCGGCGACTTTCTTGATGTCCTTGAGCGCTTTCTGGACTTCCTCTTTTGTCGGCGGCTTCTCGGCCTTTGTCTTGTCGGCTCCGCCCTTGAGGTACTTCTCGGGCGCTCGGCTACGTCCGCGCGGAGTCCACGCGAACTCAGGGTTCAGTTCGCGGATCGCGTTCACGAACATCCACTCCAGCTCGCCCTTCGTGATGAAGTAGGAGACGGAAGTGATGATCTTGCCCTCCGGCGACACGAACAGGTGTTGCGGCGCGACGATGGCTTCGTTGCCGTCGACGTTCAGGAACTTGCGGCGAACCTGGAAGTCGTTGTCGCGGTGAATCGCGCAGGTCGTGCCTTTGCACCTCGTGCAGTTCCCGGTCTTCTTGTGAACGTTGTTCGAGCAGAACAGGTTGATCGTGTGACGGCTCAGTTTCTGAATCTCCGAGTCGCGGTAGTGTTCCCCGACCATCTGGTTGTTGGCGCGTTCGCCGTCCATGTTGAGGGCGACGAAGATCACCTTGTTCTCGGCCTTGGCCTTCGCGAGGGCCGCGTCGACCGACTTGGCCCACTGGATTTGGGCATTGGCGGGGACAGCTATGCCTAGGGTGATGAGTATCGTCAGGGTGGCGAGGAAGGCGTGGGTGGGCTTCATGGGTGATCCTGGTGGGAATCAGGGGCCGACAGGCAGTGGACTTTGTCCCTTACCCGGAGTTCTGGGGACACGAATCCCCGCAAATGCACCGTTGCTACGGCGGTCGCCCGGCCTGGCTACTGGGCCACGGCAGCCTGAACCGCTTCGGTGAGCACTGGCAATACCTCGAACACGTCGCCGACGATGCCAAAATCAGCGATCTTGAAGATCGGCGCCTCGGGGTCCTTGTTGACCGCCACGATGCACTTGCTTGTGCTTATGCCGGCGAGGTGCTGGATGGCGCCGCTGATGCCGCACGCGATGTAGAGGGTCGGCGCGACAACCTTGCCCGTCTGCCCGATTTGCTCGCGGTGTGGCCGCCAACCCGCGTCGACCACGGCCCGCGAAGCGCCGACCGCAGCGTTGCCGCTTCCGAACGCACTCGCGAGCTCTTCGATGAGGCGGAAGTGTTCAGGGTCCTTCAAGCCGCGTCCACCGGAGACGACGATCTTCGCCTCCACAAGGGGCACGCCGGCGCCGGCGCCGGCGACGACTTCGGTCACGATCGCCTTGAGCTCCTCGGCTCCGAACGACGGTGCAGCGCTGCTCACTTCGGCAGTACCAGTACTGTTCGCTTCAAAGTTGTTCGGTCGCAGCGTCGCCATGAATGGAGACTGCTCGGACGTGCACTTGATGTACGCCTTGCCGGCGTACACAGGTTTCGTGGCGCCGAGCTTGCCGTCGTCGAAGTGAAGTGCGGTCGCGTCGCTGATCAGGCCCGTCTTCAACGCCGCAGCGACACGGGGAGCGAGGTCCTTGCCCATCGCCGTGTGAGACATGAGGATCGCGCCCGCATCGAGCTCGGCGACGGCATCGACGACAGCGCGGCAATAGCCGTCACCGCTGTAGTTCGCGAGGTGATCGGCTTCGACGCAGACGACTCTGTGGGCTCCTGAATTGGCCAATTCGGCCTTTGCGGCGTTGAGCGAGGCGCCGATCAGGACGGCGATGACTTGACCACCTATCTTGCCGGCGAGGTCGACCGCCGCGGACACGGCTTCCAGGGAGGGTTTCTTGAGCTGGTCCGAGCGAGCTTCGGCGATGACAACGATGTTCTGTGACATGGCAGCGTTCGAGGGCTATAGGATCTTGGCTTCGTTCTTCAGGGCGTCGAGGAGAGCGCCCACGGCGTCGACGCCTTCGCCGACGATGCGGCCCGCGGCGCGCGGCGGTGGCAACTCGAGCGAGACGACGGAAACCGCGGACTCCGATGCCGTGGCGTCGACCTCCTCCAACGGCTTCTTCTTCGCTTTCATGATGCCCTTCAGGTTGGCGTAGCGCGGCTCGTTGAGTCCTTTGCTGGTCGAGATCAAGGCCGGCGTCTTGCACTGGACGATCTCGCGACCGCCCTCGATGTCGCGTTCGGCCGTGAACATGCCGTCCACGAACGACAAGCTCTTCACTTCGGACACGCATCCGAAACCGAGGATCGTCGCCACGCGCTGTGGCACCTGGCTGTTGTCCGAGTCGGCGGCTTGCTTGCCCATGAAGATGACGTCGGGGTTTTGAGTGCCGAGCCAGGCGGCGAGCATCTCGGCGGTCGCGAATGCGTCGGAGCGTCCCTCATGTTTGAGGAGCACCGCCTTGTCGACTCCCCGGGCGAGGCAGTCCCGCAGTTCCTTGATCGCGTCGCTCGTCCCGAGTGTCACGACCGTGACCTCGCCTTCGCCGACGGCTTCCTTTGTCTGCAGCGCCTGCTCGACCGCGAACTCGTCGTAGGCGTTCAATTCGTATTCGACGCCGCTGCCGTCGATGGAAACGCCGTCGTCGGCCACTTTGATCGCAGTGGTAGTCGAGGGGACACGCTTGATGCAAACGATTATGTTCATGAACGTTAGAGCGCGGGTGCGGCGTCGGGATGAGGTCGGGCGTGAATTGCCAAAACGCCCTGTATGGGCCCCTGAGGGCGCCAGAGTGTAGGGACCTCCTGAACCCAATGCCCCCGCAACATCGGGATTTTCGATCGATTTCGGGATCGGTCCGGAGGAGGTCGTGGGGGGTAATCAATAAGCAATGCTTATTGATATGGAGCTATGAATCACCCCAGCATGACGTCACGCCGGGCCACACTTATCGCTGACCGTCTCGCACAGGAGGTGCAACGTGATTGTCGCTGGAATCGTAGTCCTGATCGCCGCCGCCATGTTTGTCTTCGAACTGCGGTACCCCGGGAGGAGCCTCGCCAAGGTCCGAGGGTGGTGGTGGCGAGTAGCCGTGCTCAACGGCATGCAAGCCGCGATGGTGTTCATCGCCGGCAGCGTGTGGGATGGGTGGATGCTGGAACGCCGACCGTGGGCGACCGAAGGGCTCGGCGCCCTTGGCGGGGCGTTCGCAGGCTACTTCGCGATGACGTTCGTGTTTTATTGGTGGCATCGCTACCGCCACACCGTGCCGATCCTCTGGCGGGTCTTCCACCAGGTCCATCACAGCCCGAGTCGTATCGAGGTCGTGACGAGCTTCTACAAGCACCCACTGGAAGTCCTGGTCAACGGCGTTCTCTCGAGCGCGATCCTCTACTTTCTTGTCGGGCTTTCGCCGGAGGCGGCCGTGGGCGCGATTCTGTTGAGTGGCCTCGCCGAGCTCTTCTACCATTGGAACGCGCGCACTCCCTACTGGATTGGATTCCTGTTCCAGAGACCGGAAAGCCACTGTGTCCATCACGAGCGCGGGGCCCACTTCCGCAACTTCAGTGACCTCCCGATCTGGGACATGATGTTCGGGACGTTCCACAACCCGAGAGAGTTCGATAGCGAATGCGGATTCGAGCCGGAGCAGGAGCGTCGACTCGGGAGAATGCTGCTGGCGTTCGACGTGCTGGCGGCGCCCCGAGCGTCGATGCCTGATGTGATCAAAGCCGCGGAGTGGAGTCCAGACGCCCCGAAGAGGCGGCGACGTTGGTCGGCTCTGCCACTCGCGGGGGGGAACCGATGAGTCGGGCCGCGTGGTTTCTGCTGGCTCTGGGTCTTCTGCAGACCGTCGCGGACCTATGTGGCTTGCAGTCCGTGAAGGCGATCGCCGCCGCGACCGCGGCGTTGCCTTTGCCCAAGGTGTTTTGTTCGCACCGGGGTCTGGAGACATACTCGACGCGCTTCTTCCTCGAGTGGGAGGACTTCGACGGCGAGAGCCATTCCGTGGAGTTCACGTCAGAGATGAACCAGCGACTCCTCGGGCCCTACAACCGTCGCAATGTCTACGGTGCGGTCATCGCGTAAGGACCTGTCCTCGCCGGCAACGAACACATGCGACCGCTCAGCGCACCTGTAAGTTGACGCGATCCAGCTGAGCTCTCAGCCGCGACATCACGTTGCTGTGAATCTGGCAAACGCGGGACTCGGTCAGCTCCATGATCTCGCCGATCTCGCGCATCGTGAGACCTTCGTAGTAATACATGATGATGATCAGCCGCTCTTTCTTGGTGAGGTTGGCCGTGATCAGCTCGAGCACGTCCTTCTGGTGCATGGTCTGGACGGGATCCGTGCACTTCTTGTCGGCGAGGATCTCCACCTTTTCCATCTCGTTGTCGTCGTTGCTGTCGTCCCACTTTTCCGAGAGCGAGAAGATCGTCTTGGCCTTGGCCTCCGCGCGCGTGGCCTGAAGCTCGTCGAGGTTCATCTCCATCGCTTCAGCGAGTTCGAATTGGTTGGGGTCCCGACCGAGCTTCCCCTCGAGGGATCGAATCGCCTTCTCCAGTCGGTGAGCCTTCAGTCGGACGAGGCGGGGCACCCAGTCCTGGGAGCGCAGCTCATCGAGGATCGAACCACGGATGCGAGTCGTGCAGTAGGTCTTGAACTTGATTTCGCGGCTCAGATCGAAACCGTTGATCGCGTCCATCAGGCCGAATGTGCCGGCGCTCGTCAGATCCTCGAGCTCGATCGACTTGGGGAGAGTCTGCAGCAGGCGCTCGGCGATCATGCGCACGAGCGGCATGTGGATCTCGATGAGGATATTGCGCAGGTTGTAGTCGTTGGTGCGCTTGTAGGTCTGCCAGAGGCGAACGAGGTTGTCGTCCATCGTCAACGCTGCGGGCCGCGTCGATTCTTTGGTCGCTGGTGCCACGACCTTCTTCATTCGGGCCCGCTTCGCCGGCGCACTCTTCGCGGCCTTCTTCTTTGTGACGCGGGTCGTCGGGACGGCCCTGCTCACGAGGGGCTTCGACGTGGCTCGCCCGGCGGGCTTGCGAGTGGCGACCTGAGCGGACGCGCTGGAAGAAATGCTGGGAGAGGTGGATCGAGCTGCGGAAGAGCGTACCATGGGGAGAACTCCGATAGGTCGTGGGCGATTGACGAGAATCGCTCCTCGCAACGACCTACCTCAGCGGATTCCCACGCCCTGTTCTCCAGGCTCTTTCTGGTTGCTGCGAACTCGGGGAGAGAGCAGCATGCCCAGCTTCATTTCGGGAACCGGCTGCCGTGGCACCTGTCGGTGCGGTAGGCCCTTGGTTTTGCGTCGCCACCTTTCGGTGGTTTTGCCTTTGTCGAGAAGCGAAAGATCATGCCGACTACGACTAGCCGGCCCATTAGTATCGGCACGAGTAGGCCAACTGTTAAGCGGATTCCATTCGAAACTTTAGAAGAATCCCCAAGTCGCGGCCCAGGCGGCTCTTAGCGCTTCTAGTCGTTGATCAAGAGCGAGATCACGGTTTGGCCCGTCAGTTTCTCTCGACCGTTCAAGAATCCGAGCTCCAGGAGGAACAGGCATCCGGCGATGCTGCCGCCGACCAGCTTGACCAGCTCGCAGGCCGCCTGCGCCGTGCCGCCGGTCGCAAGGACGTCATCCACGATGAGAACCGCATCCCCATCGTTCACGGCGTCGTTGTGGATCTCGAGCTTGTCTGTCCCATATTCCAACAGGTATTCGACCGCGGTGGTGTCTGCGGGCAGTTTGCCCGGCTTTCGAATCGGCGTGAAACCAACGCCGAGTTTCATCGCCAGCGGCGTGCCGAAGAGGAACCCCCGCGACTCGATTCCGGCGATGCTCTGGATCTTCATGTCGCTCACCCTCTCGGCCATGGAGTCGATCGTGTAGGCCATCGCCTTGGGACTCGCGAGGAGTGGCGAGATGTCCTTGAACATGATCCCAGGTTTTGGAAAGTCGGGAACGTCACGCAGGAATGAGTCGAGATTCATGGTCTCCGTTTCTACATGCGATCGGGTGCCGCCACGCCGAGGAGGCGAAGGCCGGTCCGGATCAAGTTACGGGCGGCGACCACCAGCGCGATGCGCGCGGCGCGAAGTTCGCCCTCAGCACGGATCACGTGGTGATCCACCAGGTAGCTGTGAATGTCGCCGGCGAGTTGGGTCATCAGGTTGGTGATGACGCTCGGTTCGTTCTGGTCGGCAGCACGCTGCACGGTCGGGCCGAACTCGAGCATGGTGAGCAGGACCTGGTCCGCATCGGCGAGGAGATCGTAATCGATCGTCGCCGGATCAACCGTGCCGTCGCCAGCCTTGCGAAGAATCCCAGAAAGGCGTGCCACGGCGTATTGGACGTAAGGCCCGGTCTCCCCTTCGAAGTTGAGAAGCAGTTCCCAGTCGAACTTGACGTCCTTGATGCGACCGTTCTTGAGGTCGTTGAAGATGATCGCGGATACGCCGACCTGCTCCGCGACCTCGTCGGCGTTTTCGAGATCGGGGTTCTTCTCCTGGATGATGCCGCGGACGTTTGCGACCGCTTCGTCCAGGACCTCGTCAAGGAAGATCGCGTTGCCACCCCGCGTCGAGAACTTGCCCCACTTGCCGGTCTCCTCGTTCTGGGAGAGGATCAAACCGAAGGGAACGTGCTCGACGGTATCCGCCTGGGGTAGGCCCATCTTGCGCAGGACACCCTTCAACTGCTGGAAGTGCAGCTTCTGCTCGCCACCGACGACGTAGAGCGCGCGGTCGAACTTGAACTCCTCCAACCGGTAGAATATCGCCGCGAGATCGCGCGTCGCGTAGATCGTCGTACCATCGCTCTTGCGCAGGATGCACGGCGGGATCTTCTGGTTGCCGCCGTCGAGTTCCACGACCTGCGCGCCTTCTGATTCGACGAGGATGCCCGCGCCCACGACGCGCTGCACCGCGGCCTCCATCTTGTCCTCGTAGAAGCTCTCGCCCGTCACGTGGTCGAACTCCACGCCGAGCCGATCGTACGGGCCTTGGAAGGCGTCGAGCGACACGTCGCGCAACCGCTGCCATAGCTGTCGCTCTTCGTTGTCCTCGCCGGACTCGAGGCGTCGGAAGTTCTCGGCGCTCTCTGCCTCGAGCTCGTCGTTCTTTTCCTTGTTGTACCGGACGTAGATCTCGAACAAGTGCTGCATCGGGTGCGCAGCCAGTTCGTCGTCGGA
>CAYYAQ010000055.1:0-6196 GCA_964469555.1 uncultured candidatus Brocadiaceae bacterium | reverse complement strand
GGTGATTGATGCCGTGGACTTCAGCTCCGAGGAACTTGTGGATCCTGCGCAGGGCGCCGCCGATCACCGTCGAACGCAGGTGACCCATGTGGAATGGCTTGGCGATGTTCGGCGACGAGAAATCGATGACGATGCTCTTGCCGCTCGGGGCGCTGGGACCGAACGGGGCGATATTCGTGAGGATTCCCTCGACTGCGTAACGAGCGAGCGCCCCGCGGCGGAACTTGAAGTTGACGAATGGTCCGGCGGCCGTCGCTGACTCGATCACTTCGTCGGTTTCGAATTCCTCGGCGATCTGCGTCGCCACCGCTGGCGGCGGGAGCTTGCGGAGCTTCGCGAGGTTGAAGCACGGGAGCGCGAGGTCGCCGAACTTGCGGTCCTTGGGAGGTTGCAGTCTTGTGGCCTGCTTCTGGTTCTCGGGAAGATCCGCGAGCGTGGATTGCAGGCGGGCTTCGAGGTGTGCGGTGGGGTTGTTCAAGCGTGGTCTGCGATGGGCGGCGGGAACCGGAAGTGTCCCCAGCCTCGACGTCGCTGGCAAAGGTCTCTTCTGCGAGTTTCCCGGGACCCTCCGCTCTCAGCGCGCCATTCGCTGGGCCATCTGTCGAATATGGTTGGGTGCGCGGGAGTCGGCGGCCAGCTCCCGCAGTATCGGCACGGCGTCATCACGGCGGCCGGCAGCGATCAGGCTTCGGGCGCGTTCGAGACGAGTCCGGGCGTGACCGGGTCGGATGGCGAGCGCTCGCTGGAAGCCTCGTTGGGCGGCAGCGAAGTCGCCGCGCCGATGGTCGAGGGATGCGGCGAGGAACACCCACGTCGCGTGACCGGGATTCCGTTCCTCCCCGGTCGCGATGATGCGCTTGATTTCCTCGGGGGACAGGTGAAGCACCGTGCGTTCGACCAGCGGTTCCCAGACCGCCTCGAACGCGGAGTCCTCCTGCCACGCGAGGCGCAGTTGTTGGACGCTCTGTTCCTTCCTGTTCGTGAGCTCGAAGAGAACGGACAGATTACGTCGGTAGATGTGTCGCCGGGGGCTGCGATAGTCCGGTGTCGCGATCGCTCGTTCGAGCAGTGCCTCCGCCTCCGTGAAGCGGCGGGTCGCGCCGAGCTGGGAGGCGAAGTTGAACAGCGCGTCCGGGTACTCCGGGTCCAGTTTGATCGCTCGCCGCCAGAGTTTTTCGGCTTCGTCGGCCTTGCCGACACCGCGAAGCTGTTGTGCTCTCTGGTCCAGGACGCGCACGCACTGCGTGCCGGTGCTGACGTCGCTGGCGAACAGATCGGCGTCGCTGGCCCACGCGCCGTTGCGCCAGAGGATCTTCCCGCCGCTCATCAGGATCATGGCAGCCAGCGGCAGGAGCACCAGCCGTCGTTCGGTGTTGGAAGCGATCCAAGCTACGAAGATCCCAAGTCCCAGGCTCGGGGTGAAGTAGAGGCGTTCGCCGAAGATTGTGCCGATCGCGAAGAGGATGTTCGACGTCGCGAAGCTGAACCCGAGGAAGCACGCCATCGCGAGGAATATCAGTGGGTGTCGCCGCGCGAGCGCGATGCCTAAAGCGAATGAGCCGACGAGCACTGCGCACGATTGAATAAAGCGAGGTTCGCCGAAAGTCTCGACAAGCTCGAATGTGACAGGCCCGTAGTCGCTGATGAGGTGAAACGGGAAGATGCACGTGAGCAGGCCGAAGCCCCAGATCATCACGCCGGAGAGGACGCGGGTCGTTGTGTCGACGTGTGCGAGTGGGTTGGCGTAGTAGTGAACGACTTGCGTGATTTCGCCGACCGCGGAGTTTCGGAGAAACGCGAAGGCGAGGATCGATGGGAGCGCGATGGCGAGAACGGCCAGAACTCGTCCGCGGGCGACGCGGCGTTGGTGGGCGAGGTCGTCGGCAATCGCATAGACGGCGATGAAGGGGGCCCAGGCCAGAGCGCTCTCCTTCGAGCAGAAGGCGAGGAATAGCAGCGCGGCGCTGGCGGCGGTCTTCGAGATGCGCACGTTTCGCGAGGGGGGCGTCTTGGGGAAGAGCAGTAGCAGCGCCTGGGCACCGAGGCACAAAGCGAGGAGTTCGGCGCGCCCGACGATTCCGGCGACGACTTCGCTGTGGATGGCGTTGAGTCCGAACGCTGCCGAACCGAACAGAGCGGGAAATCGGCGGATCGAGAGTCGGGTCAGGAGCAGGAACGCCAACAGGACGGCCCAGACGTGAAGGAAGATGTTGATCAGGTGGTGTGTGGTCGCCGCGGTTCCAAACCACGCGTTCGTCATGGCGTAGCTCAGGACCGTGAAGGGTCGGTAGAGGCTGCTCTTCTTGCCCGAGGATCCCGTCCAGTACCCCGAGGTGAAGTACTCGGACAGCGGTCGGACTTCGGCGACCATCACGTTTGGTTGCCCGTTCGGTAGCGTGGTTCGGGCGATCGACTTGTCGTCGAGAGTGAAGTCGTTGCCGAGGGTTGGCGCGTACACGGCGAACACCGCGACCAGCAACGCGAAGATCCAGAGCTTCGAGAGCTCGGGTCTGTGGCGCGGGTCTCCGGCGATGTCGCTCATGAGGCGAACTTAGAATATAGTCGCGAGGGAAATGAAGCGTGAAGCCGCCGCCGAAATCCTGTTCGAGATGACCGAGACGGACAGTTTGCGTCGCCACGCTCGCACTGTCGAGATCGCGATGCGCTACCTGGCCGAGAAGCACGGGGAGGACGCCGACGAGTGGGGGATAGCGGGCCTTCTCCACGACGCCGACTACGAGAAGTGGCCGGAGGATCATCCAAACCGCATCGTCGGGCGGTTGCGTGAACTCGGTGAGGACACGATCGCCCACGCGATCTCGGCGCACTACACGAAGTGGAACGTGCCGTACGACACGCTTCTCTCGAAGGCCCTGGTTGCGACCGACGAACTGACCGGGTTCATCGTCGCATGTTGTCTCGTTCGTCCCGAGGGCGTGACGACTCTCACGCCCAAGAGCGTGAAGAAGAAGTTCAAGACCGCCAAGTTCGCCGCCACCGTGGAGCGCGAGGAAATCGAACGCGCCCTCGAGATCTTCGGCGTCGAATTCGCCCCCCACGTCACCGACATCATCGCCGCCCTCAGGCCGTACGCCGCCGAACTCGAAATCGCCTGACGGCTGTGCCAGGCACAGTTTCGATAGTTACCAGTTCTCCCAGCGTTCGTACGCGGTGGTGAGCTCGGCGTTGAGGTCGGTCTCGCGCTGTTGGAGCGGGAGCAGGTTTTCGTGGTTGGCGTAGTTCTCCGGTAGCTCCATCTCCTTACGCACGGCGGAGAGTTGCTCCTCCAGCGCGAAGATCTCTTCTTCGAGCTTCTGGAACATCATCGGGTTGCGGATCTTCTCCGTCTTGCCGGACGACGGCGCGGGCTTCGCGGCGGCGGGTTCGGACTTCGACTTCGCGGCGCGCTGCTGCGCCTTGCGCTCCAACCGCTCTGCGCGAAGCGCCTCGATGCACTGCCCGAGTCCGCCGTCGAACGTGCGCAGACCATTCTCGTCGAGGTAGAGCACCCGGTCCGTTACCGCTTCGAGGAAACACCGGTCGTGGCTGATTACGAACGCAGCGCCCGGATAGGCGCGCACCGCCTCCTCGAGCCCTTCACGCGCCGTGATGTCCAGGTGATTTGTCGGCTCGTCGAGACACAGGTAGTCGTACTCACCCCACATCAGCCGCGCGAGGCACAGCCGCCGCTTCTCACCGCCGGACAGATCCGTGACGTTCGCCTCGAATTCATCACCCGAGAACATGAACAACCCCAGGTGATCACGGAGCTCCTTGCCCGTCGCTTGCGGCGCCAGCACGCCGAGCGCATCCAACACCGTTCCAGACGTGGGCAGGTCCGACATTTCCTGGGTGAACACTCCCGCCCGCACCTTGTGAGCGCGTCGAACTTCACCTGCACTCGCCGCGGCCCGATCGCACAGGATGCGCATCAGCGTCGTCTTTCCGGTCCCGTTGCGTCCGAGCAGTCCAAGCGTCTCACCGTGATACAGCCGGAAGGTTAACCCCTCGAACAACACCCTCCCCGTCGGAAGACGAGCGGCGAGATTCTCCACGTCCAGGATGCTCTGCCCCGATTGCCCCCGCCCGCCGACGAACTTCAGTTTCAGTTCACCCTTCTTGGTCTTCGGTCGCTGGATGAGTTGCAACCGTTTGAGCCGCTTGAGTCGGCCCTTCGCCTGCGCAGTCCATCGACTGCCCATGTGCTTGCGGATGTAGTCCATCTCCTTCTTGACGAACTCCTGCTGATCCTTGAAGGCGCGGCTCGCCGACAACAGCTTCTGATCCGTCTGCTCGATGAACGCGGAGTAGTTCCCCTTCCACCTCGTCGCCAACCCGTCTTCGACCTCGACGATGCTCGTCGCGACAGAATCGAGAAACCGCCGATCGTGGCTCACCACGACGACCGCACCCGGATGCCTGCCGATGAAACGCTCGACGAACTCGATCCCCGGCAGATCGAGGTGGTTCGTCGGCTCGTCGAGGATCAAGAGGTCGACGGGTTGCAACATGAGACTCGCCAGGCCTACCCGCGATCCCTCGCCTCCCGATAGTACCGTGACGTTCTTCGCGCGATCCGACATCGAAAAGCCCAGCCCGTCGAGCACCCGCTCGCACAGGTGTTCGCGCTCGTAGCCACCACCCGCCTCGAAGGCTCCCTGCAGCGCGCCGTACGTCTGCAGCCCCTTTTCGTCGTGAGGGCTCTCCGCGAGCTGCGCCTCGAGCTCCCGGATCCGCTCTTCCAACTTCTGGAACTCACCGTCACCGCGGAGCACGAACTCCTGCACCGTCGTGTTCTCGACGAACTTCGGGATCTGCGCAGCGAACCCTATTCGCAGGCCACGCTTCGCGTTCCGCGCACCGCGATCCGGCTCGTCGATGCCGGCTAGGATCCTGATCAGCGTAGTCTTCCCGACGCCGTTCCCGCCGATGATGCCGACGCGGTCCTTGTCCTCGACGCGCATGCTGGCGCCGTCGAGGACGACAAGTTCGCCGAAATGGCGTTCGATCTTTTCGAGGCTGACGAGCGTCACGACTCAGGGGTGAGTTCGCCCGCTACTCGGTCGACTAGCGGATGTCGAACTGCTTCATCTTGGCCTGACCCTTGTAGATGTACTCGACCAGAATGCTAGTGATTCCTGGCGGCAGCTTCTCCTGGCCTGGCTTCAGGGCGTTCACGTACGTTGCGTATTGCGCGAGCATCTTCTTGTGCCGCGCCAGCGCATCGTTGATCCACTCCATCAACTCGTCCTTGGTTCGAGTCGGGCCCCCGTTTACCGCGACGATCAGTGCCCCGGCCGGGATGCCGAGCAGGCCGAGCGGTTTGGGCAGGTGGTTCACACGCAACCCGTAGCGCATCGTCGGATTGGTCTTCGCCGTTCCCTTCGGCAGTGCGTCGTCGGTAGCCATCACCTGCTTGCACGCCTTCACCAGGTCGTCGCGGTCCGTGCTCGGGTAGATCTCGACGCGCCCGGTGGAGATGTGGCGAATCGGTGGGAACAACTCGTAGTCGAGTTGCTTGAACCACTTCATCCGATCCTCGTCTTTCGCATCAGCGAGAGCCGGTCGACCGCGTTTGGTGTCGATCGCCGCCATGAAATCCACGGCTCGCGTCCGCACCATCTTGGACTTCGAGGTCAGGAGTTTTGGCAGCACGTGACTGATCTCTGCGAAATACGCCCTGCCCAGGTCCGGGCGGATGCGCAGCACCTCGCTCAGAACCCACAGCCCCTCCGCTCGATCCAGGTCACTCTTCTGCTCGAGCAGTTGCATGAACGGGAGCGGGTTGAAGTTGTAGCGCGGCACCACGATGCCGCTGCCCGCGAACTTCGACGCCTTGTTCTGCGGCACGCTCTGTGGAAGGTGCACCTTCAAGAAGTCCAACGCCCGGTGATAGCCGTCCGTCCGAATCTCGTGGATCGGCTCGCCAGGCAGGTACGAGATCATGTGGATCACGTCCTGCGGGTTGTTGAAGTAGAACATCCCGTAGGCAGCCGCGCGTCGCCGCAGTCCGTTCTGATCCTCGAGCAATACCTTGCCGAGCCAGCCCTCCTGCTTAAGGCTGTTTGCCCTCACGCGCTCGTAGGCCGCGTCCCACCGATCGCCGTCGCAGATCTCACGACCGGTCTTGTCGACGGAGAGAGCCTTCGTCTCCGCCTTCGAGTTTTTTGCTTCGTTTTCAGGTCAGGCTTGCCTC
>CAYYAQ010000054.1:0-30982 GCA_964469555.1 uncultured candidatus Brocadiaceae bacterium | reverse complement strand
GAGGAGCTCATCCCTGCTTTCCACTCCGCGAGGGCCGAGGCGATGGCCTCGTTCGGTGACGACACGGTCTACGTCGAGCGGTTCGTCGAGCGCCCGCGTCACGTGGAGGTGCAGATCCTCGCGGATCAACACGGCAACATCATCCACCTGGGTCAACGTGATTGCTCCATTCAGCGACGGCACCAAAAGCTGATCGAGGAGAGTCCGTGCATCGTGCTCGAAGACGAGACCAAAATCGCGATGGGGGAGGCGGCGGTCCGGCTCGCGAAGGCCGCGGATTACTACTCTGCCGGCACTGTCGAGTTCATCCTGGATCAGCGCGGCCGCTTCTACTTCATCGAGATCAACTCCCGTATCCAGGTGGAGCACCCGGTCACCGAAGAGGTGACCGGCATCGACCTGATCCAGGAGATGATCCGGATCGCCGGCGGCGCGCGTCTCCTCGTGCAGCAAGAGGACGTGAAGATCCAGGGGCACGCGTTCGAGTTCCGGATCAACGCGGAAGACCCCAAGCGCAACTTCCGGCCGAGTCCGGGCACCATCGAGACCCTGATCGTCCCCGGCGGGCCCGGCGTCCGCTGGGACTCGCACATCTACCAGGGTTACAAGGTGCCGCCGTTCTACGACTCGATGGTCGGCAAGCTCATCATCCACCGCGAGAGCCGTCCGAAGGCGATCCAGACCGCCAAGCGCGCACTGGTCGAGATGCAGATCAGCGGCGTCGCGACCACGATTCCGTTGTTCCTCCAAATCCTTTCTCACTCAGACTTCGTCAAGGGAGATGTCGATACGGGCTTTGTCGAGCGCTTCTTTGCTGTCTGAGCAGAGGGGCGGTTGCCGGCGCGAGCGGACTGCGCGACGATGGATCCAGATGAGACAAGAAATGTGCACTAGAGCTAGGGCGGTGGTGGGTGCTTGTTGCCTGGGGCTCTTCGCCGGGAGTGCCAGCGCCCAGATCAACCAGGGCAGGGACGCGTTCCAGCGCACCGCGGAAGAGCAGTTGATCCAGCAACGGAAGGAGCGCCTGGAGCGCGAGCGCCGGATGCAGAATCTCATGTTCCCGTACAGCGCGCTGCCGAAGGACGCGCCTATGCTCTTCCATCTCGGCGACCGTGAGGGCATGCAGCAGTTGTTCCCGTACTACGAGGGGCTGCCCACGTATCCCTCAAACGTCCCTGGCTACGGTGGCTACCCCGGCACCGGCAAGTCGCCCGACGAGATCGAGGCCGGAAAGATCCCGGGACTCGAGCGTTCGCCGGCTGACAAGAACCGGTGGCCGTCCTGGATCGAGGGCGGGATGGGCAAGCAGCTCATCAGCGCGACGCCGCAGCAGGCTGTGCTCGTCCGCACGGCGGACCGGGTCTGGTTCCGGCCCCCCGAGGAGCGCGCGTTCATTCCGCTCGTGTTCTACGACCGCTTCCGATTCATGACGGCGGGCTCGCAGGTCGAGGTGCGCGGCAAGGGCGAGTTCCAGCTCATCCTGCACGCCGGCGGCGACATCCGTTCGCGTGGGCCGTGCTCGATGACGGTGACGGTCATGGATGCGACGGAGGTCGGCCTGCAACTGCGCGATGCGGCTCAGATGTGGATCAAGGCGGGGTTGCGCCCCTTCCGCGTCACGATGCCCGACGGCACCGAGCTGACCTTCACCGACACCCTCCTCCATCTCGAACGCCGCGGCGATCGTTGCCGTGTGTCGAATCTGGGCGCCAGCCCGGTCCGGTTCGTCGGTTCCGTGGGCACTGGTGAACTCGTCGGTCTGATGCGTGTGCGTCTCTGGATGCAACCCTCTTTGAAGGCGCCGTTGGGCCATGATTTCGAAGCGGTCGGAGATGTCGCGACGACGCGCATCGGGCAAGTCACGACGGTCCGCGGCGGCACTGGCGGCAAGGTCATCTGGTCGGGGGCGGCCTTCAAGGTGCCGGTCGGTTCGACTCTCGAGATCAAGCCACTCGTGAATCCGCGCTCTGGGCGGTAGAAAGTTCACGGTAGACATGACAAGCAAGAAGCGCGTACTCGTCACCGGCGGAGCAGGCTTTGTCGGTTCCCATCTCTGTGATCGGTTCCTCGCCGATGGCCTCGAGGTAATCTGCATGGACAACCTGATCACCGGCGATCTGGGAAACATCGAGCACGTGATGGGGCACGCAGATTTCAGCTTCGAGCACCAGGACGTCACGAACTACATCCACGTCACCGGGAACCTCGACTACATCATGCACTTCGCCTCGCCGGCGAGCCCGATCGACTACCTCGAGTTGCCGATCCAGACGATGAAGGTCGGCAGCCTGGGCACGCACAAGGCTCTCGGCCTCGCCCGGGAGAAGGGCGCCACGTTCCTGCTGGCGAGCACGAGCGAGGTCTACGGCGATCCCCTGGTGCACCCGCAGCACGAAGACTACTGGGGCAACGTCAACCCGGTCGGCCCGCGTGGGTGCTACGACGAGGCGAAGCGCTTCGCGGAAGCGATCACCATGGCCTATCACAGGAGCCACGGTGTCGACACGCGGATCGTCCGCATCTTCAACACCTACGGTCCGCGGATGCGGCTCAACGACGGGCGGGTGCTGCCGGCGTTCATGTGCCAGGCGCTGCGCGGCGAAGATCTGACCGTGTTCGGGAACGGCAGCCAGACCCGGAGTTTCTGTTACGTCGAAGACCTGGTCGAAGGCCTCGTACGCCTGCTCTACAGCAACGAGACGGACCCGGTCAACATCGGCAATCCGAGCGAGATGACAATCCGTCAATTCGGTGACGCCATCCTGGAGATCACCGGTTCGAGCTCGAAGTTTGTCGAGAAGCCGCTGCCGGAGGACGACCCCAAGGTTCGGCAGCCGGACATCGCGAAGGCGAGGCGCGTCCTCGATGGTTGGGAACCGAAGATCGATCTGACGACCGGTCTCCGTCGCACGTGCGAGTATTTCCGGAGCAAGCTCTTCACCTAGTTCCGTGTCCCGTCGTATTCTCATCACTGGAGCGCCCGGGTTCATCGGGACACACCTCACGACCCGCTTGCTGAGTGATGGTGACCAAGTCATCGGGTTCGATAACTTCGATCCGTTCTACGACGTCGCGATCAAGCGCCGAAACGTCGAGCGCCTGCGCGAGATAGGCGGGGACTCGTTCACGCTGATCGAGGGTGATCTGCGCGACGCGGACGCGTGCGCTGCCGCGGTCGACGGAGTGGACGGCATCGTACACCTCGCTGCCCTGGCCGGTGTGCGCCCGTCTATCCAGGACCCGGTGCGTTACATGGACGTCAACGTCCGCGGAACACAGATCCTGCTCGACGCCTGGCAGAATGTCGCGGCAGGCACGTCGCGCCCGTTCGTGTTCGGCAGTTCGTCGTCGGTGTATGGCGGCAACGAGAAGGTGCCGTTCTCCGAGGACGACCCGGTCAACAACCCGGTGTCGCCGTACGCCGCGAGCAAGCGCGCCGGCGAGCTGCTCTGCAGCACGTTCCATCACCTGACCGACATCCCCGTCACCTGCCTCCGGTTCTTCACCGTGTTCGGCCCCGGTCAGCGTCCGGAGATGGCGATCCACAAGTTCAGCCGGAAGGTGCTGGCGGGGGAACCCCTGCCGTTCTTCGGCGATGGGTCGACGCGCCGCGACTACACCTTCGTCTCGGACATCGTCGATGGTGTCACCGCCGCGCTCGGTCGGGACCCCGGCGACGCGGACCGCTACCGCATCTTCAATCTGGGCGGGGCGGAGACCACGACTCTCGCCGAACTCGTGCAGATCATCGAGAAGACGCTCGGCAAGTCCGCGATTCTCGACCGGCAGCCCGAGCAGCCGGGAGACGTCCCCGCGACGTTCGCCGACGTCAGCCGGGCCACAGCCGAGCTCGGCTACCAGCGCCGCGTCCCCCTCGCCGAGGGGATTTCGCGTTTTGCGGAGTGGTATCTGGCGGAGCGGGGGGCCGGTAGACTCTCCTAGCTCCGTTCTGCCTGGAGACGGCCCCGCCCTCCAGCCGAAACACATTGCAGAGGGCAATCCCCTCGTCGACTCGAATGGCCAAGTATCTGATCACTGGTGGAGCCGGTTTCATCGGCTCCCACCTCACGCGCGCCGCGATTGCGGCGGGGCATTCCGTCGTGATTCTCGACGATTTCTCGTCCGGTCGGAGGGAGAACCTCGATGGGGTGACCGACAACCTGGATGTCATCGAAGGCAGCATCACGGACGCGGACGCTGTCGAGACGGCGGCCCGGGGTTGTGACGGGATCTTCCACATCGCCGCCGTGCCGTCGGTGGCGCGGAGCGTCGAGCAACCGCTGATTTCTCACGAGATGAACTCGACGGGTTCGATCACCGTCCTCGACGTCGCTCGAAAGCACGATATCAAAGTGGTCTACGCTGGTTCGTCCTCCGCCTACGGCAACCAGGAGCCGCGGGTTCTCGGCGAAGATCTGCGGGAAGGGCCGCTCTCGCCGTACGCTGCGGCGAAGCTCTCGGGTGAGCTGAACTGTCGGGTTTTCGCCAACGTCTACAACCTGCCGATCGTCGTCACCCGCTTCTTCAACGTGTTCGGACCGCGCCAGGTGCCGGATAGCCCTTATTCGGGCGTGGTTGCGGCGTTCAGCCTGGCGCTGCTGCGCGGTGAGCGACCCGTGATCCACGGGACCGGCGAACAGTCCCGCGATTTTACCTTTGTCGCGGACGTGGCCCGTGGTTGCATACTGGCGATGCAAGCCTCGCTCGAGGGTTGCCACACTGCAAACCTCGCCTGTGGCGGCACCCACTCCGTGCTCGATATCCTTGCAGGGCTTCAATCCTGCGCGGGTGTCGAACTCGAGCCGATCTTCAAGCCCGGTCGGATCGGAGATGTGATGTACTCTCAGGCAGACACGACACGTGCCAAGGAACTGTTCGGGTTCGAGCCCGAGTACACCCTGGCTGATGGATTGAAAGAAACCTACGACTGGTATCGGAGCGTCTACGCATGAAGGGCATCGTTCTCGCCGGCGGACTCGGCTCGCGCCTCTACCCCCTGACCAAGATCACGAACAAGCACCTCCTCCCGGTGTTTGACAAGCCGATGATCTACTACCCGATCCAGTGTCTGGTGAATGCCGGGATCACGGACATCCAGATCGTGACCGGTGGCAACAGCGCGGGGCACTTCCTGCAGTTGCTCGGCAACGGCGCGGACTTCGGGCTGAAGGATCTCAACTACACCTTCCAGCAGGGTGAGGGCGGCATCGCCGACGCGTTGAAGCTCGCGGAGAACTTCGTCGACGGCGAGGAGATGGCTGTCGTGCTCGGCGACAACATCATCGAGGGCAACATCCGCGGCGCTGTGGACGACTTCAAGGCGCAGGGCGGCGGAGCCAAGATCCTGCTGAAGGAAGTGCCCGACCCCGAACGCTTCGGCGTCGCGACGGTCGACGACAGTGGCAAGGTCCACAAGATCGTCGAGAAGCCGACGACCCCCGAGAGCAACAAGGCCGTGATCGGCATCTACATGTACGACGCCGAAGTCTTCGACATCGTGCGCACACTCAAGCCATCGGGTCGGGGTGAGCTCGAGATCACCGACGTCAACAACGCGTACATCGAGCGCGGCACGATGACCTCCGACGTCCTTTCGGGGTGGTGGACCGATGCCGGCACGTTTGAATCACTGCTGCGTTCGGCGAAGATGATCGCCGCCGACGGCGCGAACAAGTTGGACCTGTAGAGAACCGCGATGAAGTTCCTCGTCACTGGAGCCCTCGGCCAGCTCGGCAGAGTCACCGTCGAGCACCTGCAGTCGCGTGGAATCGACGCGCTGGGAACCGACATTCCTGAGGTGCCGGTCGACGACAAGGACAGACTCGCTGCCGTGTTCGCCGGGTATCAACCGACCCACGTCCTGCACTGCGGCGCGATCACGGATGTCGACGGGTGCGAGACGAACCCCGACCTGGCGTTTCGCGTCAACGGCGACGGCACCGCAAACGTCGCCGAACTCTGCCGGTCGAGCGGTGCAGCCATGCTCTACGTGAGCACCGACTTCGTCTTCGCCGGCGAGAGTGACCGTCCGTATCGGTACGACGACGAACCCGCCCCGGTCTCCGTCTACGGCGAGAGCAAGCTGGCTGGCGAAAAGGCCGTGCTCGCGGCCGGCGCGCCCAATTTCTACGTGGTGCGGACCGCGTGGGTGTTCGGGGCCGGCGGCAAGAACTTCCCGCTCGCGATCCTCAACCGCGCGCGGTCCGGCGAGCCGCTCCGCGTCGTCGACGATCAGGTCGGCAGCCCGACGATGACCCGTGACCTGGCTGAAGCCATCGTCGACCTGGTCTCGTCCGGTGCCGAAGGTGGCGTCTACCACGCGACCAACGACGGCTCCTGCTCCTGGCACCGGTTCGCCTGCGACATCGTCGCGGCAGCCGGCATCGACGTCGAAGTCGGTACCATGAGTAGTGCAGAACTCGACAGGCCAGCGAAGCGCCCCTCCTATTCGATCCTGGACTGCTCGCGATTGGCTGAAGTCCGGGGCCGCACCTTGCCGAGCTACCAAGACGCCCTGAAACGCTACATCGAGGAAGAACTCGCGTGAGCAAGATCCTAGTCACCGGCGGAGCCGGCTTCATCGGTTCCAACTTCTGCCGTCTCCTGATACAGGACACGGACCATCACGTCGTCAATCTCGATGCGTTGACCTACGCGGGCAACCTGGAGAGCCTGACGGACATTGCTGATGATCCGCGATACAGCTTCGTGCGCGCGGACATCCGCGAGCGTGACGCGATCGAGTCGGCGTTCGAAGAGCACAAGCCCGACATCGTGGTGCACTTCGCCGCGGAGAGTCACGTCGACCGTTCGGTTCTGGACGCAAGTGACTTCGTGACTTCGAACGTCCTCGGCACGCAGGTGATGTTGGACGTGTCGCGGGCGAACAACCTGTCGCGTTTCGTGCACGTCAGCACCGACGAGGTCTACGGAAGCCTCGGCTCGACGGGGGCCTTCACCGAAGAGACCCCGCTCGCCCCGAACTCTCCGTACTCGGCCAGCAAGACCGCGAGCGACCTGTTCGTGCGTGCCGCGTTTCACACGCACGGGTTCCCTTGCGTGACCACGCGCTGCTCGAACAACTACGGGCCGTACCAATTCCCCGAGAAGCTGATCCCGCTGATGATCATGAACGCCCTCGAGGACAAGGCGCTGCCGGTGTACGGCGATGGCAAGAACGTTCGCGATTGGATTCACGTCACGGATCACTGCAAGGGGATCTACACCGTGATGGAGAAGGGACGCGACGGCGAGGTCTACAACATCGGCGGCAAGTCCGAGAAGCAGAACATCGAGGTCGTGAAGACGCTGCTGTCGGCGCTGGGCAAGAGTGAGGAACTGATCACCTTCGTGAAGGATCGACCGGGTCACGACCTGCGTTACGCGATCGACAACACGAAGATCTGCGACGAGCTCGGGTGGGAACCGGAGCAGACGTTCGAGGCCGCTTTGCAGGCGACCGTCGAATGGTACGTCGCGAACATGGAGTGGTGCGATCGGGTGCGAAGCGGTGCTTACCGGGATTACTACGACCAGCAGTACGGCCAACGCCTGAGTTGAGCCCGACGGATTGTCCAGCAGGACGACACAAGACGCCAAACCGTACTGAGCCTGGACGCTCCCGGGCCGGGCGCGTCGCCTGGCGAGTGCGGTCCCCGTGCGTTCCCTCACGACGGGGGGGACGGTTGGCCGATGGTACCGTGGTCGACGCCGTTCGACCCGGCTTCAGATCGCCGCCCACTGGGGGGACTTTGCAACAGAAAGTGAATTGCTACGATGCGGCCTACCCCCACACGCAATACCGTGTTGCGATCGACTCGGTGATACTCTTGAGAGCAAAACCCCCCAACCCGGTGAATCTGCGAGCGCTCGCGCTCCTGTTCTTGGCCTTTCTCGCTTCATGCACGAACTACGAAGAGAAACGCATTCGTCAGTTGCTCAACGAGAAGGGGTTCGGGACCCGGGCCGAGGGCCGAGCCACGATGGAGAACTACGTCGCGGGTGGCGACGGAGTCGTGTTTCTGGTGAACCCGTCCGTCTTCGCGAGTCCCGGCGCGGAGCGACTCGTGCTTCTATCGCAGGTGCAACGAGTCGGCGTCGACGGCACCATCCTGGTTCCGTATGTCGGCCCGGTGATGATACTGGGTTTGACGGAGCGCGAACTCAAGCGTCTTGTCGAGTCGCAACTCGCGGCGTTCTTCAACATCGAAGTGCGCGTGGAAGCGCGGATCTTGAACTTCGGCAAGGTGTTCTACGCGTTCGGGGAAGTGGGCTACAAGGGTCGCATCCCGTTCGTCAAGTCCGACCTGACTCTCCTCGAAGCGATCACGGTGGTCCGCCCGACCCAGCTCGCCAACATGGGACGCGTGCGCGTGATCAAGCCGGACGCGGAGAACCCGATGACCATCGAAGTCAACATCCGCGAGATGATCATGACCGGAAACACCAGGTACAACATCCTCATCGAGGAGAACGACTTCATCTACATTGCGCCGACCTGGATCGGCGGGTTCTCGCGATTCATCGAGAAGCTGCTCCAACCGATCGGCGTCGCGGTGCAATCCCTGCTCGGGCTAGCCACGATCAAGGCGTCGTACGACCTCTTGCGCGGCGAGCAGACGAGCTTCTTCTTCCGCTACTGACCTACAAGCGGAGCGGGAGCTGAACTCATGACCCAACTCGACATCCCGACCATCTCATTCACCCACTACCTGGATCTGCTCCGGCGGCGGACCTGGCACGTGGTGATCATGAGCATTCTCGGTCTCGTTGTCGGCGGCGTCGTCGCGATGCTCATCCCCAGGTACTACGTCGCGCACACGACGATCGAGCTCAACCGCCCGATCCTGGATCCGAAGCTCGGGACCCCACTGGATCCGTTCTCACAGCTGATCAACGGCGCGATCGTGACCGTGCCAGCCGGCGTGCAGAAGGCACTCCTCGTGTTGAAGTGGCTCGAGGCCATCGATGGTCCCGAAGAGGAACAGCGGGCCTTCCGCAGGGCGACGCGGGGGCGCGTCAGCGTGCATGACCGTGGTCCGAAAAATAAGGGTCGACGCATCGCCCACTTGAGAATCACCTACAAGGATCTCGATAGCGTGCGGGCGGCCGCGATGGCAAACGAGCTCCGCAAGCAGTGGTTGGCGGAGTTTGTCGACGGGCTGGTGGTGAAGGCCGAGCTCGAGGTCTTGTCTTTCGTGCGCGACAAGCAGGCGAAATCCCTGCAGAAACACCGCGCCGCCCGGGAGGTGCAGGTCTACGAGGAAACGAACGGGATCAACCCCGAGGACTGGAAGGATCCCCGTGCTAGCGGGATCATCTCCGTGATCTCGAACGAGATCCGACTCGTGCGGACGGAGATCGCGAACCTGAAGGCCGAGATCAACGGGCTTGCCCGCAAGATCGCCAACCGCAAAGCCCTCATGGACGCGACGTCTCCGACTCGGAGAGCCAACGTCCAGGATCTGCCCATGGATCCGACGTTCAGGAAGGAGTACTTGGCGCTCTTCGGGACCATCCAGTACACGACTCGGTTGCTCCTCGCGATCAAGCCCGCGCATCCGGACTACGGCCCGGCGAAGCTCACGCGTGAGAACGCCCGGATTCGCCTCGTGGAGCTGCAGAAGATCGCCGGCGGAGCGTCGCCCGAGCAAGTCAATCCGGCCTACGAGAACCTGGAGAAGGATATCCGCAATCTCACCGACGCCATGGGCGTCAAGAACGACACGCTCATCGAACGTCAGTCGCGCCTGCAGGAACTGGCGGAAGAGAAGAAGCGGCTCCCGGGTATCTACTTCAAGTACGAAGACCTGCGCGATCGGTTGCAGCTCTTCCAGTCGCAGGAGGCCTTGCTGACCAACAAGCTCGAGGAGAAGCAGGCGATGATCCGGCGCATCCAGACCGAGCGACCCGCCCGCTTGCTCGCGACCGCGTATCCACCGCCGGCGCCGACCGATCCGAATCCCTACATGCTCGCCATGATCGGCTGCATCGTCGGACTCGCCGTGGCGATCGCCCTCGTTCTCCTGATCGACTTCCTCCAGATGTCGTTCAAGAGCGTCGCTGACGTGGAGTCCGGGTTGGGTCTGCCGGTGCTGGGCACGATGACGTTCCTCGAGACGGACGAGGAGTCGGCTTCCACCCGCGATCGCCGCGCCCGGTTGACGATCTTCGCGGTGGTGTTCCTCGTGCTCCTGTTCACGGTCGTGACGCTGTACTACGTCATGCCGACGAGCCTGCCGCCCTTCGTGGTCAATCTACTCGAAGATGTTCTGGGGCCCCGCAAGTAGGCCTGAACGTTGCGGGACCTGATCGTATTCGGCATCGTCATGCTCACGCTGCCGACGGCGTTCAAGAGGCCGTTCGTCGGGTTGCTGCTGTTCTCATGGCTGGCGTACATGCGACCGCAGGACCTGTGTTGGGGTTTCGCGCGCGGGATGCGCTTCAGCTTCTTTGTGGCCGTCACCATGGTCGTCGGATGGTTCGTCAACGAGTCCCACAAGAGGAGGTTCTTCGCCCCGGAGACCCGGTCCTACCTGTTGCTCGCGATGGGCGTGTTCATCAGCATCAGCCTCCTTTTCGCCGAGACCCGGAGCACGCGTTACTACTTCGAGTTCATCAAGATCATCGCGATCTCGTTGTTCACGATCAGTCAGGTCGACAGCAAGCTCCGGCTCCGCGCCCTGCTCTGGGTGATCTGCGGCTCCCTCGCGTTCTACTCGGTCAAGAACGGACTCGTCGGGTTGACCAAGGGTGGCACCGTGATCATCCGCGGGCCGGGCGGAATGCTCGAGGACAACAACGACTTCGCGCTCGCGCTCGTGATGAACATCCCCCTGTTGTTCTTCCTGAGCCGACTCGAGAAGAACGTGTTGGTGCGCAAGGCTTGCCTCATCGCGATCGGGCTCACGATGGTGACCGTGTTGCTCACGCACTCACGCGGGGGCTTCCTGGCGATGTCGACGACGGTCGCATGGATCGCGTTCCGTTCCGGGAGGCTCATGCAGGCCGGCTTCGTTCTCATAGGGTTGGTGATCGGGTTCTTTCTGTTGGCGCCCGCACACGTCATCGATCGAATCCTGAGCATGAGCGAGGGCGCGAAGGACTCCTCGGTGGCGTCGCGCTTCGAGTCCTGGATGGTGGGGATTCGCATGGCCATCGACAATCCGATGTGGGGAGTCGGGCTGCGCAACTTCATCGACAATGCCCAGGCATACGGAATGCAAGGGTCGGGAGAGCAGCTCCACGTCGCCCACAATTCGTTCATCCAGATCGCGGCCGAGGGTGGTGGTATTGCGTTCATCACGTACATGACGCTGCTGCTGTCCGTGTTCTGGGCGGCTCTCTGGCTTCGCCGTGTCGCCAAGGTGCGACCGGACCTGTACTGGGCCGGTCATTACGCCGCCATGTTCGAGACCATCAACCTGGGTTTCATGGTCGGCGGCACGTTCCTGAACCGCGGCCACTTCGATCTGATCTACCACTTCCTCGCGCTCGTCGGGTCGACGGTGCTCGTCGTCAGGCGCAGCCTGGCCATGGGGCCGGTGGAGGAGACCGCGTCGGAGGGCGCTCCGGCGAGGGCGGGTCCCGTGACGGTCGCGTGGCGATCGCCAAATGTCGCGGTCGCCATGCCGCGATGGGAGCGAACCACCTGACCCCGTCACGCTGATGTGTGGGATCACCGGAGTATTCTGCTTCGATCGGTCCGCTGAGATCGATCGTGACCTCGTCGCACGGATGACGGAAACGCTCGTCCACCGTGGGCCGGACGCCGGCGGCATCCGCATCGGTGACGGCTACGGACTCGGACATCGTCGGTTGGCGATCGTCGATCTGGCGCAGGGCGCCCAACCGATGTCCGATGACAGCGGCAGGATCTGGGTCACGTTCAACGGCGAGATCTACAACTACCAATCGCTGCGAACCGAACTCATGGCCAAGGGCTATCCGTTCGAGACGAACTGCGACACCGAAGTGCTCGTGCACGGCTACCGTGAGTGGGGGGTGGAGCTGCCGCGGCGCCTGAGCGGGATGTTCGTCTTCGGAATCGTCGACGAGGTGAATCACACGTTCTTCGCGGCCCGGGACCGCATGGGGCAAAAGCCCTTCTACTACTCGGTCGACGACGACGAGCTGCTGTTCGGCTCCGAGCTCAAGGCGATCCTGGTCTCGGGCCGGGTGTCCAGGACGGTCTGTCCCGACGCGCTCGGTCAGTTTCTGTGCCTCGGATATGTTCCTGATCCGCGGAGCATCTTCCGGGAGATCCACAAGTTGCCGCCTGCGTCGTACCTGGTCGCGAAGGAAGGTCGCGTGGACGTGCGCGAGTATTGGGTTCCGGAATTGAATCCGGGCGCAACCAACGGCACGATCCCGCCGCTCGCCGATCAGCAAGCTGAACTCAGGCACCTCCTGGACGAAGCGGTGCAGGGCCGACTCATGGGCGAGGTCCCGCTGGGGGCGTTCCTCTCGGGGGGAGTCGACAGCTTTGCGGTGGTCGACAGCATGCGTCGGGTGAGTACTTCGGAAGTCCTCGCGTGCACCGTCGGATTCGACGATCCCGAGTACGACGAACGTGAGTTTGCGCGGGCCTCCGCCAAGGCGTGCCATGCCCGCCTGTTCGAAGATGTCGTGAACGTCGAGGACATGCTCGATCTCCATTGGTTCGCCGACGTGTACGACGAGCCCTTCGCGGACAGCAGCGCGATTCCGACCTACCACGTGAGCCGCATGGCGCGGCGGCACGTCACCGTCGCGTTGTCCGGCGATGGGGGTGACGAGAGCTTCGCCGGATATCGGCGCTACCGATTCGACGCGAGGGAAAACACGTTCCGCAACGTCCTTCCGAACGGCGCGTGGTCGTGGTTGGGCGGGGCGTATCCCAAGCTCGACTTCCTCCCGCGCTTTCTGCGCTTCAAGCGTACGTTCCAGAATCTCGCGACTTCGCCGGAGGAGGCATACGCCCGCTCCGTCAGTCGCGCACTCCCGGAGGAGACGCAGCCGCTGTTGCTTCCGGACTGGCGGACCGATGATCCGTTGGCTCCGGTGCGGGACGCATACCTCGAGGCCGATGGATGCCACCCGATCCAGCGCTGTGCCCACGCCGATCGGCGGACCTGGTTGCCCGGCGACATCCTGACGAAGGTCGATCGCGCGTCGATGGCTGTCTCCCTCGAAGTTCGCTCGCCCTTCCTGGACCATCCTATCGTGGAGTTCGGCGCCGCCCTCCCCTACGACCGCAAGCTGCTCGGGGGGAAGAGCAAGGGATTCCTTCGGGACGCGCTTCGTGGTCGGCTCGGCAACGCGGCCCTGGATCGTCAAAAGCGGGGTTTCTCCGTGCCGCTCTCCCGGTGGCTGCGCGGGCCGCTCGGGGACGCGCTCGCGACCACTTTGCGCGACGGGCCGCTCGGAGAGTATCTCGACGTCGATCCGGTCGAGGGCATGCTCGCCCAGCACCGCCGCGGGGTCCGCGACTTCAGCCAGAACCTCTGGACGATCTTCGTCCTGGACGGTTTCCTGCGCAGGTGGGTTCCATGACCAGGACACCGGACGGGCAGATCCTCACGTTCACCAATCTCTTCCCGTCGAACCGCCGCCCGCTGCACGGGTGTTTCGTGAAGGACCGAATGGAGCGGGTCGCGAAACACAGCGGTCTCGATTGGCAAGTATTGTGTCCGGTACCTCGGGTACCTCTTCTCCTTCGCGGTGTTCTCGGACGGGCGGACGACCGGGTGATGGCTGCGGAACCCGTCCGCGAATCCGTCGATGGGATCATCGTTCACCATGTTCACTACTTTCACCTCCCCAGCGTGTCCTTGCGTCGGCAAGCGCGTCGGATCGCGAAGGCGTGCCTACCGAAGGTGCGCGAGCTCAGCGCTGATCGGCGGACGGTGCTCGACGCACACTACCTCTATCCGGACGGGGTGGCGGCGATGATGATCGCGAAGGAGTTGTCGCTGCCCTGCGTGCTGACCGCGCGCGGCACGGACGTGAATGTCCTCGCGGAGCAACCGGAGGTGCGCGAGCAGATGGTCGACGCGTTCGGCGAGGCGGCGGCGATGTTCGCGGTCAGTGATGCTCTACGCGGACGATTCGAGGATATCGTCGGCGACGGGAAGGTCGAAACCGCGCGCAATGGCGTCGACCTCGAGTTATTCCGTCCGGGAGATCGCGACGCGGCGCGACTGCGACTCGGATTGCCCCTGGATTGCGACCTCGTTCTCGGGGTCGGTCGCCTGATCGGAGGCAAGGGCTTCCACCACGCCGCGCAGGCGTTGGCCGCGCGAAACGACGGGTCGCGCCTCGTCCTCGCCGGAGAGGGGCCCGATCGGGAGCGAATTGCTGGGCTGCTGCCCGCGGACCGTGTCCATTTTCTGGGCAGTCTCGACCGCGCTGCTGTGGCGTCCGCATACCAGGCGTGTGACGTCTTCGTGTTGCCCTCGTATCGCGAGGGTTGGCCGAACGTCGTCACGGAGGCGCTCGCCTGCGGACGTCCAGTGGTCGCCAGCGACGTCGGCGGGATTCCGGAAATTCTCGCCGATCCGGGCGTCTCCAGACTCGTTCCGGCTGGGGATGTCGAGGCCCTCGGCACCGCGATCGCGGACTTCCTGGCCTCACCGCCGGATCCCGTACAGGCACGGGCTCTGGCTGATCGATATTCATGGCATGCGACGGTTGTGAAGCTCTCCGACCTGTTTCGCCGTCTCGTTCCGTAAGACATCTCTCGTGAATCCCTATCGCATTCTTTATCACCATCGCATCCGTGCCGAGGACGGCCAGGCCGTCCACGTGCGTGAGATGATCGGTGCGCTGCGGACGGCGGGTCACGAGGTCCTGGAGAGCGCGCTCGTGCCAAAGGCGCAGGCGAACACGAACGGCTCGTCGGCTGCGAGTGGTTCGGGGTTTTGGTATAAACTCCAGTTGCCGCGGGTCGCGACAGAGTGCGCGGAAATCCTCTACTCGCGCAAGGGTACGTCGATGATCCTCCGCGCTGCGAGGGACTTCCGACCGGACTTCATCTACGAACGCCACGCGCTCCACTGTCGTTCCGCGCTCGACGCGTCGAAGCGATTGGGCGTCCCACTCTTGCTCGAAGTGAACTCGCCTCTGTGCGACGAGATGGCGGTGCTCGGTCTCCTCAACTTCTCCGCCATGGCCCGCAAGACCGAGCGGGCAGTGTTGGCTGGTGCCGACCGGGTCCTGCCTGTTTCGCAAGTGCTCGCCGACCGGCTTTGCAAACTCGGCGCGACGGAGAGTCGGATCCGCGTGATCCGGAACGGCGCCGATCCGTCGCGGCAGACCGATGCGGAGGAGTCTGGACGCGAGCTGCGTCGGCGACTCGGAATGGACAACGGTCAGCTGGTCCTGGGTTTCGTCGGCTACATGCGACCGTGGCACCGCATCGAGTTGGTTCTGGAGGCGATGGCGAGGATCGCGCGACCCGAAGTGCACTTCGTTCTCGCCGGATCGGGCCCGGCGCTGCCGGATCTGATGCAGCGGGTCGAAGCGCTCGGTCTGACGGGCCGCGTACACGCGCTCGGCGCGGTGCCCAGGAGTCATGTGCCGGGCATCTGCGCGGCGTTCGACGCCGCCGTCGTGCCGTCGATCAACGACTACGCTTCCCCGCTCAAGATGTTTGACACCCTCTCCGCAGGGGTGGCTACGCTCGCGCTCGACCAGCCGAACATTCGCGAACTCTTGACCGATGGCGAGACGGGAGTCCTATTCGTTCCAGGCGACGTGCAGTCGCTGTCGGATCGTCTCTGCGAATTTGTTGATGATCGCGAGCGGCTGAGTGCCATCGGTCGCGCCGGTCGCGAAGCGCTGATCAAGAACCGCTGGACCTGGGACGGCAGTGCCGAGCGGGTCATCCAGACCTACGAGGAGCTCCGATGATTCGGATGTTCCTCGCGTTCTACCTGCCGCTGATCGTGGCCTACGGGGACACGTTCCTCTGGATCTACGATCGGTGGAACGCCCCTGGCGGCTACTACTCGCACGGTCCGTTGCTCCCGATCCTGGGCCTGTTCGTGATCTGGACCCAGCGTGCAGAGTGGTCCAAGATCGAGGCGAGGACCGACATGCGAGGTTGGTGGTTCCTCGCCTTTGGACTGTTCCTCCGGCTGTGCGGCGCCGCGCAGATGGTCGACTCCCTGTCGGCGGCGAGCCTGCTGTTCTCGCTGACCGGTATCGTGCTCCTGACGGTGGGGTGGGGTCGGCTCCGCAAGATCCTGCCAGTGATCCTGCTGGTCGGGTTCGCGACACCGATGCCGATGGACCTCACCGGTCGGATCGCCTTCGAACTCAAGGAGATCGCGATCCACACGGCGATGGTCCTGGGCAATGCGCTCGGACTCGAGGCTGTTCGAGAGGGCGCGAGCATCAAGGTGCCGGGTCAGAAGCTCCCGCTCCCCATCGCCGACGCGTGCGGTGGGTTGAGGTCACTGCTCGCGTTGACGGCGCTGGGCTACTGCCTCGCGTTCTTCATCGGCTCGGCGAACGTGATGCGTCGGATCACGATCCTCGTGGTCACGGTTCCGGTGGCGGTCATGGTTAACGTGCTCCGCATCGTCGGCCTGTGTTTCATGGCGAAGCACGTCGACGTGTACTACGCGGGTGGCACCGGACACACGATCATGAATGGCGTCTCCTGGGCCGTGAACATCCTGGTCCTGATCAGCTTGGATGGGTTCCTCGAGAAGCGCGTCCGACGTAAGCGATCCCGCGCGAAGGAGGGCAAGGAATGATGGTCCTCCCACGCAAGTCGAGCATCGTACTCTGGCTGGTGGCCGTGCCGCTGTTGGCGTTGAGCGTGATCCGTCCCCCGAACCTGCGCAACGATCGCGCGGCGAGATTCCCGACGAAACTCGCTGGCTACACGCTCGTGTCGAAGAACAAGGTCGGAAAGAGGCACTTCCAATTGCTCGGCACCCGCGATGTCGCGTGGTGGAACTACCGTGACGAGAACGGCAAGAAGTACGTCCTGACGATCATCTTCCACGACAGCAACTGGAAGAGCCTTCACCCGCCGCACATCTGCATCCGAGGCTCGAACTTCAGCCTGAACTCGGACCGCAGCGTGACAGATACGCTGCCCGATGGCCGCGAGGTCTCGCTGGGCCGACTGCTCGCGACGGAGAACAGGGGCCGCAAGCGCGACTACGTGAGCCTGTACGCGTTCGTCGGTCGCGACTTCGTCACGCCGAACTACTTCCGCTTCTACTTCGAGCACGCGCCGCGGGCGCTGTTCCGTCAGGCGACCTCCGGGTTCTTGCTGCGCGTCGAAGCGTTCGTGGGCAAGGACGGCTCGCGCGCGACGGAGAAGAGGTGCTGGAAGATGTTCCAGACGTTCCTTCCTGCGGGCGAAGACCTGATCCGGTCGCCGGAATGAAGCACGCCCTCTCTGTCGACGTCGAGGACTGGTTCCAGGTCCTCAACATGGCCGACACGGTGGATCGGGCCGAGTGGGACCAGTTCGAGCTGCGTTGCGGGGAGTCGACGCGGCGTCTGCTGGCGGTGTTCGAGCGGCGCTCGGCGCGCGCGACGTTCTTCTTCCTCGGCTGGATCGCCGAGCGCTTGCCGGATCTGGTCCGCGAGGTGCGGGACGCGGGTCACGAGATCGGATCGCACGGCTACGACCACCGGTTGTTGCCCGATCTCGGTGAGGAGGGTTTTCGCGAGGACATCCGCCGGACGAGCGAGATCCTGAAAGAGATCTCCGGCGCGCCGCCCACGGTCTTCCGCGCGTGCACGTGGTCGATCACCAGGCGGACGCCGTGGGCATTCGACATCCTCGCCGACGCGGGTATCGCCGTGGACAGCTCCGTGTTTCCCGTTCATCACCCGGATTATGGATTGCCCGGTGCTCCGGCGTCGCCGTACCAGGTGCGGGCGACGACCGGCTTCGCGATCACGGAGTTTCCGCCTTTGACCTGGTCCGTGCTCGGCAAGCGCGTGCCCGTCGGCGGTGGTGGGTATCTGCGGTTGTTTCCACTGCGGTTGCTCCGGATGGGGCTCGCGCAGCAGGAGCGGATGGGGTGGCCGGGATGTGTGTACCTGCATCCTTGGGAAGTCGACCCCGACCAGCCGCGACAGGATTTGTCAGGCCTGCGCGGTTTGCGCCACTACGTCAATCTCGACAAGACCGAAGCGAAGCTCGACGCGCTGTTGTCGCGTCACGAATTCGTCGGGCTTTCCGAGTCGCTGGCACAAGTGGAGGATCGATTGCAGCAATCGGAGCCCCGCTCTCTGTTCACGCCGTAGGGCGGACGCAAGCCCTCAGAAGACCTGCAAGACGGTGCGCGCGGACTCTGCGTAGCTGCTGTCCGGGTAGTCATCGCAGACCTGGACCAACAGGCGGCGAACCTCCTGTTCGGTGTCCTCGTCCTGCAACGCCATCAGTGCCATCGCGCGGTAGTAGAGATGGGTGCCGTCGTCGTGCGGCTTCGCGAGTTCGAACGACTGGGCTGAGTGCAGGTAGGTTCCCGATCGGAGGAGCACCATGCCGAGGGAGAACCTCGACGCCTTCTCGAGCAACTCGGGAAGCACGAACTGCTTGCCCTTCTCCACCAGGATTCCGGAGCGACCCATCAACTGGATGAGCGTGTCGACGATAGCCGTGTCCCTGATGTACTGCGGCAGCCAGAGCAGCGAGACCACGGCATCGTCGACGTGGTCGAGTTGCACGAGCCACTCGGCGCGGAGAAGCCAGATCGGGAGGAGTGAGGGATCCTTTCGCAGGACCCGGTCCACTTCCTTCAGCCCGCGTTTGAAGCCTTCGCGACGACCGATGCGCCTCAGGGTCCGGGCCAGATTGTCGACGTTCTTGTCTGCGCCGCTGAGAAAGTACTTCACGTGCTTGGGCAGGTACTCGCTTTCCAGTTTCAGCATGCGCGAGAGCGCCAGCTTTCCAGCCTGCGTTCCCTTCATTCGGTAGATTTCCGCGTCGAGCACGCGCAGGCCGAAGTGGAGAGGTGCGCCGTGGATGCACTCCTTCTCGAGGATCTCGATCGCTTGGGCAGTCATCTGGGCCAGGACCACTGCCTCGGTTTTCGGCGCGAGCTTGTCCATGGTCGAGAAATAGATCTCGAGAAAGTCGCCGCGGAGCGACTCGTCGAGGTCTTTCTCGATCACCCTCAGGAGTACCAGTGCCGTGTAGTAGTTGCCTGCTTCCACGAGCATCTCGGCCTCCGGTAGTCCGGCGTTCGAGATCTTCGGGTGGTTGATCCAGAACCGAGAAATGCGCGGAAGGATCGCACGGCGCATGCCGGGAACCTCGAGCACGGCTCTGTTGTAGCGCAGCAGCGTCGCCATCAGCGATGGGGGGGTCGCCTCGTCCTGCTTCATCACGATCCCGAGCAAGTGGTCCATGATCTTCGAGTTCCGGACCAGCGGGTCCTGGCACGAGGCCAGGATATCGAGCGCCTCCGCCATCAACGCCTTGTCTTCGATCAAGCTCTTCCCGGCGGCGCTCAGGTCCTTGCTGATTTCGGCGAATGCGCCGGTCTGCGCGTGTGCTCGTGCCTGGAGGATGTACAGGACTTCGTTGTCTTCGTACTTCTCTCGCAGCTTCTCCACATGGGTGAGCGCTGTCGCGGCGTACGCGTTGTCCTGAAGCAGGGCGACGAGCAGGACGAGGTCTTCCTTCGCGACGCCGGCGATTCCTCGGATGCGGGGCGAGAGCTTGACGTTGTCCTCGATTACGGCGAGGACGCATTGCGCGGACATGTTCTCGGGATTCGCGATCAGTTGCTTCTGTAAGAACGCCACCGCGGATTTGCGATCGGGCGTCAGGCACGCGGCGCGGATGCTGTCGATCTTCTCGGGCTTGAACTCGTGCTCCTCGCCGGCCAGGCGTTTGAGCAGCGCGATCTCGATCGCCGCGTCCGATCCTCCGTCGAAACTACTGGCTGCCTGGAACCACTCCACGGCCTTGATCTGGTTGTCCATGCGCAGCGCGACGTGGCCTGCAGCCACGAAATGCTCGCCGCTGCGGCTTTCCTTGTACCGGTTGTCGGTCGTGAGGGCGGAGTACGCGCGGAACGCCAGCTCGAGCGGCATCTTCTCCGCGAGCCCTTCGGCGAGATCTTCGAGGTCCTTTGTTGACTCGTTGGCTACGAGGAACTCTTCGAGCAACTCGGAGAGGGAACCCGGTTTGAGGTTGTCGGGGTTCATGACGATGTACTTCGACAGCGCCCAGAGCATCAGTTCCTTCTCGCGCACCGTTCTGTCCTGGATGCCACGCGTCAGGTGGTAGACGAGTTTCAGCAGGGTCTGGACCTCACGGGGGTCGGAGTTGGGGGCTGCCATGAGCGCCCTGGCCGCGAGCACTCGCATCTCCAGATCGTCGCCGAACTGACGAGTCGCCTGCTCCGTCAAGTCCAGGACGCGCTTGAATGAGCCGCGGGCCAACCAGTGCCTCGCCAGGAACCGCGTCGAATCGAGGTCTGGCATGCCGCGCAAGAGTGATTCGAAACGCAGCGCGTCCGACGTCTTGCCCGCTGCCGCCCTTGCCTGCATCAGCAGCGCGAGAGCGTTTCGATCGCCGGGGTCCTCCTGCAGGACCAACGACATGACTTGCTCGGCCTGCTGGATCACCCTGATGCCGTCGATGTCTTTTCGTCCGGCCTTCGCCGCCTCGCCCATCTTCAGGAGGATCTTGGCTTTGAGGTATGTCGGGAGCCGCGTGCCCGAGAACAGCTTGCGTGCATGATCGCAGCAGCCCATCGCGACGCCGAAGGACTTGAGCTCCATCGCGCGCCGCGCGACGGCGATCGTCATGGCGGTGTACCCACCGACTTCGTCGGGAACGCTGATTGCCAGCGCACTCGCCCTCTTGATGGCGTCGTCGATGTTGCCCTTGAACATCGAAAGTTGTGCCGCGGTCAACAATTCCAACGTGGCGTCTTTGTTCGGCAGCCCTTTCAGGGCGTTCTCGAGCAGCGGGATGGCTTCCTCGGCCGACCCACTCCCTATCTTGAATTTCGCCAGCGTGTGCACCGGTGCGACCTCGTCGGGCACGGCGTGGACCCACCTGTTGATGACCTGCTCCTTCTCCTCCGGGCGGCAGACCTTCGCGAGGTGACGGTACGCGGTGTCCAGCAGCATCTTCCGGTTCCACGGGTACTGCGTGGCTGATTCGGAATCGACGTAGTTGATGAGGTGCGCGCGGCACTGGCCCGGGTCCTCCAACAGCAAGGCGAAGATCAGGTACTGGAGCGGCGCCGCGTGCAGGGTCTGGACGAGCTTCTGCTCTTGATTGTTCATCAGCGCGGTGAAGTCGGCCAGAAGTTCTCGCGATTGGGCCCTGTTGCCGAGGGTGTTTGCCGCCAGGGCTCGGCACAGGATCAATCGGATGGCGTGATGATTCAGCTTGCCGATGAGGTAATCACTGCGGAGCTTCCCTCGCGGGAGCGTGCGGTCCGCGATCTTGATCACGGCCTGCAGGCGTCGATGGCGGAGGTGGATGTCGGCGATATCGACCGCGGCGATCATCCCGTTTCGGGTGCTGGCCCGGCTCAGGAACGAGTGCGCGATCATCAGCAACGTGTCGTCGTCTCCGGCGCTGCGGAGTTGCTCGGCCAATCCGCGATAGGCAGGGTGCAGGTTGTCGTGGGAGAGACTCCGAAGGAAGAAGTCCCGTGCACGAAGCGCCACGTCGCGGATCCGGTCGATCATGGCGATCGTGTCGTCCGTCGATCCGGCGACGAGTTTCTCCAGCTCGATTGTCAGGGTTCGGACCTGATTCTCCCGGATCTGCGTAGCGGAGGCGCTGTAGACCGCGGTGGCCATCAATTTCTCGAGTCGCTTGTGTTCGTCCGGCGGCGTCGTCAATCGTACCGCCGCGACCCACTTGTCGAACAGCCACGTGGCCTCGAGGTTCGTGGAGTTGCCCGCCTGTGCCAGAATGAACGCGTCCGCTTGGTGGTCGGTAAGCCACATCCTCGCGAGCTCCCGTGCCCGCCTAAGCGACGCGTGGTCTTGAAGCTCCGCCGCTAGTTCGTTGTGCATGCGGATCCGCGTGCACATCAGGTCGCGGTCCCTGACGCCGAGTCTATCGAACAGCGTCTCGATGTCCTCGATGACCTTGTCCCGGAAGTTCAGTTGTTCGTACGCGGCGACCCGCATGCGCAGGGACTGTTCGAGAAGCCCCGATCGGTTGTCATCCAGGGCGTTCTCGGCCTCTTTCAGCAGCTTGATCGACTTCTTGTATTGCTCCCGGTCGAGGGCGTATCGCGCTTCGCGGAGTACCGCCTCGGGGCCACGAAGTCCGAGGAGTGCATACATCACCGTCAGCGCGAGAGCGATGAACAGGAAGGTGGGCAGAATGGTGATCGATCGGTTCATGCCTTACTCATTTTGTAACGCGCTCGCGTTGGTCTACCAACCCCGAGGTGGGTCACAGTAGATCGAACTTCCGCATCTTGTTGAAGAGCGTGGAGCGGTTGATGCCCAGTGAGGCCGCCGCCCGTTTTCGGTTGCCTTGGTGGTGTTCGAGAGCTTTTTCAATGATGAGCGTCTCCGGGCCTTCCAAGGCCTCCTTGAGAGGGCGGAGATGTGCGCCGGGTGGCAGGGCCACCGCGTCGGAATCCTGACGGGTCATCGCCTTGATCCCGGCGGGTAGGTCCTCCGGGACGATCCGAGAGTGCTGCGAAAACAGCACCGCTCGCTCGATGACGTTCTCCAGTTGCCGCACGTTTCCTGGCCACGGCGCGCGCACCAGGAAATCGAGGGCCTCATCCGTGAATCCGACGACGTTCTTCTCCAACTCGGCGGCGTGGCGGATCCGGAAGTGGTCCGCGAGGATGGCGATGTCGTCGCGCCGCTCGCGGAGCGGGGGGATCTCGAGGCAGACGACGTGGATGCGGTAGTAGAGGTCTTCGCGGAACGTGCCGTCGGCGACGGCCTTCTCCAGGTTGATGTTCGTGGCGAGGATCACCCGAGTGTCGATCGGGATCGTCTTCGAATCTCCGACCCGTTCGATTACGCGGTCCTGGAGCACGCGGAGCAACTTGACCTGGAACCCGGGACTCGAAGTGCCGATCTCGTCGAGGAAGATCGTGCCGTTATCGGCGGATTCGAACTTGCCGGCGCGACTCTTCACCGCGCCCGTGAACGCACCGCGCACATGACCGAAGAGCTCCGACTCGAGCAGGTTCTCGGGTAGGGCGCCGCAGTTGACCTCGACGAACGGGCCGTCGCGCCGCGGCGAGTGCTGATGGACGGCTCGAGCGATCAGGGTCTTGCCGGTCCCGGATTCGCCGGTGATCAACACCGTCGTCCGCGTCTCGGCTACGGCCTTCACCGTCTTGAGGATCTCTTGCATGCTCGGCTCCGCGGCGACGACGTTGTGCAGCCTCAGGCGGTCGTCGAGAGCTTCCTTGAGATCGTGGTTCTCGACGAGGAGCTGGTGGGTGCGGGTGGCCTTGTCCACCGCGAGGCAGAGTTGTTCGTTCGAGAACGGTTTGGTCAGGAAGTCGGCCGCGCCGTTCTGCATCGCCGCGACCGCGTCGTCGACGGAGCTGAACGCGGCCATCATGATTACCGTCAGGTTCTCCTGACTGTCGAGGGCCCGGCGCAAGAGTTCGAGTCCGTCGAGGTCTTCCTGCTGGAGGTCCGCGATCACGAGGTCGAACTCACGCTCTCGCAGCGCGGAAAGGGCGTCGGCGGCGGTTCCGGCGAGGGCGAGTTCCACGCCGCGGGATTCCAGGCTCTCGCTGAAGGTCGCCTGGCACTGGGGGTCTGGGTCGACGAGCAGGATCTTGGGGGTGTCGATCTGTTTCATCAGATGTCCTTCAAACGCAACACCCTTTCATCGGCACGGGAGGTCCAGAGAACCAAGGCAAGTGAGCACAAGTCCGGAACCCACCGGGAAATCACTCGCGACCGTTCGCCGCCTTCGTGGGACTGATGCGAAATGCAACACGGGGTCCCGGCAACCTCTGGGCGGAAGCGTCCCAGCCGTGGGCGCGGGTCACCAACCGGACGAGGAACAGATTCAGCCCCAGGGTCGTGCCGCGCAAGATCCCGTTGAGATGGTACGGGTCGAATGCCCGCGGCAACTCCCACTCCTCGAGACGGGGGTTACGGACTTCCATGTGCAGCTCGATGGCATCGCCCGAACGTCGCACCTGCAACGTGACGTCCTTCTCCTCGGAGTTGAGTTCGGCGCCGACCTGGCACAGTCCGAACAACGCACCGGCGACCAGCTGGAGGTCGCCGTTCAGCACGATTTCTCGCGCATCGTCTTTGCAAGCGACCTGCGCGGCAAGCTCGGTCGCGCGGATCTGCATCTCGATAGCCGAGATGACTTCGTCGACCGTGAAGGGTTCCCGTTGCCGTTCGCCCGTCGACGCGCGCCCCATGGCACCGACCTTGTGCATCGTGCCTTGGATTCGATCCAGACCCTGGCGGATCGCCACGATCTGCGCCAAAGGGTCGCGATCGTCCTCAGGATCCAGGCGCGACTCCAACAGCTGGAGGTGCCCGCTCGCGAACATCAGAGGGTTGTTGATCTCGTCGCAGATACCCTGGACGAACTCGAGGTAGCTGTCTGTCTTGTCGTCGCCGATGGCGCGGTCGACGATCTCTGCGAAGTTCACGAGATCGCTGTCCGGGTCGAACGGGACGATGCCGTGGGCGGCGCACGCGTCGCGGTGGGGGATCGGCAGGTCTCGTTTCGTGCCCACGACGATCACGCCGAGGTCCGGCAGCAGACCGCGCAGCACGCGGACCGCACCCAGATCCTGTTCGAAGCTCGGGCTGGCCGCGAAGATCAGCAGATCCGGCGCGAACTCGGCGAGCGTCGCGGCGGACTCGTAGAGGTCGTGGAACTCGCGGACCTGGGCAGAACTCGCGAGGTCGTCGAGGGCCTGGCGCACTGTCCCTACGGCGCCGACCATGGCGAATCGGGACGGGTACCGTGGCCCTCTACCTGCCATGGGCGAAGGTCGGGTTGGACGCGCTTGGCGTCCGCCGGGGGCAGCCTGGAGCCGGCGTCGTGGGCCCGAGGGCTCGCACCGAGGGCCTCTGCCGGCACAACCCCTGGCGGGGTATCAGTTTGACTGTGAAAAGTAACATCGACGCCTACCCGGATTCCAGCGACCGCCCCCGAGACGTTGCCGAGGGCGGATCGGGGCCAGGGTAGCCGATGGCGAGGACGATTCCGGCGTAGTTTTACCGGCCCCCCGGTCGATAGAGACCTGGTGATGGACGGCTCAGAGGAGGCTTCGGCGTGCGCCGCGTGCGGCTGTGATCTCGACGGTGCGTCGCGGTGTGAAGTGTGCGGCACGGGCACGCAGGGCGTAGCCCTCACGGTGCTGCCTCGCGAAGCCGAGGCACCGATCGAGGCGCCGGTGGTCAAGCTCGTCCGGCAGCTCAAGATGCCGACGCTCGACGGACTCGAGCTGGACCTCGATTTGGACTCCGATGCCACCGATCGGCTGCCCGCGACCATGCGATCGGTCGAGGAGGCTCTCGATCGGGGCGATCTTCCGGGTGCCGACGACGGGCTGGACGAGGCCCTCGGTGCGGTGATCGCCGGGCCGGGTCACGAGCGCCGCCGCCGCAACTGGGGTGTTTTCGCCGTAGCCCTCTGGGCTTGGTGCGGCGTCCTGGTTCTCCTGTTCCTTCTGAACTGGCTCATATCTACTGGCTGAGCCGCTACCAACCTCCTCGCGGGCGTCCTATTGTCATGAGTGCAATCCACGCGCCCGCGATCTCCCAACTGGCCCAAACCTCTGACCAGTGCCCTGGTGAATCACCCAGGCTAGACTCCTCCCGATGACGGAACCGACGAGCACGAACGCAATCCAATCGCGGGTTGAACTCGACCTGCCGTTGGCGGCGCCCGACCTCAGCGTCGTCGTGCCGATCTACAACGAGGCCGACAACCTGCGTGCGCTGCGCCGAGCCATCGGTCACACGCTCGACCATTCGAGGTGGAGTTACGAAGTCGTGTTCGTCGATGACGCGAGCACGGATCGATCCCGCGAGGTCTACGAGAAGATGCTCGTGGAAGACCCGTATCTTCGGGTGGTGCTCTTCCGTTCGAATTGTGGGCAGACGGCGGCCATGGCGGCGGGGTTCAAGTATTCCCGGGGCGACGTCGTCATCACGATGGACGGCGACCTGCAGAACGACCCGGCCGACATCCCGCGGCTGCTCGAAGTCCTCGATCAGGGGCACGACATCGTGTGTGGGTGGCGCCGCGAGCGCAAGGACCGCGCCCTCACCCGATTGCTCCCTTCGAAGCTCGCCAACCTGATGATCTCGACGTTTCACCGCGTGCCGATCCACGACACCGGTTGTTCGCTGAAGGCCTATCGCGGGTGGGTGGTGCGCAACCTGACGCTCTACTCCGACATGCACCGGTTCATCGCCGCGCTCTCCGTCGGCGTCGGTGCGCGCATCACGGAGCTGCCCGTGCGCCACCATCCTCGGCGATTCGGCGTCTCGAAGTACGGATTGACCCGGATCTTCAAGGTGATGGCGGACTTGATCGTGGTAAAGATGCTGATCCAGTTCTCCGCACACCCCGTCCGCTGGTTCTCGTTCTTCGGCGCGTTCATCTTCGTCATGACTCTCGGATTGGTCATCGTTGGTCTGTTCAAGTTCGAATCCACGGGGATCTCGTTCTCGCGGCGGTACGACATCATGTGGATCTCCGCTGCGGGCATGAACCTGCTGGTGGCACTCAACCTGTTCCTGCTCGGTTTGTTGGCCGAACTCCAACTCAAGTCGTCAGGGTTCTTCCGTCGTCGGGCTTCGATGTCCTCGGGGGATCGAATCCTGTGACGGAGTCCCAGACTCACGAGCAGAGCATGGTGTCCGTCGTGGTGCCGGTCTCGAGCCCGGACGTCGACCTGCTGGAGCTCGTAGGGGGGTATTCGCGCCCGTTGCGCGAGGCCGGCTACCCGTTCGAAATCGTGCTCGTGCTCGATGGTGTCGGAACCCGGTTGACCACGCAGGCGGAAGAGCTCGGTTGCACGCACCCGCTGAAGACAGTCGTCCTGCACGGCAGCGGACTCGGCGAGTCGGTCGCGCTGACGGTTGGCGCCGACAGCGCCGAAGCCGACCTGATCATCAACGCGCCGCAGTACCTGCAGACCGAGCCGGACGACATGATCAAGGTCGTCAAGACCCTGGAGAGCGGGGCCGACTTCGTGGCGACGTGGCGCCACCCTCGCGTCGATCCGTGGCTGAACCGGTTGCAATCCAGGCTCTTCAATTCGCTCATGGGCATCTTGATGGGCAACAAGTTCCACGACCTCAACAGCGGCATGCGGGGGATGCGCCGCAGGGTGGTCGAAGAGGTGAGCATTTACGGCGACCTCTACCGGTTCCTGCCGGTGCTCGCCCAACGCCAGGGCTTCAAGGTCGCCGAAGTGAAGGTGCGCCACCGCGAGGAGCGGGGCCGCAGGGGCTTCTATGGTGTCGGTGTCTACGTGCGCCGACTCCTGGACCTGATGGCGATCTCGTTCCTGACGCGGTTCCGGGAGACGCCGCTGCGGTTCTTCGGCGTAATCGGTCTGTTCTGCATCGTCGCCGGCCTCGCCATGATCGCGTATCCGCTGTTCGACAAGTTCTTCGTCGAAGGCAAGGGCCTGCAGGATCGACCGATCTTCGTCGCGGGTACGGTTCTGATCACGTTCGGCGTGCAGCTCCTCGGTTTCGGTCTGGTGGGTGAGATCATCATCTTCACGCAGGCTCGGAACATGGACGACTACCAGATCGATCAGGTCTTCACGGGTCGCGTCGACGTGCCCGAGGAGCCAGTCGTCGTGAACGGCGCGCCGAGGAAGGCGCTGATGCACGTGCGCGAGCTGCTACCCGGCGAAGATGCGCGTTGGGACGCGTTCGTCCGGAACCACGGTCGGGGCAGCATGTTCCACCTCACGGGCTGGCGCAAGGTCGTCGAGGACACGTTCAAGCACGAACCGATCTACCTCGTGGCGGAGCGGGGGACCGAGTGGCTCGGCGTCCTGCCAGTGTTTCGGACACGGAGCCCGCTGCTCGGCACGAACATGATCAGCGTGCCCTACGGGGTATACGGCGGCGTGCTCAGTTTCGAAACCGAAGCGACTGAGGTGCTGCTCGCGGAGGCGAAATCCGCCGGCATGCGCGGCAAGGCGACCTACATCGAACTCCGCGCGAGGACGAACGAGATCGACGGACTGCCGGAGTCCGACCTGTACGTCACCTATCGTCAGGACTTGCCCAACGATCCGACTCTCGTGATGCCAGCACTCCCCAAGCGCGCGCGTGCCGAGGTGAGGAAGGCGGCGGACCGATTCGATCTCAAGTGCGAAGAGAGCGATGACCTCGCGAGCTTCTACCGCTTGTTCGGTCACAACAAGCGGCGACTGGGATCGCCGAGCCTGCCCTTCAAGTGGTTCAAGGGCCTGCGCGAGGAGTTTGGATCGCGGGTTGTGTTGCACATCGTGAGGGAGCCGAACGGGACGCCGATCGCCTCGGTCATGAGCTTTTGTTTCAACGACACGGTCTGTGCGTACTACTCCGGGTCTTTGCACACGAAGAACTCCACCGGTGTGAACAACTTCATCTACTGCAAGATCATGGAATGGGCCGTCGAGCAGGGCTTCCGTGTCTTCGATTTCGGGCGCAGCCGCCGAGATACCGGGCCCGCGGCATTCAAGAAGAACATGGGCTTCGAGGCGCAGCCCTTGCACTACCAGTACTGCCTGTTGACCGAGAACGCGCATCTGCCGGTGTTCAATCCGAGCAATCCGAAGCTCGATCTACCCCGGCGGATCTGGTCTCGCCTGCCGCCGATCGTGACCCGGAGTCTGAGCGGACCCCTCTCCCGGTATCTGCCCTGACTTGAAACAAACCGCGCGGAAGCGGATTGTCTCGACCAGTGACCGATACTCCGAAACACACGACCGATCAGGCCCACTTCTCTCCGGCCCTCATCGGCTTCTACGCCTGCTGCGCGGCGGTCTCCGCGGGGGCTGCGATGTTCTTCTTCGCGTGCTTCGTGCTGTCGAAGGACGGGTTCGGCGCCATCCCGACCGTGCTCAAGGTCCTCGGCGTGATCCTCGTGGTGATCGGGGTCCCGGGCGCCTTCGTCTGCCTCGGCAAGGCGCGCACGCCGCCGTCCGACTGACGACCTACTTACCCGTGCCCGGGGCTTCGCCCTCAGGGTAGAGCCTCACGTGGAGTTCGTGGGGGGTGTAGGTCCACCGGGTGCCGAACGGCAGGAAGAAGTCTCCGAACGTCCAGAACAGCGGGGCCGTGAGGAACCAGAAGTTGGTCGAGCCGTCGACCCACTTCGCGGTGAAGAAGTCCTGGTGGTGGAAGATCATCCGGGACTCCGGCTCGAAGCCCTTCTTGCGAATCGTGACCTGCTTGTCCCCGCCGAAGAACCCGTCGAGGTTGAGGATCGTGCCCATGTTGAGCAACGCCGGGGTTGTCACCCCCGTATCCTGGCCGCCGACGAGGATTGTCGCGCCGGCGGGGGTGCTGGTGACGAGGACCGTCGATGTTCCGCTCGCATAGGTGCAGCTCGGAAGGCTCAGGGCCAGGAAGGCCAGCGTCGCGGCGATTGGGGACCAGGACATCACAGGAGTCTACCTTACCTACCCAGCGGGGGTAGCCCGGGTTGTCGCCGGGCCCCGCCGGATGAAACACGGCTCGAGTCGCGCCATCCGGTCCAGGTCGATGGGCGGCTGGGGCGGAATACACCCATTCATCTGCGTTCTCGACCGGCGACCTTGAACCCAAACCGATCCCGTCCCCAGCAAAGCCGTCTCGAACGTTGGCGTGATCGCCCGGTCTGCACTATGATCGGGGGCGTACCCGATCCCCCCCTCAGGGAGCCTTCCCTGATCTGATCGGGTCGGTCAGCGTCTTGCGGGGCGACTCGCCATTCGGGCGACGAGGCTCCAAGAGGCATATTTTCAGGGCGAATCAACAAGGGAGCCATCGTGAACCCCACTGCGAAGCAGAATCGCGGGAACGGTGCATCGCGTGCTGCACACATCCTCGCATTCGGAGTCCTCATCTCCGGGATGCCTGCCCAGGATGAGTCACAGCCGAGCGCGAAGAGCGCCGATGCCGAAAAGTCCGTTCCGGCCAAGAAGGCGTCAACGAGCATCTCGTTGGCGATGATCAAGGGCGAGAAGTGCCGTGTGCGCTGTTTCGCGTCCAACCTCTCTCCTGTCTACGACGGCGAGATTGCCGTGGGTACGATCGTGCAGGTCGGCGAGGAGGTCGGTGAGTTCCGTCGGATCATCCTCCCGCGAGGCGTGCCCGGGTACGTCAGCAAGCGGTTCAGCACCGCGCCGGAGGACGGGATGCTGCAGACGACCCGCAAGCTCGTGTCGTTCCGATACCGTCCGACGCCGAAGAGGCGCGCCGAAGAGCCGGTGGAGAGGATGTCCAAAGGAACGACCATGCACTTCCTCGGCGAGGTGGGGGACTGGTGGAAGGTGCGTTTCGTCACCCAGTCGGCCTACGTGCGGATCAAGGAGATCGAGGCCATCGCGGACGTGACCGACGACGTGCGCGCCAGCCACGCCAAGTTCGAGGCGACCCACGACGCCGAGTGGAAGAACGCGGTGACTGGCTACGAGAAGAGCCTGAAACTGCTGGCCGACAACGACCGGCACACGAAGCGTCTGGTGGAGTTGCGCACGACCTTCCACGCCGAGGCCAAGAAGGCTCTCAGCGATCAGAAGCTGAAGCCGATCCTCGAAGGCGTGGAAGCGCTGATCGCGGAGTTGCCCAAGAAGGCGCCGCTCCTCGCGACCGCCAAGTTCCTCGAGAGTGCGATCCAGCGCCAACAGGTCTTTGCCGACGCCGACAGGTTGATCAACGCCGTCGAACCGCCGCCGCCGGAGCCGAAGATCAAGCTCACGAAGGGTGCAGAAGACGAGTTGAGCAAGACGCTCCACACGATCGGTTGGTTGAGCTACCGGCCCTCGGCGCCGGGTCCCTCGGCGTACCGCCTGGAGAAGGGCGGTCG
>CAYYAQ010000053.1:0-31239 GCA_964469555.1 uncultured candidatus Brocadiaceae bacterium | reverse complement strand
CGCGATCGCATCGAACAGCAAGGCGTTCACATGTGCGGCGCTCGGCATTCTGAAGGACGAAGGCAAGCTCCAGTGGGACGACAAGGTGTCCGACATCTTGCCGTGGTTCCAGCTGCACGACGCCTACGCCACGCGGGACCTTCGCGTCGTCGACCTGCTCGTACATCGCAGCGGCCTGCCAACGTTTGGCGGCGACCATCTGTGGATCGGGTCGGGATTCAAGACCCGTGAGATCCTCGAACGCATCCGCTACCAGAAGTTGACCGCGCCGTTCCGGAGCAACTTCCAGTACCAGAACATCATGTACACGACCGCGGGTGAGATCATCCCGGCGAAGACGGGCAAGTCCTGGGCCGAGTTCGTCAAGGAACGCCTTCTCGGTCCGCTCGGAATGAAGCGCACGACGACCAGCATCAAGGACCTCGCGAAGATGGAGAACGTCGCGCATCCCCACGAGATCCGCCACGGGAAGCTCGTGACGATGGAGTACGACAACGTCGACGGCGTCCCGGCCGCCGCGGCGCTCAACTCATGCGTGGCCGACGTCGCCCAGTGGCTGCGGATGAATCTGGCCTACGGCAAGTTCGACGGCAAGCAGCTGGTCAGCGCCGCGGTCATCGACGAGATGGTGCAGGCCCGCAACAACAGGCCTGCCTCGCGGGGCTACTCCCGTTTCTTCGGCAAGCACTTCCTCGCCTACGGCCTGGGCTGGTTCCTGAACGACTACAAGGGCCGCAAGATCATCTCCCACGGCGGCGGTCTCACCGGGATGATCTCGAGGACGACGTGGGTTCCGGAGGAGCAGCTCGGGATCGTGGTGCTGACGAACATGGCGGAGAACTCCATCGCCACCGCCGTCACGAACCGGATCCTCGACCGCTACTTCGGCGAAAAGGACCGGGACTGGAACAGCCAGTTCATCGGTTTCCGCGACCGCGGGTTGCGGGCCAAGGCGCTGGCCGAGAAGACGCTCCAGGCGTCGCGAGTCAAGGACACGAAGCCCTCGCTACCGCTCGAGGACTACGCAGGCCGGTACCACAACCCGTTGCCCGGCGATGCCACGGTGACGCTGAAGGACGGCAAGCTCTACTTCTACTACAACCGACGGCACCACGGGTACCTCACGCATTGGCACCACGACACCTTCCGCATCGTCTGGATCAACAACATCATGGACATGGAGGAGAAGGCGTTCATGCGCTTCGCGATGAAGGAGGACGGGAAGGTCTACAAGTTGCACACGACGTGGTATCACCGGATCACGTTTGAGAGGAAGTAGAGAGGGGATGATTCGGTGTTCGGTCGGCCTCAGCCCCCCGCGCGCTGCTCAAACTGCTCGACAACATCGCGGAACGATTCCGGAATCGGCACCGGTCGAAAGTCCTCGCCAATCGCGCAGTGAACCGTGTAGCCCTCCGCGACCATCACGTTGCTCCGCCGGTTGCTAATCCGGAAGCTGAACGTCAGGCTCGAAGTTCGGATCTCTGACACCTGCACTTCAATCTTCAATACCTCGTGCAGCCGCGCCGGGGATCTGAAGTCCAGGTGCGCAGCGACAACAACATTCTCGAAATCGCGGATCGGTCGATTGCCCTCGGCCAGACCCAGGTTGAGCAGGTAGTCGACCCGCCCCACCTCGAGATACGTGAAGTAGTTGCCGTGGAACACGACGCCCATCGCGTCGGTCTCCGGCAGGCGAACCCGCACCTCCGTGCTGAAGTGATACTCGGCGTCGGTCATCGATACCAAGTTTGCCAGACAGCAGCCCCCCGAAGAATAGAGATTCGTCAGGCCAGCGGATTCACGCCGCGGAACTCCGAGCCGAGCACGGCCTTCGGACTCACCTTCAACCACCGCAGCGCCGCCGCGTACAACTCGCGGAAGTCACAGCCCGGCTTCAGATCGCCGTCGTCGAGATCCGTCAGGCTCGGGTGCTTCCCGTGCAAGCCCGGCTTCACGGCCCCACCAAACAAGAACACCGGACCGGCCTTGCCATGGTCCGTGCCGCGGCTGTGATTCTGGGCGGCGCGACGCCCGAACTCCGACGGCACCATGATCAACACATCGTCGATCTTGCCGTGGGCTTTCAGATCGCGAACCAAAGCCTCGACGCCGCCAGAGAACTGCCGCAACAGCGCCGCGTGCGCTGGCGCCTGCGTTGCGTGCGTGTCGAACCCCGAGAAGTTGACGTGGAACAACCGCGTGCCAAACCCACTGACGACGATGCGAGACAGAAGCTGAAGCTTGCGCGCCAGCGCCGTATTCGGATACGTGGCCTTCGCCTTGTAGCCCGCGAGCGACGCCCGCAGTCTTTCCGCGTTGTCGACCGCGCCCTTCGCAACCTCGCCCAGGAAACCGCGCAGATCATCGCCGCCCTTGGTGCCCTTCACGATCTCGACCAATTCCTCGCGGCGGACCTTCTCGCTGCCGCCAGGAGCGATGAGCAGCTGGTAATCCTCAATCCGATTCACGCTCGGGACAACGGCGCTGTGTGACTTCAGGATCAGCGGCACCTTCAAACTCCCGACGCTGAGTCCGGGCACCGCTGCACCGGATTTCGCCAACAGGTCAGCAACTCCGCCGAGCCACCCCGTCGTGTCCGCCTTCATCCCCGTGAACTTCACATCGGCTGTGTGCCAGATATCGCGATTCTTGAAGTGTGACTTCGTCGCCCCCTTGAACCCGACGCCGTGCACCGCCGCGGCGAGACCATCCTTCATCAGGCGATGCACACCATCGAGACTGGGGTGAAGCGCGAATCCACCCTTCAGCTTGTGCGACCCGTTGCGCACCGATGAGAGCTGTGGCCTGACCCTTCGCCACTCCCTGTCCGCGAGCGGGAGGATGGTGTTGAGCCCATCATTGCCGCCGTCCAACTCCAGGACGATCAACGTCCGATCGTCGCCCTCCGGAAGCCAGTTGAGGAATCCGGTGACGGGAGCGGTACTGATCAGGGGAGCCGCCGCCGCGGTCCCCAGAAACGCTCTCCGATCGATCTTCTTCAGACTCATAGGATTTGCCCCTCCGGGAGGCATTGGACCGCGTGCAGCACGTCGACCGGGGCCTGGTTCTTCTTCGCCGCCAGCGCACGGATTATCTTCCGCGTCTTCGCGTCGACGTCGCCGTCGAGCAGGATCGCGAGCGCCGCGTCGGCCCGACCCTCGGCTGTCTTCTGGTTCAACAACTCCGCGGCGCCGGGTTTCAGCTTGAACGCCCCACCGAACACGCGCGCGGAGAAGTTCGACCGAACCAACCACGACGCCGAGGTGATCCACGAGCGACCGCCCTTCCAACCCGCGACGTTCGGTGGTTCCAGAATCGCCTGACCCATCTTCGTCATCGCCAGCGCCAACTGCTTCGGCACCGCTTGCCCGCCCATGCTTCGCACCATCCCGACGACGAAGTCCGCCGGGCTCTTGACCATCGAGCGATACGCCCGATCGCTGAAGAAGAGTTGGCTTCGCAGCAGCACTCGCACCGTGTCTCCGATGTTCCGCTTCTTCGCCAAGTACACCTTCGCCAAGGCATCGACTTCGGACTTCTTCGGCTCAGGATGCACGAAGAACGCGAGCAGCTTGCGAGCGAGGAACGGCGCGGAGGCCTTGTGCGCGACGACCATCTTCACGATGTCCTCGCCGAGGAAGCGACCCTTCTTGCCGAACACCTCCTTTTCGCCGATGTCCGAGTAGATGCGTTTGAACGCGTACTCCTCGTCGCGCAGGTGCCACCCCGTGAACGCCCGAGCCGCCTCTTTGATGTCCTCCTCGGTGTAGTTGCCCTCGCCCAGACTGAAGAGCTCGAACAACTCCCGCGCATAGTTTTCGTTCGCCTTCCCGCGCACGTTCGTCTCGTTGTCGAGCCAGCGAATCATGGCCGGATCCTTGCTGACCGCGAGCAAGAGGTCGTCGAACGTGCCGAGCCCGAGGCGATCGAACGTCGCGAGTTGACGCCCCATCATCCGATGGTTCTTGACCTTCTGATTGCTCGTCGCGAAGTGATCGTGCCAGAACAGGCTCATCCTCTCCCGCACTCGATTCTTGCCGGCGAGCATCCGCCATACCCGGTAGGACCGGACATTTTCGATCTTGCCGAGACCGAGCACATCCTCCAAGACGTCGTCGACGTCTTCGCCGGAGCCTGCTTCGAACAGGCCCGCGATCGACTTCGCGACGCCGATCTTGACGAGCCGTTGTCGTTCTTCGAGCGAACCACCGAAGGCTGCCCGTCGCAAGAGATGCCCCGCCTTCCGCACATCGAAAGGATCCCCCGTAGAGGGAACGTACGGGGCCAAGACACCGCGTGTCCGAACGCTCATCTCTTGGCCTCCTTCACGCGCGTCAGTCCGAACGAGAATCGCGTCGAGCCAGTCCGCGGCTCGACGCGCCCTTCGAACTCGAGCATCCGTACTACCGACTCGACGGCCTTCCAGAACGACTCCGAGTCCTTACGCGTGCCACCCTCCTTCAGGACGCGGTCGATCACGAGCACGGACAGGTTGTCGGCCAAGACCCTGGCAATCGGCGCGCCTCGCAGCGCGATGTAGTCACCCATCACCTTCATGGTCTTGCCGGACTTCAGTGTCTCTGCCATGCGCACGGCCCCATCGATCGTGCTCGCGAGAATGCCGTGGCCGTGGGCGAACAGCAGCGTCGGACTCAGTCCTTGTTCCAGCGGCGGATCACCCGACGCATTCCAATCGCCAAACCGCACGTACTTGAACCGGTAGTCATCACGCCCGCCCGTGCGAACATCAATCCGCGTCTGCTTGGACTGGATACGCTGCACGTTCGTGATCGACACCAGGATTCCCATGGCCCGATTCAGCAGCTTCTCGACGACGTCATCCTCGTCGCCCAGAGCGAACACCAGCGTGAACGATGGCAACCTGATGCGCGGCAGATCCGCATCCTCGTCTGGCTTCGACCCCGTAACGAAGAAGGTCATCGGCATGTCGATATTCGGCAACAGATCCTCGAGCAGCGACGCCCCACCGAGAAGCTGATCGGCGAGCGACAGAGATTTCTTCACTCCGAGGGCACCGTCTTCGCCGAGCCAACGATCGGGGTGGTGCAGCAGTTCACCGATGTCGCGATCGAGTGAGACGCACGCGAGCGCCGACGCGGGTGGAACCGGGATGGACCGCCCCTTCGCACCCGCAGCGATCAGCCGCCCGACCTGCTTGGGATCCTGTTCGAGATCGGCATTGGCCTCTCCGTTCAACTGGAAGCCCGTCTTCGTGATATCAAGCCGTCCGTCGACTCGCTTCGCGAGATCGAAGACGCGGACGATCGGCCCTGCCAGGAATCGCGAGCCCTCGTCGAGCTGACCCCAGTAGCTCTTGGCCTTGGCGTACTTGCCGCGCAACACCTCGACGTTCATGTAGAACCGGACCGAACGACCGGGCTTCATCTCGGCGCGGCCCCGGCGGTAGTCCTCGTCACGGAACAGCGTCGGCTTGCCGCTCTTGCGGAACTGAAGGACGGTCCGCAGATGGGCTCTCGTGTCCGCAATGGTAAGCACGCCGGCGTCGACGCTCGCGTGCACATTGCCGCCCTTGTCGACGCGGCGCAGCAGCCGCCTGACTTCCCCCGTCTCCGTCACGCGACTCAACAACACCGGGAACGGCTCGCCACCCTGCCCCGACGGATACATCGCAAACATCGCCTGGCTCGGGGTGACGACCTCGAGAAGGTCGACCACATCCATCCCCGTCGCCGCCTTGGTGATCACCGGCAGTCCCATCAGGAACAGCCGGGCCGCCGGAGGGATGCCCTTTGGCAGGTTCTCGACCAGATCGAGAGCTGTACGGACGCAGGCCGCGCCATCGACCAGGTCGACGACGACCGGCGTAATCGGGGGTAAATACCCACTGAGTTCGCGGGGGGCCTGCGCCGACGACACCGTGGTGACCAGGAACAGCGCGAGTGGTATTCTCATCTGAAGCCTCCTGAGCGGACTATCGTAACCATCGGCAGCATAGGCCCTGCGGAGGTGGCGGCCCTGCCGAGGTGGCCCGGTGTTATCGCAGTCTGTCGGGGTATTATGTAGAGAAAGACAACGCGACCCCTTCCGTCCAAACTCCTAAACTATTGCAGGGCAGCACCAAGATCCTCCTTCCTATCGGCATCGTGGCCATTCTCGGCCTCGGCGCGGTGATGTCGTTCGGCCCCGATGATGGGGATGAGTATCCGATCGACACCGTCGAGACACCGCTCGATCCCGAGGTCCCTGACCGCTCGGACGAGGGCAGCACGGAATTCGTCGGGAACGCCGTGGAGCCGAGGATCGACGACGCCGCGGTTCCCGTGGTCGACCCCTCCTCCGGAACGGGGGTGATCTCCGGTCGCATCGCGATCAACACCCGGATCATCGAGACGGTCGGCTCCTACACCGTCGTGGTGCAGGAAGACGTGAACATGAACGGTCGCGCAGCGGACGCGCGGACGCCGTTCTTCACGAAGAAGACCTTCAAGGCCCGCTTCTCCAAGGGATCACCCTACTTCGACATGGAGAAGATCCCGTTCTCGAAGCACCCCTACAAGGTCTCCGTGATCGCCCACCGCGTGAACGGAACATCGCAACACACCTACGTCACCGCCGAGTCCCCGACCGGCAGCAAAGGCAACGTGCAACTCTCGTTGACGCCCGGAGCCTACTTCGCGATTCGGCTGCGCGATCAGCGACAGATCCCACGGCCCAAGTTGCCCGTGCGAATGGTCCCGGTCGGTGAGAGCCTGGGCAGGCGCGAGACGAAATTCGGCGAGTCGGACCGGAACGGCCACGTGCTCTTCGAGGACGTCGTCAAGGGCAACTACGAGATCCATGTCGGCCACGCGAACGCTCCGCTGGCTCCACCCGAAAAGGTCACCGTGTACCACGCGTACACGACATTCGACCACAACGGTCGACCGAAGACCCAGGGCGCCGTCGTCACGGTTCCCGACGGCCACGACGTGACAGTCGTGGTCTACAGCCGGCACAACTACCGGGTCGAGAACGCGGAACTGAAGGCGTGGCAGTTGGAGATCAAGCGCTACCACGAGTTCAAGGGGACAACTGACCGCACCGGGACTTTCGTTTTCAAGAACGTGCCCTACGGCGTGTACCAACTCAGCGTCCAGTCCGAGATAAACGGTCGGAAGGACCTGAAGTTCAAGGTCGAGAAGGACAAGCCAGCGCCGACCGTCGAGGTCCACATGTCCCGCTAGGACTCAGGGGCGACTGGAATCGGGAGAGGTCGCCACTAAAGTCCCCGCTCGAATGATCGAGCCATCGAACCACACTCTCCTAAACAAACTGCGCGACATTCAACTCGTCTGCATCGCGCTGCTGCTCGGACAATTCGTTTTCGCGATCGGCATCGTGGTCGCACAGCAGACCGGTGCGTGGGAATCCTCGTCCTCGGATCCGGAGATGATGCACATGCTCGCGATAGTCGGCATCGCCGTCGGAGCGGCATCGATTCCCACCGCCTACACGATTCGCAAGGCCCTTTGGCAGCGGGGCGCAGGCGAAGACACTACGAAAATCCTCCAGGCATTCTTCATCGGGAACATCGCGTTCCAGGCGGTGCTCGAAGGCGCCAGTTTCCTCAACCTCACTTTCTGGTTGGTCTCCGGCACGATGCTGCCACACGTCCCGGTCTTCGCTGTGCTCTTCACCATCGGTGTCACCGCCTTGCTGCGCACTCGCGTGCCCGCGGACTGACCCGTGCACAAGGAAATCCGACGCGACTTGTGGCTTCTCGCGTGGCCCGCCGCCATGGCGATGGTGGTGCACCACCTCTTCCGTCTCAACGACCAGTACTTCGTCAAGGACCTCGGGATCGACGCGCAAGCTGCTGTCGCCGTCGGCAGCATGACAGCGATCTTCCTCGTCGCGTTCGGCGAGATGGTCGGCGTCGGCACGATGGCGATCGCGGCGCGTCGATTCGGCGAAGGCAACCTGTCGGAAGGGTACGCGACCATCCGCAAAGGCCTGCGTTTGGCGATGAACATGGGCATCGGCGTCGGCGCGGTCGGTCTTCTGATCCTGCCGTGGCTCTGCGACCAGATGATTCCGGGAACGGAGCACGCAGCCGAGAGGGAGTTGTGCATCGACTACCTGACCTGGATCGCCGGCGGGCAGGTCGTGATGATGGCTTCACAGGTCACCGATCAGTCGTTCTTGGCGATGAAGGACACGCGCACATCGCTCGGGCTCCAGATCCTCGCCGTCGGGTCGAATGCGCTGCTCAACTGGACACTCGTCCCCCACTACGGCGTCAACGGGGTCGGCTTCGCGACGATCGCGTCGCGCGCCCTCGCCGTAGTGGTCGGCGTGTGGATCCTGCACCGGCGCGGCGTCGGCTCGCCGTTCCGGGCATCTGGCGGGGACGCGCGGGCCAGCGCGAAACGAATCCTGCGCATCGGTTTTCCGACCTGCATCGCCGTCGGCATCTACTCGCTCGTGTATCAGGTCATGCTGGCCGTGACGATCAAGGACTTCGGGCCCGCCGCGCGCTCGGCGCTCGGTATCGGATTCGGTCTCGAGACGACGTTCTACTGCCTGTATTGGGGGACGGGCAGCGCTGTCGCGAGCCTCGTCGGACGCTACCTGGGTGAAGGCAACAAGGACAAGGCGGTCGCGGTCACGCGAGTCGGGCTCGCGTGGAACTTCGCTTTGGGGCTGACCATCTGCGGCGTCTTCCTCGTCGCCGGCGAAGGCATGGTGAGACTCCTGAGTGATAACCCCGACGTGGTGCGCACCAACGTGCAATACCTCAACTACATGGCGATCGCCCAACCGTTCCAGGCGCTACAGGTCGGCTTCGACAACGCGCTCATCGGCGCCGGCAACACGCTGCCGATCATGATCAGCAGCGTGACGATGAATTGCCTTCGCATCCCGCTCGCGCACCTGCTCGCGGTCGTGTCGGGCTGGGGACTCCCCGGCGTGTGGTGGGCGATCAACTTCTCATCCTTCGGGAAGTGTGCATGGGGCGCGGTGCTCTACCAGCGGAAGCGCTGGTTGCACACTGAGGTGTAGCTTCAAAACACGGCCTGCCCTACGCTGCGGCACATGGCCCGCGCAATCCTGGATCTCAGCACACTCGACCTCTCCGCAGACGTAATGGAGATCGAGGAGATCCGCGCGGTGGTCCCGCAGTCCCACGAGTTTCAGATGCTCGACGGCGTCGTACACCTCGACGTCGAGGCGGGAACAATCGTGTGCTACAAGGATTGGGACGAAGAACCGTGGTGGGCCAGAGGCCACATTCCCGGTCGACCCCTGATGCCCGGAGTCTTGATGGTCGAAGGATGCGCACAGGCGTCCACGATCCTCATGAAGAAACGCGAGGGCATCGAACCCGAGGCCTTCATCGGGCTCGGCGGACTGAACAACGTTCGATTCCGTGGGCAGGTCGTGCCGCCCTGTCGCATCTACTTCGTCTCGGTCGCCAGCCCCCGGAGTGGACGGAGGATCTTGAAGTATCCCGCGCAGTGCTTCCTCGACGGCAAGATGATCATGCAGATGGAACTCCTGGGAGTACTACTCTGATCCCAGAAGAGCAGGAACCGTCCCTCTTCGTCACCACCTGGGAGCTGCCTCGACTCCCCGCCTCCTGGCTCATCACAGCGATCGTGGCCGTCTGTTGGTTTCCGATGGGGAGCTACTGGCAGAGCGACGACTTTATCGCCGTGACCTACGCGCAGAGCATCGAGCGCGCGTTCCGGGACTTCACCGCCCCGCAGTTCGGACTGGAATCACTCGTACTGTTCTTCCGACCGATGATCACGCTGAGCTTCGCGTTCGACAGCCTGTTCGGCAACTGGGCTCCGTTCGTATCGCACCTCGGCAACGCCGTAATCCACGGGATCAGCGCGATGTGCCTCGCGTTGATCGTCGCGCGCTTCCTCCCGGCCCGGTGCGCGTGGGCGTCTGGTCTGGTGTGGGGACTTGCACCGTGCCACGCGAGTTCCATCTTCTGGGCGATCGGTCGGGTGGACAGCCACACCACGCTCTGGATCGTCCTCGCCACGCTCACGCTCGTGCAGTGGTGCGGCAACGAGCGACCGACGCGGAAGCTCTCCCTCCTGTTCACCGTGATCGCGCTGTGCACCAAGGAACTCGCCTGGGTCGTGCCTGGCATCGCGGCGGTCGTGTGCTTTGCGATGGCGCGGCCCGGTGGTCGATGGCGGGGCGCGCTCGTGGGATCATGGCCGTACTTCGCGATCCTCGCCGCGTACTTCGGTTGGCGTTTCTTCTGCATCGGTCGCCTCCTCGGCGGATACGACGGTGCGATCGAGCCCGGACCCGCCCTGACCGGGCTGGGCACGAGAGTGACCGAGTTGGTCAATCCTCTGATGCACAGTGGTTCGTCGTTCGCGGCGACGCACGTCACGGCGCTGTCCGAACAGATCATCCAGACCGGCTTCGTTCCCGCAGCGATCGCCGTCGTGGCGATCCTCGTGCAAAGAAGATGGGCGCTGTTCGCTGTGCTCGCGGCGCTGTTCCTCGGCTGCTCGATCCCCAGCCTCCAGATCTGGGCCCAGACGGACAACCCGATGCTGCTCCGCCAGTTCTACCTCCCGATGATGCCCATCGCCGTGCTCCTGTCGATCTGGGGTTGGCGCAGCGCGGTGCCGGTGTTGGTCGTCGCCGCGCTTCCATTCCTGGAGTTGCGCGACGACTACGTGAAGTCGTGGCAACGCTGCGCGGATTGGCACGAACAGATCCGCGAGGTCGTGCCGAAGTCTCCGAATGACCTGACCTTCATCGCTGGCCTCCCGCGGCAGAACGAGAAGGCGACCACGGTCGAGTTCCACCTCTGGGTCGACCGGTTGTTGCAGCCGCCGTTCGGGACCGGAGATCGAAGAGTCTTCGCGCTGCGCACGCTCAGCCAGGACCCGGCTCGATTCTCGATCCCGTATGGCGAAGACGAAGGGTTGCCGTTCGGGACGACGTTCGCCGGCGGACCCAAGAAACTCGCCGTCGTGCACCAAGTCCCGCGGCTACGACCGATGGGTTGCGAGTGGACCGGTCCGACGGTTCTCGACGGGAAGGTGCTCGACCGGATGGTGCAGAACTTCAAGAAGTCCGGCCAGACGTCACTCGACGAGGATCCGAACGTGGTGCTTCGCGGCGTGCGCAGCAAGTTGCTTCGCGTCACCATCTTCACCGGCGATGGATTCCTCACGGCCTTCGTGCCGGACACGGCACCGCCGGGCGCGAAGGACGGTCGCCTCGACATCGGTCTCCTTCTCTACGCGTCGATCGACGGACAGAACCACAAGAAGGTCGGCGACCTGATCCAGAACGCTACGGCGCTGGACCTGACGACTCGATTCCCGATCCTGGTCGAGGCGGACACCCGATCCGTGTTCTCGGGCAAGCCAGAGGACTTCGAAACGACGCACTCGAACTACGTGCCCGTGTGGCTTCACCTCTTTCGGCGCTTCGCTGATTGGTGGCCCTAGAACTCGCCGATTCCAAGGCTAGGCTCCAGGGTGCCCCGAACCCGGCAGAGGCTCCCCCATGCGATACCCGCTCGTCCTCCTCTTCGGTCTCCCGCTCGTCTGCAGCCCGATCATGGCGCAAGACCAGAAGAAGGAGAGTAAGCCCGGGGTCAATCCCGCAACCGTCGCCAGAGCGCTCCTCGTCGGCACGAAAATCCTCCTGGCCAATCAGGAGCACTACTCGCGAGACCGTCGCGTCGGACGGATGCGCGGCAACCAGCTCGAGGATTGGCAGAAGCAGGAGCGCAAACGGCTCGCGAAGCTCCGCACGGATGGCGAGCCGAACGTCGAGTGGCCCTACGAAGGTGTCTACCGTGTTGGAGGCTCGGTGCCGCCGGGATACCGCGTGGGTGGCTCGGCCATCGCGTGCCAGGCGCTCGTCCTCGCTCCCGGATTCACGATAAACGTGAACAGCAAGGTCGCCGTCCTGCGATCGATCGAGTTCATGCTCGACCAACTGGAGAACAACGAACTGCTCGCGCCCAGCTCGGCGCACCGATACGACGTGCGCGGATGGGCGCACACGTACGCGCTGGAGTTCTTCCTGCTCGCCGAGCGGAAGCGGGTGACGGGAAAGAACGCGGAACGGATCAAGAAGATGATCCCCCACCTGATCCGTTGTCTGGCGAAGAGCGAGACGTCCCAGGGCGGCTGGAACTACGCGAACAACAAGTGCAGTCCTTTCATGACCGGTTCGACACTCCTCGCGCTCTTCCAGGCCCGAAAGCAAGGCTACGAATTCGACAAGGGCCTGGTCGATCGGGCGCTGATCGCGCTGGAAAAGTCCCGGGCCAAGACTGGTTCGTACGTGTACTCCGGGATCGCGACTCCCGGGCGCCAACGCCAAACAGCGGCGATGCCGGGCGCGAGCGCCCGGGCCGCGATCGCCGAGCTGTGCCTCTTCCGCGCCGGTCGCAGCAACGCAAAGAGAGTCCGCGTCGCCGTCGACGCGTTTTTTGAGCACTGGGGTGAGCTCTTCAAACGAAAGAGCAAGCAAGGCACGCACGAAGGCCCATACGGCATCGCACCGTACTACTTCATCTACGGGCATACGTACGCCGCGCTGGCGATCGAAGTACTCCCAGAAAAGGACCGGCCCAAGCTCCGCATCAAGATGCAGGAGATCCTGTGGCGGACTCGGGAGAAGGACGGAGGATGGAACGACCGCATCTTCCCGAGGAGCAAGTCCTACACGACAGCGATGGCCATGCTCGCGTTGCTCGCACCGAGGCTCGACCCCATTCCTGCGTGGCCCCAGGGCGAAGCCGGGAAGAAAGGCGGGCGCTGACGCCTTGTCGCGTTCTAGTCGTCGGTGAGGATGTCGAGCACATCCAGCGCCGCACACTTGCTCGACACACCGAGCACGGACGTGAGTGACGGCGTCGTCCGACCGTCATCGCTGCTGATCCACTCCTTGACGTAAGTGCCGTGTACGCACCGAATGTCGAGGGATAGCGTGCCGTCGACACACTCGCCCACGGTCTGGATCGACACGTGACGATGGCGCTCCAGGTCGGCTCGCCGATGCGCGACGCGGGTCGGCGTTCGCTGGGTGATGTCGAAGGACTGGCCCGCCAAGGCCCGCACTACTTCGGGAGAGACCTCTCCGCTGAGCTCGACCTGCACCCGGTAGAGCTTGTCGAACTTGCTCTCCTTCCAGTAGGGCACTCGCTCCCGCTCGACTCTCCGAAACGGATCGAGTTCGATCCGCCCGGCGTACTCTTCGCGGATCATCTCGTCCAGCCGCGTCAAGTCGGCGTCCGGTCCACGCGAATCCACGACCTCGTATACAAATGGTCGACCCCGCCCGAGCATCAACACGTCGATGTCCTCACGACCGGCACCGTGAAATTTTCCGCGCTTCGCTCGAAACAGTGGGATCGCCTTGCGCCCGATCATCTCCTGCACCGAGTCCTTCGTCAGCTTACCGAACCCCTCGCACCGTTCGCACCCGCGTGACTTGCGGCGGTTGCCCTTGCACTCGGGACAGTAGAAGATCGTCTGCGGCAACCCCCGCTCCAGCTTGCGGTAGCGCGACTCGAGGTACACCTTGACCTTCTGCGGTCGGGCGTCCTGTGACTTAGTTTCGGTGTCAGACACGGCGGCGGAGTATAGCGCGCCACCGACGGTCGAAGAGCAACACGACCGGGGGGCAAACGAATGGCCAGAAACGGATGACCTGTCGGAATCACCGGTCAGCGTAAGAAACCCCATGCGAACGGGCCGGCGATGACCAACACTCCAACGTCTTAGCGCGCGGGCAGCGGCTCGCAGTCATCGCAACGCGAACGCATCCGGGCGATCAAGCGAAAGAAGTCGGTGACGTCCAGCGGATCGGTCAGAAACCCGCTGATGCCGTGCTTTTGCTTCTCGCGGGAGAGGTCCTTGACGATCCTCTCGTCACCGATCGCGATCAACTCCGTCGTCTGGTCGAACGACCGCAGGTGATGCACGAGGACCAGCGCGTCCTGCGGATTGTCCCCCAACTGCACGAAGACGAGCTCGAAATCCACGGTCCGTAACAAGTTGACGCCGGGAAAACTTTCACCGCAGGTCACCTGGGTCTCGGGGAACTGCTGCAGCCCGACCTTCACCTGATCGCGCAGCAGGTTGTCGGAAGTGATCAGTAGGATTTGCATCTGCTTTTCCTTATCGACCGCGGACAGCGAGCGGGTAAAGAGGGAACCGATGGGCGCCAGGGAACCCGCGATGGCACCGCCCGCTTCGGCGACGATAGCGGCGGAAACTCCGACACTCGACACCTCGGAGAAGACTCCGGACACCGGTCTGCTTGCGGGCGTAGACGAAGCCGGCCTCGGTCCGATCCTCGGGCCGCTCGTGGTCGCAGGCGTCGCGATGGCCGGGCCGCGAAGCCTCGACCCCTGGAAGCTCCTGAATCGTCGCGTCTCCCGCAACCGACATCGCAAGGGCCTGGTCCGCGTGGCCGACAGCAAGAAGGTCAAACAGGGCAAGCACGGCTTCCTCCGGCTGGAACAAACCGTCTTGTCGTTTTGGGGCGCCTTCCACGGCGACATCCCCGCGAACGTCGGCGACCTCCTGGCAGCGTGCGGTGTCGACGCGACTCGCCTCGCGGCGTGCCCGTGGTACGGCGACCTCGAGTTGGCACTCCCCCACCTCGGCAACCGCGATGAGATAGAGCTCTCCGCGCATACCCTCGGCCTGTGCATGGCCGACGCCGGGATCGAGTTGTTGCACCTCGCCGTTCGACCGGTCGACGTCGAGGAGTTCAACGCGTCGATCCTGAAGACCGACAACAAGAGCGATACACATTTCGAGGCCTACTCCGACGTGATCGGAAGATTGCTCGCCGCGCTTCCCGGCGACGCCCACCTCGTCGCCGACCGGTGCGGCGGTCGCGTCCACTACGCTGGGGCGCTGCGGCGGTCGCTCGGATCGGGTCATCACATCCGAACTGCCAGCGAGAGCTCACACCTCTCGACCTACGACGTGCACCGCGAAGGCAACGACCACTCGGTCAGGATCTCGTTCGCAGCCCGGGGTGAAGACCGTTCGTTTCCAACCGCGCTCGCGAGCTGTATGGCGAAGTACGTTCGCGAGTTGATGATGGTGATGATCAACAATTGGTTCGCCGAGCGGGTCCCCGACCTCAAGCGCACGGCCGGCTACTACGTCGACGGCAATCGTTTTCTGCAAGACATCGGGCCGCTGCTCGAGGACGCCGCGTTCCCGGTCGGGCAGTTGATCCGTAGCCGTTAGTTGAGCAGGGCGCGAACCTCCGCGAACTTCGTGGCCCCAGTCACCAACACCCGCCTGGTCTCCTTGCCGTCCTCGTCGAGGACCGTCATCGTCATCGAGAGTTCTCCCGGGCTACCGTCGCGAGCACGGCGTGCGAGATCGATGCGCCGGTCGTTCATACACCCCCAGAATCTCCGATCCGGGGCCGTGTACCGGGGTTTTCGCGAAATCCCCCGCCGGCTGGATTCCCCTTTGCGCTTTGCGGAGATCTCAGTTCCACTGCTGCACCGAAATCCGATGCAAACCGAACTCCCAAAGCAATACGACCCCGCCTCCATCGAAGGCCCGATCACCGAGCGCTGGCTCGAGACCAAGGCGTTCGCGGCTCACCCCGACTCCCGGGAGAACCGCTACGTCATCATGATGCCGCTGCCCAACGTCACGGGCGCGCTGCACATGGGCCACGCGATGGACAACGTCATGCAAGACCTGCTGACGAGGTGGCACCGCATGATCGGAGACAACACCCTGTGGATGCCGGGTACCGACCATGCCGGGATCGCGACGCAAGCCGTGGTCGAGAAGCGGATGAAGGAGCTCGAGGGGAAGACGCGCCATGACATCGGTCGCGAAGCTCTCGTCGAGCGCATCTGGGCGTGGAAGGACGAATACCAGGAGCGCATCATCCAGCAGCAGCAGGCGATGGGCTGCGCGTGTGACTGGGATCGACAGCGGTTCACGATGGACGAGATCTGCGCGCGCGCGGTGCGCCACACGTTCTTCGCGATGTTCCGCGACGGCTTGATCTTCAAGGGCGACCGCCTCGTGAACTGGGACTGTCACCTGCACACGGCTGTGGCCGACGACGAGCTCTTCAAGGACAAGGTGCAGGGTCACTTCTGGCACCTGCGCTACCCGGTGATCGACCAAAAGCCCGGCGAACCCAGCCACATCACGGTGGCGACCACGCGGCCCGAGACGATGCTCGGGGACACGGCCGTCGCGTGCGTGTCCGAACCGGGCAAGGCCCTGGACAAGCTGATCGCCCTCGCGATCGAGAAAGCAGCCGAGGCACCGGCAAAAGACAAGGAAGCCGCCGAGGCCGCGGTGATGACCCTGCGTGACCGCAAGGAGAGCCACCTCGAGCTCCTCGAGACGATCGAGGCGATGGCCAAGGACGGGCGCAAGGTGATGCTACCCCTGCAGGAGCGCGAACTTCCGATCATCTGCGACGAGTGGGCCAAGCCCGACCTCGGCAGCGGGTGCGTGAAGATCACTCCGGCGCACGACCCCAACGACTACGAGGTCTGGCAGCGGCACCAGGACGAGATCGATATCATCAACATCCTCAACGGGGATGGGACGCTCAACGAGAACGCCGGCGCGTTCCAGGGGCTGGATCGATTCGACGCCCGCGAGAAGGTGGCCGCGGCGATGGACGAGAAGGGTCTGCTCGAGCGAATCGAGGACCGTGAGATCGAGATCGACCACTCGGATCGCAGCAAGACGATCATCGAACCGTATCTGAGCAAGCAGTGGTTCGTGCGCATGGCCGACGTCGAGGGCGGCGTGGTCATGGGCCGCGGCACCTCGCACGAGTTCAAGTCGCCGGGTCTGGCGCAAGCCGCGATCGACGCCGTGGATCCGCAGTGGAAGTCCGCGACCGGTCGCAACCTGACCTTCCACCCCGACCCGGTGCGCTACGGCAACTACTTCAAGAACTGGCTCGTCGAGAAGCGCGACTGGTGCATCAGCCGTCAACTCTGGTGGGGTCATCGCATCCCGGTGTGGACCGGCACGTGGAGCGCGCAGCAGCTCATGCAGATGGAGATGCTGCTGAAGCAGAACCAGGGTCGGGACGACGTGTTCGTGTGGGTCATGTTCCCCGACGAAACCCGCATGACTCCGGAGCAGGCCCTGGCGTTCTTCAGGGAAGAAGGCAACGACCCGGCGGACTACCAGAAACTCGAAATCCAGCTCTGCTTCCGCGACCAGGCCAGCGAGGAGACGGTCGCGCCGATGTTGTCGAGTGTCGGCCTGACCGCCGACCCCGACGTGCTGGACACGTGGTTCTCCAGCGCGCTGTGGCCGCACAGCACGCTCGGCTGGCCCGATCCGGCGACGGCGAAGCTCACCGACGGGCAGCCGACCCTCGACGCGGTGGACGGTGAGGACAGTTGCCTCGACTACTTCTACCCCGGCTCGTGCCTGGTGACCGCGCGCGACATCATCACGTTGTGGGTCGCGCGGATGACGATCATGGGGCTGTACAACCTGGGCGACATACCGTTCACGGACAGCTTCATCCACGCGAACATCCAGGACGGCAAGGGCAAGAAGATGTCGAAGTCGGCCGGCAACGGCATCGACCCGGTGGACATCATCGAGCGCTACGGTGCCGACGCGATGCGTTTCGTCATCTGCGAGTTGCAGACAGGGACGCAGGACGTGCGCCTGCCGGTGCACGCGATATCGCCCTTCACCGGCAACAACATCGACCTCGCGAAGGCGAAGCACGGCGGCTCGATCTTCACGTATCTCTGTCCGGAGTCCGGCAAGGAATTCGACGTGCTCGGCACGATGAAGGACGAGGGGATCCCGGCCGCGAAGCTGATCAGCGAGCGGTTCGATGTCGGTCGAGCGTTCTGCAACAAGCTGTGGAACTCCGCGCGGTTCACGTTGATGAACCTCGGGGAGGTCTCGTTCAAGGAGATCTCGCCGGACGAGCTCGCCATCGAGGATCGCTGGATCCTGTCGAAGCTGACTGCGGCGGTGCGCGAAGTGCATCATCAGCTGGAGCTCTACACTCCGTCGGCGGCGATCGGCGCGGCGCGGGAGTTCTTCTGGGCGGACTTCTGTGACTGGTACGTGGAGATGGTGAAGGCGCGGCTGCGGGACGAGGCCACGGCGCCGGTCGCGCGGCAGGTGCTCGCCACCGTGCTCGATCAGACGCTGCGGTTGCTGCACCCGTTCGTGCCGTTCATCACCGAGGCGATCTGGGAGAAGCTGAACGAGCAGGCGCCGATCCGTGGCATCGACCGCGCGCTTGTGGCGAGCGATCAGTGCGTGACGGCGGCGTGGCCGGAGGTCCGCGAGGACTGGCTCGCCCCGGACGTCGAGCAGCACATCACCGACGCGCAGGAAGTGGTCAAGAACATCCGTGATCTGCGGCAGAGCTACGGCGCCCCGCCGAGCAAGAAGGTCGAGGTGGCAATCAAGACCACGCCGGAAACACAGGCGAACCTGGCGCCGTGCCGTGACCTGATCGCGTTCATGGCCAACGCGTCGAGCCTCGACTTGGAGGCGACCGAGAAACCGAAGAACGCGGCGACTGCTGTGGTGCGCGGGACCGAGATCTACGTCCTCGGCGTGATCGACACGGACAAGGAGGTCGCCAAGCTCGAGAAGCAGATGGCGAAGCTCGCAGGTCAGATCCAGGGCAAGGCGAAGAAGCTCGAAAACGAGGGCTTCGTCAGCAAGGCGCCGCCGGAAGTGGTCGAGGCGGAGAAAGAGAGCCTCACGCAGATGCAGGCCGAACTGGCGAGCATCGAGAGCTCGCTGGTCGACCTGCGTGGGTAGCCGAGGCGCGGTGCCCTTCTGATACCTCGCCGCAGACGCAAACCGTTTGCTAGCGTCGTCGCAGATGATGCGGTCTGCTATCGTGCCGCCATGACCATCTCGGCCCCCCTCGTCTCGGCGCTGCTCTGCGTCTGCACCGCCCTGCTCCCCGGTCAGAAGAAGCCAAACATCATTGTCATCCTCGCGGACGACATGGGTTTCTCCGACATCGGCTGCTACGGCAGTGAGATCCAGACTCCCAACCTGGATCACCTGGCAGCCGACGGCGTGCGATTGACCCAGTTCTACAACACGGCGCGCTGTTGCCCCACGCGTGCCTGCCTGTTGACCGGACTGTATCCACATCAAGCCGGCGTCGGCTGGATGATGAGCGACCTGAAGCATCCGGGCTACCGCGGCAGGCTGAACCGCAGTTGCGTGACCATGGCCGAGGTGCTGGGCGCGTCAGGCTACTCGACGTACATGTGCGGCAAGTGGCACGTCACGCCCAAGGTGCAACCGAACGGTCCCAAGGGCAACTGGCCGTTGCAACGGGGATTCGATCGCTTCTACGGCACGATTCACGGGGCGGGCAGCTTCTTCGATCCAAACAGCCTGACCCGCGGCAACAAGCAGATCTCTCCCTACGCCGATCCGGAGTATCAACCAAAACAGTACTACTACACCGACGCGATCAGCGACCACGCGGTGCGGTACGTCAATGAACATTGCGCGTCCGCGGAGCACCGGGACAAACCGTTCTTCATGTACGTCGCGTACACCGCCGCGCACTGGCCGATGCACGCGCTGCCAAAAGACATCGCCAAGTACAAGGGCAAGTACGACGGTGGCTACGAGCCGATCCGAAAAGCCCGCCACGAGCGTCTCAAGAAACTCGGGCTGGTATCCTCGAACTGGAACCTCACCCAACAGGCGGCAAGCTGGGAGGCCTTCAAGCACAAGGAGTGGGACGCCGTCAATATGGAGGTCTACGCGGCCATGGTCGACAACATGGACCAGGGCATCGGTCGCATCGTCGCTGCACTTTCGAAGAACGGCCAACTCGACAACACGCTGCTGATGTACATGCAGGACAACGGCGGCTGCGCCGAGGGAATGGGACGGGGCGGGAAGAAGCGCCGCGCGGCGAAGCCGACCCTCGATCCCATGCCCGCAGACGAGCTGCAAACCAACATGATCCCGAAGCAGACCCGGGACGGCTATCCGGTGCTGCAAGGAACGGGCGTGATGGCGGGACCCGCGGACACCTACATCGGATACGGGCGCGGTTGGGCCAACGTGTCCAACACGCCCTACCGCGAGTACAAGCACTGGGTCCATGAAGGCGGCATCGCGACGCCGCTCGTCGTCCACTGGCCCAAGGGGATCCCCAGCAGTCAGAACGGCAAACTCGTTCACGAACCCGGTCACCTCATCGACATCATGGCGACCTGCGTCGCGGTATCCGGCGCCAGCTATCCCAAGACGTTCCACAAGGGTGATCAGGCCATCACCCCGATGGAGGGTTTGAGTCTCGCGCCGTTGTTCCGCGGAGAAGACATCCAGCGTGATGCCCTGTACTGGGAGCACGAGGGCAACGTCGCCATCCGGGTCGGGAAGTGGAAGGCGGTCGCCAAGTTCGGGGGCTACAAGCGCGATGCGTGGGAACTCTACGACATGGTCGAGGACCGCACCGAGACCAACAACCTCGCCAAGCAGATGCCGGCGCGGCTGGTCGAGCTGAAGGAACGCTGGCGGACGTTCGCCGAAAAGGCGAACTTCCTTCCGGTCCACGGCGGTCGCGGCGTCAGGAAGAACGCGAACAAACGAAAGCAGGCTCGGAAGAAGGACAAGGCAGCCCGTCCGTTCAACGGACGCAACCTGTCCGGGTGGACCGCCAAGCAAGCGTCGAAGTCGCAGTGGGCCGTCGCCCATCCGGCGATGAGCGAGGCGAACCCCAAGACCCTCGAACGGACAAAAGGCGAAGGCCCGATGTCACTCGTGAACCTGGTCGGGGGACATGGTCCCGGGTCGGATCTCTACACCACCGCGAAGTTCGGCGACTGTCGTATCGAGCTCGAGGTCATGGTAGCCAAGGGCTCCAACTCTGGCATCTACGTCATGGGCGAGTACGAAATCCAGGTTCTGGACAGCTTCGGCCGCAAGAAGCTCGGCATGGGAGACATGGGCGCGATCTACGGCGTGGCTATTCCAAGCACCAACGCCAGTCGGGCGCCGGGAACGTGGCAGCGGTTCCGAATCGACTTCCGCGCACCCCGCTTCGACGCGTCGGGCAAGAAGACCAAGAACGCCCGGTTCCTGAAGATCGAACTCAACGGTCAGGTCGTGCAGCAGAATGCCGAGGCGAAGGGCGTCACCCCCGGCGGCGTGAGCGGTCGCGAAGCGGCGACCGGGCCGCTGATGTTCCAGGGCAACCACGGTCCGGTCGCGTATCGGAACATCGTCATCACGCCGCTGGGCAAGGCTCAGGCCACAAGCCTCGCGATTCCCAAGACGGATGAGGGCCTTCCGGGCACCGGGACGATCCGGCGCTACGGGTGGTTCCAGAAACTGTGGCTGCGCAAGCGCGAGGCCTGGGCTGTGAGCGTGGCGGCGGATCAGAATGCCCTCGTGTTCCTCGGCGACTCGATCACGCAGGGTTGGGGCGACAAGATGGGCAACAGCTTCCCCGGCGTGAAGGTCGCGAACCGGGGGATCAGCGGTGACACGACTCGCGGGATGTTGGTCAGACTGGAATCCGACGTCCTCGCCCTCAACCCGAGCGGCGTGGTCATGTTGATGGGCACGAACGACCTCGAGGAGAAGGCGACGGCCGAGAGCATCGCCGGCAACGTCCGCCTGATCATCGACAGACTCGAGGCTCACAACCCCAAGATGCCGATCATCCTCTGCAAAGTCTTCCCGAGTTCGGCGAGCAAGCGCCGCTCCGCGAAGGACATCAGGCGGATCAACAAGCTCATCGCTGCAGCGGTCAATGGTGACGCCCAGGTGACGCTTCTCGAGACGTGGAAGGTGTTCGCGAATGCGCAGGGCGACGCGAAGAAGGCGGAGTTTCCCGATCTCCTCCACCCCAACAAGGATGGCTACGCGATCTGGGCCGCGGCCCTGCGACCGATCCTCTCGACCCACGGGTTCGTCGAAACGAAACCAGCGCCGTTCGAGCCCGCGCCGGGGTTCGAGAGTCTGTTCAACGGCAAGGACCTCACGGGCTGGGGCTTTCGGCAAAAGAAGACGCTCGCGAAGAGAGCGACCTTCGATGGAAAGACCGGCAGTACGCGCCGGAGGTACATCGCGAAGAACGGTCGGCTGGTGGTGACGACGCCGGCAGAGGGTCGGCGGGTGCAGCAACTCTGGACCACGCGCGAGTTCGCCGAGGACTTCGTCCTGAAACTACAGTTCCGGGCGACGCCGAACGCGGACAGCGGCGTGTTCATCCGCGGTCGCCAACTCCAGTGTCGGGACTACCCGCTGGCCGGACCCTACAAAGGTCTGAAGAACTTCCGACCGCAGGACTGGAACGACCTCGAGATCGTCGTCAAGGGCAACATCGCCCACTGCACCTGCAATGGCGAAGTGCTGGAAGCCGCATTCAAGGTGCCGGAGAGCGGACCGATCGGCTTGGAAGGCGACCGCGGCCAACTCGAATACCGTCGGATCCGGATCAAGGTGTCGAAGTAGCCAGTACCGTCAGGCGCGCAGCCCCTTCGAGACGACCACACGCTCGACGCCGTCGAACAACAACTGCGCACACACAGCCATCACCGCCGCCGGGATCGCGCCTTCGAGGATCAACGCGTTGTCGTTCAAGCTGATGCCATCCAGGATCGGTCGACCGTAGCCGCCGGCACCGATGAAAGCGCCGAGCGTGGCGGTGCCGACATTGATCACCGCGGCGGTCTTGATGCCAGCGAGGATCGACGAGGCGGCCAGGGGCAATTCGATGGAGAACAGCTTCGCGCGCGCGCCGAGCCCGAGGGCGTCGGCACACTCGATCAGGTCGCCGGAGATGTTCGTCAGGCCGCTGTGCGTGTTTCGCAGGATCGGCAGCAGGCTGTAGACGAAGAGCGCGGCGATCGCCGGGACCGCGCCGAGGCCGAGCAAGGGGATCAGCATCACGAGCAGGGCGAGCGACGGCACTGTCTGCAACACGCCGGTGATCGCCAACAAGACCTGGCCCATGACGCGGCTTCGCGACGCGAGGATTCCAAGCGGGATCGCGAGCAGGATCGCCAGAAGGAGAGACGTCCCGACCAGGATCAGCTGCTCGCCCGTGCGGGAAGCGAGCCTCGACATCCACGACTCCGGCTCCTCTTGCGAACGAGTGGCGAACTCCATTGCCAGAAAGTCGTCGGCGACGACGTTCATCGCGACGCGGTCGCGACCGCTGCCCTTCGGCGGCTTGGCGCGCAGGTTCATGGCGATCATCTCGTCCGCATCGATGCGACCGACGAGCTGAAGGACGCGCTGCATGATCGGAGAGTCCGCCACCTCTTCGCGATAGACGAGCACGGCGTCGTACGGAGGGAAGAAGGTCTTGTCGTCCTCGAGCACGCGCAGGTCGTAGTACGCGATCTCCGGCTCGGTCGTGTAGACGATGATCAACGGGTGCCCACCCCCCGCCATGCCGGTGTAGGCAAGATCGTGATCCATGCCCCGAGCGGTGAGCCCCGCGAAACCGTAGTGCTGCTTCAGCGCCGAGAAGCCGTCGGCCCGACCGATGAACTCGTTGCTGCACAGGAGCTCCAGGTCCTTCTTGCCGCCGAGGTCGCTGATGCGCACCACGCTGTTCGCCTCGGCCCACTCCTTCGTGGCCGCCAGGCCGTACGAGTTCGCGAACCCGAGCGACCCACTCATACGGAGACCCCGCTTGCGGAGCGCCTCCCGAAGTTGCGAGTCGTCTTTCAGGTTCTCGCCCCGCAGCAACTCGAGGCGGAGCGTGCCGGTGTACTCGGGGTAGACGTCGATCACCCCCCGTTCGAGCGCCTCGAAGACGATGCGCGTGTTGCCAAGCGCGCGCCGGTGTTCGACTTCGGCGCCGGCGCGCTCGGCGAGTAACCGCACCATCTCGCCCAACACCGTGGACTCGGTGAACTTCTTCGATCCGACGGAGAACTTCGGGGTCTGCGCCGGCGCGACGGCGAGCAGCACGAGCATGACGACTGCACGCATCATCGCTGCGCACCCCCCATCCAGTCCGTGCGCTGCGCGTTGACGAACCGCGTAACGAACGCGTCGGCGGGATCTTGCAACAGATCCACCAACGGTCCCCGTTGCACCACGACGCCATCCCGCATCAACACGACGTCGTCGGCGAAGAACGCGGCCTCGGAGAGATCGTGCGTGACGAGTACGACTGTCTTGCCGAGCTCCCAGAAGATGCGACGCAGGTCGTCTTGCAGCTCGCTGCGGATCATGGGGTCGAGTGCCCCCAGCGGCTCATCCAGAAGCAGGAGTTCAGGATCCAGGAACAACGCGCGCATCAAGCTGACCCGCTGTCGTTGCCCGCCGGAGAGTTCCCGCGGGTAACGATCCAGTCCGTCGCCGGGAAAACTCGTGAGTTTGCGAAGTTCTTCGACGCGCTTCGCCATGGCACTCGCGTCGTGGCCGAGGTGCCGCGCGACCAACGTCATGTTCTGCCGCGCGGTCAGGTGCGGGAACAGGCCGCCACCCTGGATCACGTAACCCATCCGTCGTCGAACAGGCGCCACGTTGTTGACGAGGAGCATCTCGCCATCGAAATACACCGCGCCCGAGTCCGGTCGCAGCAATCCGTTCATCAACCGGATCATCGTCGACTTGCCGCAGCCACTGGGACCGAGCACGACGAGCGTCTTTCCAGCCGGGACTTCGAGGTCAAGCGGGTGCAACACGAGCTTGTCCCCGAGGTGCTTGTGGACGTCGACGAGTTCCAGCATGGACACGGCCATCGTAACCGGGCGTTGCCGGACACGAACTGAGAACCCGAGCCAGGCCTTGCAAGATGTGGGCGGCTTCGCCAGCATCCGATCCCCGTGCCTGAACTTCCCGAAGTCGAAACCGTCCGCAGAGGCATCGACCGCTACCTACCGGGTCGGCGGCTGCGTAGCGTGACCCTCCGTCGTGAAGACCTGCGGTGGCCGATCCCGGTTGAACGGTGCCACGATCTGGAGTCTCGGCGCTGCGTCGGCACGGCGCGGCGATCGAAGTACTTGAAGCTCCAGTTCGATGGTCCAGACCAGCCCATCGCGATGATCCACCTCGGGATGAGCGGGCGGTTGTGGGTCGACACGGGGAAGAACGCGCGAAACGCCGCCTGGCGGGATCATGAACACTGGCGCATGGACTTCGGCAGCTGCGTGCTCCGCTACGTCGACGCGCGGCGATTCGGGATGCTGGACGTGATCGACGCGGCGGACCTCGATGCCCACAAGCTGTTCCGCGACCTCGGCCCCGAACCCCTCGGCCCCGACTTCGACGGCGAGTATCTCTTCCGCCGCACTCGCAAGCGCAAAGTCGCCACCAAGGTCTTCCTCATGGACGCGAAGAACGTCGTCGGCATCGGCAACATCTACGCGTCGGAGACGTGTTTCCTCGCGGGTATCCGACCGCGCAAGGCGGCGCGCCGACTGACGCGCGACGAATGCCACCGTTTGACCGACTCGGCCCGCACGATTCTCGAGCGCGCGCTGAAGGCCGGAGGTACGACGATTCGCGACTACGTGGGAGTGGAAGAGGACAGCGGCTACTTCCAGCGCGAGCTGATGGTCTACGACCGCAGAGGCGAACGCTGCCGGCAGTGCCGTACGCCGATCAAACAGACGGTCGACGGGGGGCGCTCGACCTACTACTGCCCGTCCTGCCAGACCTAGCTGACGCGACGGCTTCCGGCCAGGGTTGCAATGCCTCCGACGATGAGCACGCCGACACAACCGATCACGTTGTACCAGAGGAACTGCACGTCTAGAGTGAGGTGCGTGACCAACACGAACACCATCCCACCGATCAAACCGAGGAAGCCCGCAGTGGGACCCGCGTGGCGCGACGCCAGACCAAGCACGAAAACTCCGAGCAGGCTGCCGTAGAAGAAAGAGCCGACCTTGTTGACCACTTCGATCACCGAGCCCGTGCCCTGGAACATGAGCGCCGCTCCCGTCGCAGCGACCCCCCAAAAGACCGTCGTGACCTTGCTGGCGAAGAGGGACTGGGCCTCGTCCGCCCCTGGATTGAACCACCGTTTGTAGATGTCGACGACGGAGGACGCTGTCAGCGCGTTCAGCGCGGAGTCGGCACTCGACATCATCGCGGCGAAAATGGCCGCCATCATCAAGCCGAGAAGCACCACCGGTACGTGGTCGAGGAGGAATGCCGGGAAGATGTAGTTGGTGTCCTTCGGGGTCTTTCTGGTGTCGATGCTGTCATCGAGACCCTCCTTCTCCTCCAGCACGAGATGACGTGAGGCTTTCCGAAGTTCCGCGATCTCCTTCGTGCTCTTCCGGAATGCAGCCAGCACCTCCGGTGAGGAGTCCGACTTCGCGATCCGCAGCGCCATCTCTTTCCGACGCTTCTTGGCCGCCTCGTGGCCCAACTCGTACTGCGCGTAGCGCGGACTACTCTGATCCGTCTTGACCGCCTCCCGATCGTTCGGGTTGAAGAGCAGCGGGCTGCCCTCGATCACGTAGAACGCGTAGAGCATCACGCCGATGAACAATACGACGGCCTGCATCGGCACCTTGACGAACGCGGACAGGAGCAACGCCTTGCGGCTCTCATCGGCGGTCGCATTCGTCAGGATGCGCTGTACCTGGGTCTGGTCACATCCGAAGTAGGACAGCATCAGGAACAACCCGCCGAACGTCCCGGACCAGAAGTTGTACTTGTCGTTCCAGAAGCTCGATTCGCCCCGATCGAGCGGACCGGTGATGTACTCCGACAGACGCGGCCAGAAATTGGTGCTCGCGGGTTCGAACTCGACGGCGTTGAGCTTGCCCGTGGCGCCGAGCACGTCGAGCACACCAAAGAAGCCGAACGTCGGGACGACCTTGACCAGGAGGATGATGAGGACCAGCACGAGGCCACCGATGATCACCGTCATCTGCTTGACGTCCGTCGCGATCACGGCCTTCACGCCACCGAGCATCGTGTAGATCGTCGTCAGGACGCCGATGAACAGCACCGTGAGCAGGAGGTCGACTTCGAGCAACGCGGACATCACGACCGCCGGTGCGTAGATCACGACCCCGAACGCGAGGCAGCGCGACAACAGGAAGATGATGCTCGCCATCGTCCGCGTGCGGGCGTCGAATCGCTCTTCCAGATACTCGTACGCCGTGAGGATCGGCGACCGGCGGTACATCGGCACGAAGAAGATGCTGAGCAGCACCATCGCGAACGCGAGACCCAGGTAGATCTGCACGAACTCCATCCCCGATTCGTAGCCCTGTCCGGTCGTGCCGATGACCGTGATCGCCGACGCCTGCGTCGCCATGATCGAGAGGCCGGCTGCCCACCACGGGATCGAGCGCCCGCCGGCGAAGTAGCCCTCGAGCGTCTTCGTCCCCCGCCCCTTGCGAATGCCGTCGACGACGACGTAGGTCAGGAAGCTCGCGAACACGATCCAGTCGATCCAGCTCACGCGGCGCCGCCGGGGTTGTTGAACACGGCGGTAAACCAGTAGAGCAGGGCGATGTAGACCACGGCGACCACGCAAGTCAGCGCGTAGAAGCGGGGCCACGAGCCAAGTGGAGCCTTCTGGGTTTCGCTCATTGTTTCTTCACCAGTAGCACGACCAACACAAGCGCGCCCATCACGCCGCACGACGAAAGATACAGAGTCTCGTCGTAGCCATCGCTCCCGAACTTGGTGACGAGCACAGGAAAGAGACCCGTTCCCAGATTGACCGCGGCGCTGCGGATCCCCATCAGCGTGCCCCGCGTGTCGGATGGCACGAGTTCTGAGATCAACGCCTGGAACGGCCCGGTGCGCGCCGCGGAGACGGCCGCCAGCGGGATGCCGACGACGAGCAGTCCGATCATGGAGTCGACGAAGGACAGCGCGAACAGGCACCCCGCGACGACGACGCACGTGATGTTCGTCCAGTTTCGTTTCCCGATGCGGTCACTGATCCTCGCCAGGAAGAGGCTGCCGGCGGCGGCGCACAACCCGAGAACGACCCACACTGCCCACTGGTTCTTCTTGATCAAGAGGCCAGAGTCGTCGAGCCACCCTCCCGCGAACTGCACCGCGGTGAAGAACGAGCCGACGTAGAGGAGCACCGAACCGAGCGCGCCAAACACGTCCTTCGTCGCGAGCTTGGGGAGGTTCTCGAAGAACGCCTTGCCCTTGCCGAGGCCGACCGGGAGGTAGGCGCGCATCGCAAACATCGCGAACAGCCCGATGACCCCTTGCAGGATGTACACCCACTCCCAGTGGCCGTAGTTCGCGAACACGCCGGCCAGTGGAAGCCCCACCGGCAACCCGAGGAACATCCCCGCCGTGAACAGCCCCATGGCCTTGCCGCGACGTTCGTACGGGACGAGATCCGCCACCGCCGCCGAAGCGCTCGCGTACACGACCCCACCGGCGAACCCGGTCGCTGCGCGCGCCCACATCAGCTGGTCGAAGCTCGTCGCGAACACGTGGGCGAAGCTCGCGAGGCTGAAGACGACCATCCCGATCACCATCGGGGGACGCCGACCGTACCAGTCGACGAGCGGCCCCAGCAGGAAAGCACCGATCGCGCCCGCCAGCCCCGCCGCCCCGACGAGGTTGCCGAAGTCCTCACCCGCCATCTCCGGTAGTTCCCGGAGGTACGGCAGCAGCGCCGCCATCACGTTGGCATTCAGTGCCATCACGAACGCCCCCGAACCCAGCGCCAGGATGGCCATGCGCTCGGCTGCCGGCGGGAGTTCACCAGGTCTGGACGAGGATGGCGACGAGGGGTCAGACAAGGCGCGGGATTCTACGTTGCTACCGCGGCTTCCGAACAGGTGACTTTCGCCCCGATGGAGTCCTTCCCGTCGTGGCAGTCGCGGGTAGGCTTCTCCGTCCGACCAGCCATCGTTCATACCCCCCTTGCGGAGCCACTCTTGAAGATCGCCATCCTTGGCGCCGGTATCTCCGGCACGACCCTAGCTCGACTCCTCGCCGCCGACGGCCATCAGGTCGTCGTCCTGGAGAAGACCGATCGGGCAGGGGGCCTGTGCAAGTCGCAGAACGTCGATGGGTTCACGTTCGACGAGGCTGGCGGACACATCATGTTCAGCAAGGACAAGGACGTGCTGGGCTGGATGATCGATCGGGTCGGCGGTGAGGACGCCGTGCACCAGGCGAACCGCAATACGAAGATCCGCTGGCACGACCGCTGGGTGCCGTATCCGTTCGAGAACGGCGTCGGGCACCTGACCAAGGACGCGATCGTCGACTGCATGGACGGCTACATCGAGTCTCACGTCGAACGCAAGCTCGGGGCGCCGTGCCCGGAGAACTTCAAGGACTGGATCATGTGGCGCATGGGCCAGGGCTTCGCGGACCACTTCATGGTTCCTTACAACGAGAAGATCTGGAAGTGCGACCTCGCGACCATGAGCAGCGGCTGGGTGGCGGGCCGCGTGCCCGAGGCGCCAGTTCGGGACATCCTGAGTTCCGCGGTCGGCGTGAAGAGCGAGGGCTACACCCACCAGGCCGTGTTCTGGTTCCCCCAGAAGGGGGGCTTCGAGGCGATGGTCGTCGGCACGGTCCGGGACGGGGGCTTCGAACTCCGCGTCAACACAGCGATCGAGAACGTGCGCCAGAGCGGATCTGGCTACGTGGTCAACGGCGAGGAGTTCGACCTGGTCGTCAACACGGTCCCGCTGCCGCTCATCGAGCCGTGCATCGAAGGAATCCCTGCGGACATCCGCAACGAGATCCAGGAGCTGCGGCCCATCTCACTGGTGAACGTGCTGATCGGCGTGAAGATCGACGAGCCATTGCAAGACCTGTCGTGGATCTACCTGCCGTTCCCCGAGCAGAGCCCGGCGAACCGCGTGACGTACTTCAGCAACTACTCGCCGCACAACGCACCGGAAGGACACGGCTCGTTCATGGCCGAGGTCACCCACCGCGACGACATCGAGCCGACGCAGGAGTGGATCGACACGCTCATCGGGCAGCTCGGGAACGCCGGCGTCCTGCGTCCTGAACAGGTGATGCTGACCCACGTGGCGAACAGCAAGTTCGCCTACATCGACCAGAACCTCGAGTTCGAGGCCAGAATCGCCCGGGTGCGCGGGTGGTTCGATGCGTCGGGGTACATCACGTTCGGCCGTTTCGGTCGGTATGAGTACCACAACTCGGATCAGTGCATCGCACGGGCCCGGGAAGTTCATCAGCACATCGTGCAGATCGCAGCGTCCGGAGATCCGGCCCGACCGCAATTCGCGTGAGCGTCACCTGGCAGGGGGCTCGAGTTGGCTAGAACGTAGCGGGTAGATTGATGCCGCCTGCGGGTCTTATCACAGGCGGTTTTGTGTCGGTGATTCGCGTCGTCATTGAGCCCGTCACTAGTGAGAGCAACCCCCGCGGTTTCGCCCACTTACCCACTTTCCACGGTAGTGACACAATTCGCGAATACGCTCCAAAGACACATCGCGGAGGAAGTCCTCGATAACAAGGGCGCATTGCCGGTCGGTGTAACGGTCCGTCGTTCCGCGGAGCACAACTTCTTCCTTGTACCAGACTTGTCGCGGCGGCCCCCGAGTCAGTGGGACGCTGATTCGCATCGCGACCTCTGCACCCGGCCTACGTTCCGGTCATCCGCAGCGAACGCCGTCCTCCGCCCCCTCTTCCGGAAGCCGCAGGCCGTAACCCGTTCACGGACGGGTTAAAAGCAGAGGGGCGACCTTGCATGGATGGTCGCCCCTCTTCGTTCGAGAGTTTCTGCGCGGCTCGCACTCCGCACAGACAGGGTCCCAACGAACATTGCTGGCGTCACAGAACGGAAAGACTCATGGTTGGTCTTGCTCACACCAACCGGGCACAGGACCGAAGTCCTACCGATAAGACCCCTCTAAGACGGTTGCCAAGTCTTTGCGTCCGATGTCCTGAGACACCAATTCGCTGGGATTCACTTTCCGAGAGAGCGGGCGGGAGCGAACTCCCGCTTTCACCCTTCGGACGGACGCACCCGCTACAATTGTTCCGTTAGGTCCACAGAAATCGGTTTCGGGTCGACAGGACTCAATCTCCTGTCATAGAGCGGCTTGTGTTCCCCCGAGCGATCTCGAACGGCGGTTATCCCCCCCAACTCGTTCTGGATCGCTGGGCACCTTGCCGTTCAAGGCGAGTGCCCACGCGCTCGCGATTCCGATCATCACGCCACCGATCGTGGCTTCGACCGGGGTAAAGGGAGTTGCGGTCATGCAAGAAGAGTCTCCCTACGCCGGGTTGGACGATTTCCGCGTGCGGGTCTGCGGGCGAACGTCTACCC
>CAYYAQ010000052.1:0-32392 GCA_964469555.1 uncultured candidatus Brocadiaceae bacterium | reverse complement strand
GCATGGCCAATGATCGTTACGGTGACCCCCTACTGGTGCGAAACGAGAAGGCAGTCGCGCTCAAGCGCTTGCCCGTCGAGCCGCGGGGCGGGGGACTCAAGTACGATGAGGACTATGTCCGGAATCTCGCGTTTGAGAATCCGTCGTGCCTCCCGATAGCGGAGTTCGATAGCGCCTTCTCGTGGTCATGGTTGGTTCAGTAACCCGGTGTGATTGAGAGACGACCGGAACCCCAGAACACCGACTTGGGTCCGCCCTTTGGATGGTTGACCACGAGATATCTTCGGCTGCTGCCGAGATCCTCGATCTGAGTGTGGTCGACATCCTCACCTTGCACGGCGAGCGTCTCTGTCTCTTCCTGGGTAAGGGGAAGAACATTCCAGTACTGGGGGTCATCGCCGTCCGCCCAGTCGATGAACTCGGTGAAGATCCAGACGTAGTTCTGATCACAGTCAGGGCAAGGGCGAATACTGATGTCGAAGTGGGATTTGTCGACGAGCCGGTGTCGCCACTGGGAATCGCTCAAGAAGGTCCACGCTGCGTCCGCGTCTTTCCCGTAGCACCGTGCACACCCGAAGGACTCTGGCGGGGGAATGACAGGTTCGGAAGTCAAGGTCCTACCGGATTGGATCAGTAGAGCAAGCGCAGCACGGGAGCCATGGACACGTTCACCCGCCCTGTAGATGGCATTGGCGTGAATGCATGGACAACCTCGGACGTCACGGTCGACATCCCGAGGTCCGGATTGATGGACGAGATGATGAGTTCGAGTCCGTTGCTCGTCGTAAGTCCAGCGGCGTTGGTTCGATTCGGGGCTGACAGAGCCAACTCGTCGTCCGCGAACTGCGTAAACACACTTCTCCCCAGCAGATTGATGTCCGCCGGGATCTGGAGTTCGAAGTACAGAGACGCGGGTCGGTTTGCTTTGGTTGGGTTTGAGTAGCGCAGCGGTGTGATCAGGAAGTACGCGATATGTTGACGGCATCCCGTGGCACCCATCGCCGAGAGGTCAACTCCCCCTCTGATCTCGCTCGCTCCCAGCAAGAACAATGGCGTCGACCCTGGGCGACCGAGGGCCATCAGTCTCATCGTGTTTCCAATCTGCAGCCATCCGCGGTTCGCGAAGAGCGAGTGTTTCGCAGTGTCTGCGAAGTCAGAGCAGCTGGTGCCAAAAGCCCGAGTTTTTCCCGTGTCGCTGCCTCTTTCATAGTCGATGAACCAGAACAGCGGTTCGGAACCCGCTACCGGTCGAGCGACGACGTCCATGCAGATGTCCCCACCTTGGTATCGGAATGCAGTGCCGAACATGATCTTCACGGAATTCGGCGTGCTCCAAGGGGTCACGGTCGCGCCGAGTGCGGGAGAAGTGGGTATGACGATCCTGCCCGCGAATACGACGGACTGCGTCTTTGGCACGTTGAGGGCGAAGGTTGGACTAGCTCCTCCCGGCGTCGTATTCGCTCTCGATAGTCTTAGCTCTATATCGATGGAGCCGCCTGTGAGTCTTTCGCGATGGAACAGATCCCGACGGACCCAAATACCGCGGATGGTCTTGCCTGTCAGGCCCACTAGCCTCGACGAAGAGATCAAGATCTGTTGGCGGAAGCCGCCATGGAACCCTGGGAACGCGACGGCTCCGGGACCCTCGGTAGAGTCGAACTTCTTGGAGATCTGAAAGACGTTCGTTTGTGCGGATAGCGGAGTCTGCACTGTCGTGAGCGTGAACAGCGCGAGAAGTCGAAAGTGGTGCTTGTACCGCATGGGTTTGTGACCTTACTTGAGTGTTGCGACTACGGAGACTTCGACTTCGTATGCGCCCTTTGGGTCGAAGTCCGAGATAGTGAATGTCTTGTCAGCTCCGACAGGCTCTTTGATCTTTGCGTTGCCGTTGCTGTCGAGATGAACGGTGGTTTTCTTGCCCTTGACCACGACATAGACGATCCCATTCTGCGGCCCCTTGACGGTGACCGTGCCGCCCTCCCTCACTGGGTTTGGAGTGACGCTGAATGGTGGGACGCCACTAGCCATCCCTACCGCCGCTTGGTTTCTTGGGTGACCTGCCATCGCCAAACCAATTCGCCCAGGGAAACAAGGTACTGCTCGAATCCTCTGGGCGGTGGGACGTCCTGAAACAGCCCGAGCACCCGGACTGCGACCTTGTAACCCTTCTCGTCGCGATGCAGCAGGGCGTAGTCGCACAACCGCTTCAAGCCGTGACACAGTTGTTCGTCGGGCTCGACGTGGTGGAACACCCAGAGAAAGGACTGGGATGAACCGACCAGCACATCGATCGGCTTGTCTGCCCAGCCCCGGGCGATCTCGATGAGCCTCAAGTCCTCTCGGCTGAGGCGAGTTCCCGATTGGCGGTCTCGAGGTGAAGCCGGGCCGGGACCGCGCGAGTAGAGACTCCCACCGAGGAAGGATCCGGCTCCGAAGAGCAATCCGCCGGCCGCGAATGCGATCATCCGGCGTCGATCCCACCGACGTTCGTTGGTCGGTGCGACTCCTTCGTCTTCCAGGTCTAACGATGTGTACGGTTCGCCCTCAAGCGCGGGCATGCCAGGGGGCAGCGCGTATTCCGCCGGTTCGATGTCCGACTCGCGTCGAATCCCAGAGTGAAGGATCTGGCCGACCGGCGGATCCTCGTCAAAGTCGTCATCGTCGTCGCGCATGGGGCAGACTCGAATCACAACTCGAGTCATTGCTCATGCTAGCGAGGGGGGGCGACCGACGGAAGCCGAGGGCCAGAGGACTCGGGTTTGTCGGGCAGGTCAACTGCGCGGCAGAAGACTGATTCGACGGAAGTAACAGTGCCCGCCCAGGTTGAGCTGCTGGCCGAACACCACCGGCGTCCTACGGATGCGGCACCCACAGCCCAACGCAAGAAGCCCGCACCCCCCAAAAGGGACACGGGCCTCTCGATCCGAGTTCAACCGTTCTACTTCGCCGGCAAGAACCGGTACGAAACAGCAAACGACTCGACCTTCGGGCTGATCGGCGGATCCGCTTCCACGTTGTTCCGCATCACGAAACGCCAGTTGAAGTACTTCACATCCTTCGCCTCGAACGAATCGTTCTGGCCGCTGAACGTGTTCGTCCACGACGTGTCCATCATCTGGTTCGGCTTCGCCGTGTAGGACGTCAGCGTCCGGTTGTAGAGATACGCGAATCCGTTCCGACTACCGCGGTCATCCCAGTGCTTCACCCAGGCGTCGCCAGCCTTCAGCGGGTCCAACGGGAAGTTCGTCGCGTCCGTCTTGTTGTTGCCGACCGGGGGCCAGAACTGACTCGAGTTGTCCAACGCGCTCCCGGCGCGGAACTCCGTCACCACCGACGTGCCTGGCGGCAGCGTCGACAAGGGCGGCTCGAAGTCGTACGCGAAGTCGGGCAGCATGCCCGTCGTGTTGTACGGCCCGAGGCGCGGGTCGCCGTTCGGCGGCATGCGGTGGGGGTTCGTGATCTCGACGAAGCCCGACGTCACGACTGCCGTGCGCTTCAGGTAGTCCGCCATGATCCAGTAGACCGAGTTGTCGCGGCCTGGCGTGGTCGAGCCGAACGGCGTGTAGCCGCCGGACGCCCGCTTCCAGTTCGCGTGGGACGGGTCGATTTTCACGGGGTTCGTGCCGCCGCGACCGGCCGAGTAGGCGCGGAAGTATGGTCGCGGAGCAGACGTCACCGCGAGGCTGATCTGCCAGCCGTTGATGCCACTGGCGATGAACGGGTCCTCGACCGGCTTCTCCGGCGAGTCCGGATACGTCCAGAAGTCCGCCAACAGCGGCAAGGCGATGGGGCCGACGAGACCGTGCGTCACGGGTTCGACGCTACCGGTCAACAGCGAGACGTTGTTGCCGTTGCACCAGCCACCCTGTGCGAAGGTCAGGTTGGGGGCCGTGCCGATCACCTTGCGACCGAGGCCGCCGAGGAACGGAGACAGCACGTAGGGATACGGTTGGATCTGCGATCCCTTCATGCCGACCATGCCACCCTGGACCACCTCTTGCTCGTCGCGCCAGACGAAGTACGGGTTGTTCTTGCCCGCACTCTTCGTCGCGTCCTGGAACTTCGGCAGCGGCAGGTACCGGGTGCTGCCGGTCGGGTCGAGGATCGCGTCCTTCGCGCTGATGGACAGCACGCTGTCCACGTACGCCGGGAATGGCAGCGGCTTGTGGCCGACCGTGGCCGGGGCTTTCAGGTTGTGCGCGTAGTTGCCGTCGAAGAGGATGAAGAGACCGGAGAGCGGGAACGTCGGGAAGGCGCTGCCGCTGTGGATGCAGGGCTCTGGTCGGAACTCGCAGTGTCCCAGGAACAGCGACACCTGGTCGAACTCGTCGAACGAGATCGCGTTGCCGGCAAACGGGGCCCAGTAGAAGGCCTCGACGTCGAGGTTGAAGTCCTGCGGATCGGTGCGCGAGAGACTCATGTCGATCTCACGCCAGACCGACTGCAGGCGACAGCCGTAGGGGTTCAGGGGGTTCTGGATCGGCTGACCGAACGGTGTGCCTGCCGTCTGGAACACGATCTGCTGGTTCGTTCCGTAGCCGGAGCCGGCGGAGATCGGGCACCAACGGAGGTTGGAGCTCTGCGGCGGCGCGGGGAGCTGGTTGACGTTGTCGACGATCTTCGTCGTCCGCGATGCGGGGCGCGCGATCATCTCGCCAGAACTCAGGTAGGCGATCGGTCCGAAGAAGTCTGCCGAACGGTAGGCGTCGGCCGGGGTCAGCCCGCCTTCCGGAGTGACTTCGCCGGGACGGTACAGGTTCGGACGTTCGTCCTCGTCCTCGTCGGCGAAGCGGCGTACGACGTAGGCGACGAGGTTGTCTTCGAATCGCGGCTCCGAGCTGTTCGGTCGGTTGCGCGACTCCAGCGAAAACGCCATCACGACCTTGTCCGCGACCTCCAGGCCGGAGGCGACGACCGCCTGGAAGTCGAGTGGGTTGCCGGACAGGTCGGCGACGCCGTTCGGGCCGCTGACCAGGTGCAGGAAGTAGCGGTAGCGACGCTGCTCGAACGGCAGGTTCTTGTCCTCTTCCGCCGCCTTGCGCATCGCGGCGTCGAGGTAGAAGCCGAGCGTTGGCTGCACGCGGATCGTGGTTTGCGACCCGTCCTCGTCGAAGATCCGGCTGTGGATCAGGTGCGGCGTCCGGAACTTGTCCCTGTTGAACTTGGCCGGCTCGATCTTCCGGTCCTTCATGAACTTGAAGATCTCGGCCTCGTCGAGGACGTTTCGCGTGCCGAAGAACACGGTGTCCAGCGCGATCAGCGTCGTCATGTCGATCGGCTTGCTGAAGCGGACGATCGCACCGGCGAACGGCGAGACGTTCTCGTTGTTGATGATAAGGCCGCCTGCTGCGGGCAACGGCGTCGGGCTGAAGCTCAGGAAGTTGCGTGGGTCGTCCCCGTAGAATCCCGTCCCGCGGACGCGGCGGTAGGTGTACTCGGCGACGAGCACGGTCCTCGGGGCGTTGTCGCGCACGAATGCGTCGCGCATTGGCCCGGCGAAGACCGGGAACCCGGGCAGGTTGCTGGGGTCGAGTTTCTCGAGGATGTCCACGCCGTTCTTGTCCAGGATGGGACGCACGAGCACGCGCACGCGCTGCACCTCGGGCTTGGCGTGGTCGTCGGCTGGGTCCTGGAGGACTTCGAGCGCCGCGATCGGGATGCTGCTGGAGTCGGCGAAGATCCGGAGCTGGTCACCGCGGTCGATGTCGTGCTCGATGCCGTTCTTGTAGATCGTGATCAGCCTCGTGCTGGCGTTCACCTTGTCGACGCGTTCGAGGAACATCAACATCTGGCCGATCAGCTTCGGCGGCTCGGAATCGCGGAGGAACCCGCGGGCGAGGTCGGCGGAGTTGTCCAGCGCGTTGCCGGAACGGAAGTCGCGGACGATGCTGTTGAAACCCTGGTTGTTGCGACCGCTGATCGTGCCGTTCTTGTCCTTGGCCGCGCCCTTGATCGCGAGCTTGCCCTCGAGGGCGATCGCGAGGCGGATGTTTGCGCCCAGCTGATCCGGCGACTCCGGCATCCCGGCTGCCGTGTTGCGCGAACCGTAGATCAGGCCCTCGTTCCCGAGCAGGACCGGATCGACGATGATGTGGTCGCCGCGCACGACGAGGCGCGCGTCGATCACCTGAAAGTCGCCGGCGTAGTTCTTGTCGTTCGGGTTGCCGATGATCTTCAGGAGCTGGACCGCTTCGGCGTTCTTGAAGCCGGTGATCTTGCCCTTGTCGTCACGGACGTAGAAGTCGTCATCCGTGATCCCGAGGTCGCCTGAGAAGGTGAGTCGCAGGGCGGCGTTTCTCGGCACGACCGTGTACGGCGCCTTGCTCGTGTTCCGACCCCACTGCGAGGGAGCGAGGAGTTTCACGTTCCGATCCAGCACTGTGTACGCGTCGTTGAACTCCTTCGAGCCGATCTCCCGAGTGATCAGCAGGCGGGGTTGCAAGGTGTCCGGGTTGGCGCTGATGAAGTCGTAGAGGATGTCTTCGTCGGCCTTGTTGGAGCTGCTGTCCCGTTCGTCCTGGATATCGAGGCCGACCAGGATGTCCGTCATGTACTGCTCGATGACCGTGGTCCCGCCGATCGTGCGCAGGCCGTAGACATCGACGAGCTTGCCCTGGTGGACGGAGACCAGATGGGCTCCCGTGCCGATCGCGCCCACGCCGGAGCCGGAACCGCCGCCGCCGCCGCAGCCTGTGAAGGCGAGGGTGCCGAAGGCGACAGTTGCGAGGAGGCAACTCGAGACAGACATCCCGCAGCGGACGACGCTACGATGGTGTTTGGGTGACGCGGATCGATTCATGACCTTTCCTTGGGCCGGAGATTCGGGACGGCCTCACGGTGGATGGGATCAGGCTGGAGTTGGGATGGGATCGGGCCTGACAGGTGCCGGCTGGTATCCGTCAGAAGCCATGGGGTAACAAGGGCTGAATGCTACTACAAGATGCCGCGTGACCGCAGCGGGAGAGGGCGACGGCGCGGCGTGCCGCGTCCCGAATCGGTGCCGCAACCCGATCGGTTCAGGGCACGCTCCGAAGGTCGGAAAATCGTCCATAGAAATCTACCACACAGTGGATTACGGCGAATCAGGGGGGTGATCGCCGGCTGCGGGTCCGGGTGCCGTTTCGCCCTTCCCATCGCCATTGTGAGCGGTCGCGCACGATCGCAAGGTGGCCCACCACGCAAAAAAAGGTATGACGACATGGAACTGCCTCGGCTACGCGTTGATCAGGGACGTCCCCGCGAGGTAGGTGGCGACGAACCCGGCGATGGGCGCGAGTTTCCGGGGCCGAGTCCAAGGTGATCCGCGGCGCCGAGAGATTCCCCGCAGGATCAGCAAGATGAGCAGCGTGTTGGGCACGCCGAACTTCCAGAACGTGAGCGATTCGCGGTAGGAGTAGGGCGCGTCGATCAGCATGCGTTGCACGTTGTGCGACCAGTTGCGCGCGAACTTGCCGGGGTGGTCCGCGATGTTCTCGAGCGCGGCGTAGGCCATGTACGTGATCTCGTCCTTCGGAAACACGTCGTGCCGGACGAGCACGATCACCACGTAGAAGACGAGCAGCGGGAGGGTCTTCACCGCGGCAAGCTACCCCCTTCGCTATCTGACCAGGTACTCGAAGTGCACCGCCCAGTTGTAGAGCGGGCTGTTGTTCCGGGATGGGGTCAGGTCGGAATCGCGCAGGCAGCCGCGGGCGCCGGTCTTTGGGCCTGCAGGAGCACCGGACTTGCCGTAGAACGCGTAGGTGAGGACCGAAATGGCGCCGGTCTTCGGCACGCTGGACAGGGTGATCTCCACGGTGTCCTCGTCGACGAGTCGCACCGACTTGATCGTCGGTTGGCTGCCGCTGTCGTCGGTGTATTGGAACCCGTAGTCGCCGGGGTCGCTGACGAGCGTCGTGTCGAGGACGAGAGGCGGTTCCGGGACGTGGAATCGGACCGAGATCACCGCTCCGGTTCGACTGAGCCGCACGGGTCGCAGTGGTTCCCAGGTCGCGCCCTCGAGGATGACGTGGTTGTAGATCTTGCCGTAGTACTCGCCCATCTGGCGGTACGCCTCGCTGGTCAGGTGCACGCCGTCGTGGTACTCGAGGAAGTACTTCGGCATGACCAGCGGCAGCTTCCGCGGGCTCGTGACGGACACGGCGAGTTGTTGCCCTGGGATGACGCTCGTCTTGGCTAGGTAGTTCGTGAAGCTGCTCATCTGGGAGTGCAGCATCGGCACCGGCTCGGTCTGGCCCCGAGCCTGGATCTCGGCCTCGTAGTCGGCCTGCCACTCGACGAGATCCTTGGCGTAGTTCGAGTTGTAGAACGTGTGGTCGGTCTCGCCGTGGACGCAGGTCACGCAGCGGATGACGTGGCTCTTGTTTTGCGTGGCCGCGATGAGCCGCGCCAGCCGGAACTGGCTCATCCCCGTCGAGAACGGTTGCGTTCCCTTCTTGAGAAGCGCGTAGGGCAGCCCGGGCTGTGCGTGGACGCTCACGAGCAGGTTGTGCTTGTTCTTCGGCGAACTGCCCGAGTTGTTGTACGGCGTGATGTAGAGCTGACTCGCCATCGAGGACAGCCCGCTGCTCATGGTCTCCCAGAATTGCTCGACGAGCGGGGTGAGCTGGCTTTGCTTCCCGGTGCCGTAGCCGAGGAGGCCCTTGCCGAACATCAGGTTCTCGTGCGTCTGCTTCGTGCTGAGCACCGGCGCTCCGAGCCCTCCGATCGCGAGGCTCTGGCCCGTCGACAGAACGTGGTTGATGTCGAAGTGCTCGTAGGGCTCCGGACTGTCCAGGAACACGCGGAAGCCCATGCCCTTGCTCATGTGCAACGAGCCGCTATTCGAGACGGCGTACTGAAAGTCCACGTCGACCATGAGCGACGCCGGGAACGACGGGAAGTCGCTGATGATCCGACCCGCGGCCGTCGTCTTCGCCGGGATGAGCGCGAGCGGCGCGGTCAGGAGGTTGCACGTCATGCCGGGCAACGGCAGGTTGAGGCGGCCCGCGCCGACGATCAGCAACGTCGGCGAGCTCGGAATCGCGCTTTCGAGAATCGTGCGGACGTAGCGCTTGCTGCCGTCCACCCAGGTGATGCCGTAGACGTCGGGACCGCACAGCGGACCGTATGGATCCATCGAGCTGATGATGCCGCGGATCGGTTCGATCGAGATGTCGAACGTCATCGCGTAGGACGCGGCGGTTTTCGCGGTCGAGGTGAGCAGCACGCCGGTCTCGATCTTGATGTCGACCCTTCCGGACGCCCCGAGGGGGACGATGTGATCGCTGAGATAGCGCTTGGCGCCGAGGTCCTTTTGGAACTCGATCACCTTGTCGTTGCCGACGTCGACCTTGGCGTAGCCGCGGATGTTCGTGGGCGTGGAGGAGCCCGTGTTCTTGCCGACGATCTGGCTGCGCAGTCGGATGTGCACGCGGACACGGTCGCCGGGGTTGCCCGTGAAGCGCGCGAGCCAGGTGTGCGGTCGCACGGAACTGCCCGCGGACGCTGCCGTCGAAGTCGTGCCGACCGCGCGTTGTTGTGCGGTGGTCACCTTCGAGATCCAGCCAGCTTCGTACACCCGGATCGCTGGCATTCCGTCGATGAGGCGCAGGCTGAGCTTGGTGCGCGCGTGGGCGATCGTGGTGCTGCTCTCCGTGAGGTCGACGCGTATCGATAGGGGATCGACGGTCGTCGCGACCATCTTGTCCGGAAGCGTCCTGTACCGGGGCGTCTTCCTGTCGGCTTGTGTGAACACGCCGACAGGCCCACGGTTCACGACCGAGGAATTCTGAGCCGCGCCGACGGTTAAAACCACCGGCAGGATGACGAACAAGGTGAGAGGACGCATGGCGGCAGCGGAGGCCCCCGGATCCTACCACAGGGCTTTCGGGCACGATACGTTTCGCGGGTCCAGGACGCCCGTAGGAGGAGGGTAGCGGGCACGCCGTGAATTGCGGCGCGGCGCGTCCGTGGGGTCGTCGTCGGTGCTCCTCGCGGGCCGGATCCCCCGTTCCCACGGGAGCTGAAGGCCATTCCCACAATTCTCGTGAAGCGCGCTCCCAGGCCCGCTTTGATAGCCCCATGGAAGCCAAGAGGGGGCTCAAGCCACCGGTGTATGTCGATACTGACGCAGCGCTTTCGCGGCTCATCGCGAGTCTGCGGTCGCAGCCGATGATCGCCGTGGACACCGAGGCGAATCCACTCTTCGCCTACCGCGAGAAGTTGTGCCTGATCCAGATCAGCACGCGCACGAAGGACTACATCGTCGATCCGCTGTCCGGCATCGACCTGAGCCAGTTCGTCCCGCTGTTCGCCGACCCGAACGTCGTGAAGATCTTCCACGACGCGGAGTTCGACATCCTCATGCTCAAGAAGACGCTGCCTGTCGAGATGCTCGGAATCTACGACACCAAGGTGGTCGCCACTTCGCTCGGTCTCTCGGCCGTGGGCCTCGCGCCGATCCTGAAAGAGTTCTTCGGCGTGACCCTCGACAAGAAGTACCAGCGCAGCGATTGGGGTCGGCGACCGTTGACAGATGGGCAGTTGGATTACGCGCGATACGACACGCACTTCTTGATCCCTCTCATGGCTGATCTTCGCGAGAAGATGTCCGCTGCCGACGAGGTGAACCAACTCGAAGTGGCTTCGGAGTTCCGCCGCGTCGAGCAGTTGGTCCCGGATGTGAAACCGTTCAATCCGGACGACTTCGTGCGGATCAAGGGTTGGGACCGGCTCGATCCGGTGAATCGACGCACGTTGCGCGAGCTGTTCGTCATGCGACACGAGCTCGCCGACGAGTTTGACCGGCCAGCGTTCAAGGTTTTGCCCAACGACGTGTTGCTCAGCCTTGCCCGATCCCAACCGACGACGCTGCAGTCGTTGAAGAAGAGTCGGGTGATGTCGGAGAAGCTGCGCGACCGGCACGGCGAGGCCGTGATGGCCGCCATTTCCCGGGGGCAGAAGTTGAGTCCCCTGCCGGACGACAAGATCCACCGCACCAAGAGTGATCAGGACCGCCTGAGCGACGAACAACGCGACGTGTACGAAGCGCTGCGAAACTGGCGCAAGAACGTCGCGGCGAAGCGTGGTGTCGACGCGTCGCTCGTGTTGCCGCGACCGACGATGTTCGCGCTCTCGCGTCTGCGGAGTCGCCCCAAGACGCTTGAGAGCCTGCTCGGCTGTGGCGTCCTGGAGCCGTGGCGCGTCTCGCACTACGGTGAGGGAATTGTTTCCGCCCTGTCCCAGCCGGTCGCCCATCGTTCCCGTCACTCGAAGTCCGAGTCGAGATCGAACGGGATGCGCGATCGACGGCGGAACAAGAAGCGCCGCAGCGGCAACAACCGCTCCGGCGACACCAGCTGACCCATCCGGTGTTTTCCGCTTCGATCCGTGCGCGGTACGGACCCCCGGGGCTCTACAATCACGTCCGACCCCGAGAACCTAACTTGCACAAACCAGCAATCTTCCTCGAACGAGACGGCATCCTGAACAATCTCGTGCACGATGAGGTGCGAGGCGAGATGGACAGCCCTCTCTCCGTCGATCAACTCGTGCTGTTCCGTCACGCCACGTCGTTCGTGAAGGAGTTGACGTCCCGCGGATTCCTCGTGTTGGTCGCGACGAACCAACCGCGCCTGGCCCAGGGTCGGCTGAGCTCGATCGGGCTGGATCGCATCCACCGCAAGCTCTGCGACGACATCGCTGCGGGCGGCGGGCGCATCGACGGGATCTTCTTCTGTCCGCACGATCCGCAGGCGCACGAAGCTCCGGGCGCGAACGTCCGCGACGACTACGCGGTGCCGTGCCGTTGCCGCAAGCCGGCTCCGGGCATGATCCTGAGGGCGGCCCAGCTTCACAAGGTGGATCTGCCGCGGTCGTTCATGGTGTGCCGGGATCTCACGGACGTGAAAGCTGGCCGGTCCGCGGCGCTCGAGACGATCCTCCTGACGAAGTCGCGCCTGGGCGAGATCGAGGCGTCGCCGGACATGCGGCCCCACCACGTCGTCCTGCAGTTGACGGACGCCTTGCGGATCATCGACGCAGTGCGCGAAGCAGCGGAGATCCAATGATCCTCTCACGCACTCCCTTCCGCGCGACGCTCGGCGGCGGCGGCACCGACCTCGCCTCGTACTACGAGAAGCACGGCGGCTTCCTGTTCGCCATGGGCATCGACAAGTACATGTACGTGGCGACCAACCCGCCGGTGCTCGACGACAAGATTCGCGTGCACTACACGAAGATCGAGTCGGTGGATGAGGTGGGCGAGCTGAAGCACGACCTGGCGCGGGAAGCCCTGCGTCACCTCGGCATCTCGAAGAAGATCGAGATCTCGTCGATCGCGGACCTGCGCGCCGGCGCGAGCATGGGGTCGGCGAGTTGTTACATCGTGGCGCTCCTGAGCGCGCTTCGGACACAGTTGCGCGAGCCGGTCGGCATGCAGGAGTTGGCGGAAGAGGCGTTCGACCTCGAGTACAGAACGCTCAACATGACCGTCGGCAAGCAGGACCCGTACCTCGCGGCCTACGGCGGCATGACCGTGTTGGAGATCGAGCGCGACGGCAAGGTCGCCGTGCGCAACGCGAAGATCAACGCGGCGACGTTGATGGACTTCATCTCGAACACCCACCTGTACTTCACCGGCATTCTCGGCGGCGTCACGGAAGTGCTGAAGCACCAGGACATCGCGATGCGCCAGGAGAACCTACCGAGCCACGAGACGGTGCAGGACAGCTTGCACGCGATCAAGGAGGTCGGCTACGGGATCCTCGAGGCGATCGAGACCGAGAACTACGACGACTTCGGCCAACTGATGGACAAGCACTGGGGCTACAAGCAAGCGATGTCCGCGAAGATCGGCATCCCGGGCATCGACGACCTCTACCGGTTGGTGAAGGACCGCTTCGGCGTGCTCGGCGGCAAGGTGTCGGGTGCCGGAGGTGGCGGGTTCTTCATGGTCTACGCGCCGAAGAATCACGCGGAGCTCGACGAGTTCATGGGCCGGCACGGGTTGACGCGCATGCACTACAGGTTGGACACTGAGGGGGCCAAGATCCTCACGTCGTCCCCGAACTAGGACTGCACCATGTTCCGAATCACCGCCGCGGTCGCGCTCGCGTCCATCCCGGTGGCGGCGCAGAATCTGGTCACGAACGACTACGAGCTCGGCGCGAACCCTGTGGAATGGGCCCGTGAGCGGGACCGTCGCGAAGTTCGTGTCGGCGAGCATGTCTGACAGCCGCTTCGGGTATTGAAACCTCGGAGTAGGAACGAACACCTCTTCTGTCCTCGCCGGACTGCGTGCCCGACGCCCTCCCGAGACGATGGTCGTCGCCTTGTCCCGACGTCCACGGCTACGACGGCCAATTCGCTAGCTCGCGCGTGGCGTGACTTGCCGACCCGGTTGAGATAGCCTTCTCAATCATGACGAAGATCCTCGAGTTCGCGGCTGGCACCGCAGATCGGGCTCGGTTGAAGCTGCAGGTTCGTGGTCGCGAGCGGCCTGATCTGACGGAGGCCGACGACAGCAACTGGTTGCAGGGTGCGATCGACGTGCGGTCCGGCACGATGGCGGGCTCCGTCCCGTGTTCGCTCCGCACGGAGGATCTCGTCGACTTCCGGACAGGTCTGGCGCGGATGACCGACGGCCAGTCGGCGACCGCCGAGTGCAAGACGATGGAGGGCCTGCTCGCCATCCGCATAGTTTGCCGCGGTCGCGACGACCTCGAAGTCTCCGGCCACATCAGCGAATCGGTCGATGGCAACCGCCTCGCCTTTCGCTTCACGATCCCTGTCGCCGGCATCCCCCTGATGCTCAAGGATCTCGACGAGATCCTCGACGAGTATCCTTCCAACTAGCCCGCTTCTCTCGCCAGACCTGCGGGCTAGAGACGGCGAACGGTTTCGGAGAGGAGCGCGGTGCCGTAGCCGGTGCCGCGGTCGGCGATGAACGCGGGGGCGGCCAGGTCGACATGGCACCACGCGACCTTGGTGTCTTCGATGTGCCAGTAGATGAACTGGGCCGCGCAGCTGGCCTGCGCGTTGCCGCGGTTGCGAACCGAGTTGCGCATGTCGGCGATCGTGCTCCTGAACTCGCGCTTGTAGAACTCCGGCGCGAACATCAGCGGATGCGCCAGATCACCGCTCGCGAAGCCTGCGTCGACGACGATCTTCTCGAGCTTCTTTGTGTTGCTGAAGATCGATGCGTGCAGATTGCCCGTGGCGACGGCCTGCGCGCCGGTCAACGTCGCCGCGTCCAGGATCGTGTCCGCGTCGAGAACGCGCGCCGCGTAGCTCACGCCGTCTGCGAGGACCAGCCGCCCCTCCGCGTCGGTGTTGTTGATCTCGACCGTCTTGCCCGAGTGCATCGTCAGGATGTCGTCGGGCTTGTAGGCGGTCGGCCCGATCGCGTTCTCGGCGAGGCACAGCACCAAAGACAGCTTGTGCTTGCATCCAGTCGTCGCCAGGATCTTGAATGCTCCGAGCGTCGCCGCCGACCCGCCCATGTCGCACTTCATGGTCGTCATGCCGATCTTGCCCTTGATGCTCAACCCTCCGGTGTCGTACGTGATGCCCTTGCCCACCAGCGCGACGTGTTTTCCAGATGCCTTTTGTGGGGTGAATGTCGCCACGAACATGCGGGGTGCTTTGACCGCCGTCCGACCGACCGCGTGGATTCCGCGGAGCTTCTTCTTCAGAAGGTCCGGCCCGACGATCACGCTCGTGCGCACGCCCGGCACTCCCTTCAGCAGCTTGCGAGCCTCGCGGACCATCGCCTCCGGGTTGAGCTCGGTGGGTGGCGTGTCGACGAGCCGCGCCATCTCTCGCGTCGTGTCCACGGTGGCTCGCGTCACGCGATCGATCTTGATGACCTTGCCCCTCGCATCGACAGCCACGACCTGAAGCGAACCCTTTGCCTTGGCGCCGCTCTTCACGGAGTAGAGGGACAACGCCTTCGCCATCGCGTTCAGAACGGGCAGGGCGTGCGACGCATCGTCGAGCATGAAGAGGATCGCGTTCTTGCCCGAACCGGTGACCTTGCCACCCGCGACGACTCTCTGCACGCACTCTGGTCGCGCCGTGCAGTTGTACCTGGACACCTTGTCCGGCAAGCACCCGACGGCCAGCCGCCGCGGCTTGCTGCCCGTGAGCGACGTCGTGACGGCACCGAGATCTCCGGGTGAGAGGTCCTTCTTCAGATTGCCGATCAGGTTCAGCAACTTCGTGGGAAGTACCTTTGGCTTGCCCTTTGCGATGCTAACGAGAGTGCGCGATGGCGCGACAACGAGGAGCGTGTCCACGCCCTTCAACAGGGCGGGGACGTCCTTTGGATATGTGATTTTCACTGTTTGGCGGTTGCCTCGTCGACGGTGACTTTGCTGGAAGGGGCGTTCTTGTCCTTGCCCACGTTCCGCGCGATGTACACCCCGAGTGCCAATCCGATCAGCAGGGGGACCATCATCACCAGGATCAACGGCACCTCGGGGTGCCACAGGAAGACGGAGATCTTGGTTGATTCCGTGTTCGTGAAGATGAACAGGAGCAATGCCAGGACCGCGATGACGATCCCCATGCGCTTGAGTTTCTTCACTTCCATCTTCTCTTGATCTTCACGGCGCGTTGCAGGCTGTCGAGGCTCTGCAAGATCTTCCGGCGTATGTCGATCGGGAGGCTCGAGTATTCGGCCAGAAACCGATTGGCGACATCCAGGGCTTCTTCAGAGCTGTGACCGTTTACAAAAGCATCGATCCACGCTGGCATGAAGAAGACTTTGCGGTTCTTTTTCACCCATTCGACGCGCTCGAGCGCCTGGCGCAGATACGGGAGGGTCTTGGCCTCCTGGCCCGGCCAGTGGAAGTTGCCCAGGCTGATGCTGACCCACTGCTCCGGAGGCTCGTCGAGGTTGTTGAAATCTTCGAAATAGCGGGCCTTCGCGTCGGGATCCGCGGCGCCCGCGATGTAGGTCTCCCGCGCGACATCCTCTCCACCGTAGTCCTTGAGGAGCCGATCCAGCGCGTCCCGCCGACCGGTGGCGAGCAACGCGGTCGCAGCGAGGAAGCGATCACGCTTCCCGATCGTCAGCCCGGCGACTGGACTGGTGCCCGCGGCGACTGCTTCGCAGAGATGTTTGACGAGGCCTTGCGGGCACGAACTCATCAGGAAACGCAGAGTCTGCGTCTTGATGCCCGCAGTATCGCCGCTGAGTTGGGTGATCAGGATCCTGGTGAGAGCCGCCAGGGGTTCGCGACTCTTCGCCGACGGCATGTATCGCGACAGGGACGTGCGAAGCCTGCCCAACAGCCACGCGTGTGTCCCGGCGTCCTTCTCGCCTTGGATGAGTCGGATGGCGACGTCGACGAACTTCGCGGGATCGAGTTGTGCTTCGCGCACGGTCTCCCATAGCGCGGTCATCGCCACGGCGCGAATGAGCCGATCGTCGATCTTCTCCGCGTTGGCGACGAGCCACGATCGACTCCGTTCGTCCAAAAGGAACTGGCCGTACGCGACATCGTCCGGGTTCAGTAGCACGCAGGCGGGCGTCGGCTTTCCGATCAACTCGGCGACCTTCGTCACGGCGGCGTCGGTGACGACGCGTACCCTGTTGTGCGCTCCGTGCTCGTCGAGCAGCAGCGCGTCGATCTCCAGCGGCCACGTTCCAGAGTCGCCTTGCACGCTCTCCTGGTGAATCGCGAAGTCCTGGATCTTCTCGTCGGCGCTCGTCCACGACACGTTCACCCGCGGCATTCCCGGCGCGAGGATCCATCGATTGGACCAGTGGGCCGCGCTGGTCTTCGCCGCCTCTTCGAGCGCCGTGACGAGGTCCTGCCATGCCGCGTTCGCGAACTCGTGCCGTTTCAGGAACAGTTGCAGCCCCGCCTGGAACGTCGCCGGCCCGAGCCGGTGATTCAGTTCGCGGATGATTGCAGGTGCCTTGTTGTAGACGATCGCGCCGTACGCTGACTTCGCATCGGCGAGGTTGCTCAGCTTCTGGTAGACGGGTGTCGTCCCGGAGGTCCCGTCGACGTTGTACGCCCTCGGTTTGACCCGGTGGTGGAAGCGCAGCCACGCGTGTTTCCCTGGTTCCAGCGATTCAAACAGTGTGTAGCCCATGAACGTCGCGAACCCTTCCTTCAGCCAGAGGTCGTCGAACCAGCGCATGGTTACGAGGTTGCCGAACCACTGGTGGCTGACCTCGTGGTAGATCAGCGTGCTGCGGCGCGACAGTTCGCTCTCCGTCGGCTGCTGCTCGAAGACGAGCGCGCTTTCGCGGTAGAAGATCGCGCCGGAGTGTTCCATCCCGCCGTAGGGAAAGCCGGGCACGAGCACGAAGTCGAGCTTGCCGAACGGATACGGGTAGCGGAAGTAGTCGCCCAGCCAGCGCGCTGAGTCCTCGTGCATCTTGAACAGGACCTCGCGCTGCAACTTCTCGATCTTGCTCTTGCGGACGAACATCCGCATCGGCGGCGTCGAACCCGGTCGCTCGAGTTGTTCGAACGGACCGCCGGCGAACGCGAACAGATACGTCGAGAGCGGCTTCGTCACCGCGAACTGTCGCAGAGCCAGTGCTTTGTCGGAAGAGCTGGATCGCGAGAGCTCCTCGCCGTTCGCGATCACCTTCCAGGCGGTCGGCGCTTCGATGGAGAGGGCGTACGTTCCTTTGATGTCCGGTTGGTCGAAACACGGGAACAACCGGTGCGCGTCCGCCGGGACGACGAGGGTGTAGTAGTATTCTGATTCGTCAGCCCGGTCGTGGTACACGGTGAGCGGCGTCCCTGTCGGCGCGACCTTGGACGTGAACGTCGCGTGGAAAGTGTTCTCGCCCGCGCGCACGTCTCCCGCGTCGATCACGATGTGGTTGTGAACCACCTCGATTTCCACCGCCGAGCCGTTCACGCGAACGTCTGCCATGTCTTCGCCGGCGAAGTCGATGACGACGTCCTGCTTTGCCGCGAGGTCGAATGTGATCGTCGCTTCGCCGCGCACCGCCTTCATGCCGGAGATCATGCGGAAGACGAGTCCGTACCGAACGTTCTCGATGCTGGCAGCGCGAACGCGGGCCAACTCGTGGTCGATGCCGGGTTTGACGTGTGGGGACAAGGAGCAGCCCGCGAAGCAGAGCAAGATCGCCGAGATGGCGCGTCCTGGGGGAGTCATGCTCCCATGCTAGCCCTCTCCTCTCGCCAGATCTCTGCTGCGATGGCACAACTAGCTCGTGAGAGGAGCGGCCTGGTGGTTTCGAACGCTACCCTAGCCGAATCGCGGGCGTGGCTTGCGAGGCGTCTTGAAGTCCGGGATGTCGTCCTTGGACAACACTCCGTGTTTGTCCTGGGCGACGATCTCGCCGTCGATCCGGTCGCCCAGGGCCGCATTGGCCGTCACGTGCAGGTCCGAGGCGCGTGCCTTGACCATGTCCCGCAGAAGGTCCCCGATGGTGAGGTTCTTGGATTCCGTCGATGTCATCTCGATGGGTAACTCGGAATCGTGTCGGACCGTTTTTTTGCCGCCGTTCGATTCTCGGGCACCGGTCCCAATCGTCCGGTCTCAACGACCGGCTGGGGGCGCGCTATCTCCGTCGCGGACCGCTTTGTGTGCGCTCGCGCGCAGCCTTCGGTGGAGTCTTCGGAATCAGGCAGAGCTTGTCCGCGCCGATCAAATCCTCCCGACCAGCGGCGATGAGCGCGTCGCGAACGGTGAAGTAGTTTTCCGGCTTGAAGAACTGCATGAGAGCGCGTTGGACCTGTCGGTCGCGAAGCCTGGTCACCGTGTCGACCGACTTCATCGTCATCGGGTCGAGGCCGGTGTAGTACGCACACGTAGCGATGTCCATCGGCGCCGGGATGAAGTCCTGCACTTGCAGGGGGCGGTATCCGCGTTTCTTGAGGAAGATCGCGAGGTCGATCATGTCCTCCGCACTCGAGCCCGGGTGACTCGCGATGAAGTAGGGAACGAGGTGTTGTTTCTTGCCAACGCGCTTTGACGCGGCGGCGAAGCTCGTCGCGAACTCCTCGAAGCTCTCGATCCCCGGCTTCTTCATCAGGTCGAGCACGCTGTCGCTCGTGTGCTCCGGGGCGACCTTCAGGAGGCCTCCGACGTGGTGTTCGGCGAGTTCTTGGATGTAGCGGTCGTCTTTCGCGGCGAGGTCCATGCGGACGCCGGACTGGATGTTGACCTTCTTGATGCCGGGGATCTCCCGCGCGTTCCGCATCAGGTCGATCGTCGGACCGTGGTCGGTGCCGAGGAGCTTGCAGACCGTCGGGTGAATGCACGACAGGCGACGGCAGACCTTCTCGACTTCGGGTTTCGAGCATCGCATGCGGTACATGTTCGCCGTCGGTCCGCCGAGGTCGCTGATGTGGCCCTTGAATTCGGGGTCGGCACTGAGTTTCTCGACTTCGTTCAGAATGGACGTCTCGCTGCGATTCTGTATCACGCGACCTTGATGCATCGTGATCGAACAGAACGTGCAACCGCCGAAACAGCCGCGCATGATCGTGACCGAGTCCTTGATCATCGTGTGCGCGGGTATCGGTTCTGTGTAACTCGGGTGTGCGCGCCGGGTGTAGGGCAAGTCGTAGATGCGATCCATCTCCGGCTCCGTCAACGGCATAGCTGGAGGGTTGATCACGAGCAGGCGGTCGCCGTGAGGTTGTGTGATGCGTTTGGCGTTGAACGCGTTGGTCTCCTTGTGGAAGCCCCGGGTCATCTCCGCGAACGAGACCTTGTCGACCTTCACCGTCTCGAAGCCCGGCAAGGCGACCGTGGCTTGCTCGGGATCGGGGAGTTCGTCGTTCTTGCCGAGGAGGTAGGCGACGCCGCGCATGTCGCGAAGGTCGCGCACAGACTCACCCTTTGCGAGTCGGTGGGCGATCTCGATGATGACCGATTCGCCCATTCCAAAACCGAGAAGGTCGGCCTTGCTCGATACGAGCACACTCGGTCGCACGGTCTCTGACCAGTAGTCGAAGTGGGCGAGCCTGCGCAGGGACGCTTCGACGCCGCCGGCGATCACCGGCACGCCGGGAAACGCCTCGCGGCAACGTTGTGCGTAGACGTTCGTCGCGCGGTCGGGGCGCAGTTCGATGCGTCCGCCGGGCGAGTAGGCGTCCTCGTTGCGGCGCTTCTTGTTCGCCGTGTAGTGGTTGATCATCGAATCCATGTTGCCGGCGCTGACCGCATAGAAGAGGCGCGGCGGCCCCATCGCGCGCCACGCGTTCGCGGATCGCCAGTCAGGCTGCGCCAGGATCGCCACCTTGAACCCTTCCACCTCGAGCACTCTCCCGAGCAGCGCTGCGGCAAAAGACGGGTGATCGAGATACGCATCTCCCGACACGAACACGATGTCCGGTTGTTCCCACCCCCGCCGTTGGATCTCGTCCACGGTTATCGGCAGAAAGGTGCTCGGATTGCGGCTCATGGTTTCGACACGGTGTCAGCGCAGCGTATCAGAAGGCGTGGCCGATGCTGAAATGGAAGGTCCAGTCGCGCTCGCCGGGGTCGCGGTCGGGGTTGTGGGCGTAGTCGAAGCGCACGGGGCCGATGGGGAGGAGGAAGCGCACGCCGGCACCGACGGCGTACTCGAGGTCGCTGATCCGGTAGTCGTTGGAAGAGAACCCGAGGTTGCCGGCGTCGCCGAACAACGCGAATTCCATCTCGACGGCGTTCATGGGCTGCCACGATGGCGACCACCGCAACTCCGCGTTGAAGACATTGCGATACCCGCCGCCGGTCACCTGGCCGTTGATGTCACGCAGCCTTGGATCCGCGAGTTGATCTTCCCTGAACGATCGCACGGTCGTTTCGCCGCCGTTGAAGAAGCGCTCCTGAATCGGAACCTCCTCCATATTCGATTCCGGGACGATGATCCCCGCCTCGGCGCGCACGACGAACCGCGTCCTCTCCGTGAGAGGAAACACCCTGCTCGCGGACAGCCGCGTCTTGTGAAAGGAAACCTCACTGCCCAGCGAATCGTCGGCCCACTTGTGTTGCAGCGCCACGCGCGTTCCCTGCTTTGGCATCACGGGATTGCGTCGCGAGTCGTAGGCGAACTCGAAGATCAGGCTGCCTTCGCGGTAGTTCCCGATCTGCGCACCCGGATCGATGACCGACGAGAACACGCTGCCGTGGTCACGAATCGTGTATCCGATCCGCGAGCTCCATTGCTGATTGAACAGTTTGGATATCGATGGCGTCAGCCCCGTCGCCCCGTCGGTGTAGGAGGGCTCTTGCCGCCGAAAGTCGTCGGCGGCGATCGTCAGCGTCGTATCCAACCCGAACAGTTCGGGCCAGAATTCCGGGTCCGCGACACTCATCACGACCCGGTGTCCCTTGTCGCTGATGACTGCGTTCGAGTTGAAGTCGAAGTCCGTGTCGAAGATGCTCAGCATTTCGAACTGAAGGCCGGTCCGAATCCGCTCGTACGATCCCCCACCGATCAGGGGTTGCACGAGATACCGAGTGGTATCGCGGACCTTGAAGACGACCTTGATCGTTCCTTCGCCCACCTGTTCGTAGGACGTCTCGATGCCGCGGAACAACCCCGACCGGTACAGACGTCGGAGACTCTCCTCTTCCTTGTCGCCGTCGAATCGCTTCCCCTCCTCTAGAGAGATTCGGTCACGGATGTTCGACACGGCCACGAAACCCGTGCTGCCGTCTTCGAGCTTCACCTTGACGACTTCGATCTCCACGACGATCGCTTTGGTTCCGGGTGTCCCGTGCAGGCGAATGGAGACTGTCGGATTCGGACCTGTCGCGTCCTTGTCGCGCGTGATCGTGGTGAGGATCTCGGGCTCCGGGTGTCCCCACCTTCTCAGGTAGCGCGTCCACGCGAGAACGTGGTTCTGGATCTCCCTCGTGATGAATGGCACGCCGGACTTCAGCGGAGCTGGGGCATCGGGTCCCGGTGCCGGCTCCGATGAGGACGGGTCGCGCTCGAGTCGCTTCTTCCATGAAGCGATCTGTTTGGCGTGATCGTCCAGCAGCGCCCGCAATTCCTCGGCGATCACGATCTCGCCCTGGAAGAACCGCTGTTTGGCGTCGATCTTGATCCTCACCGAGACCTTCTCAACGTTGGGACCGATCGCCGGAATCGGCCCTTCGATCTCCGCTTCGACGTCGAGATATCCGAGCGCCTTGCAGTGGGTGATGACGCCGCGGCGGAGTGTGTCGATGTCGGCAGCGACGTAGAGGCCTTCACCCAATCCGAGCGCTTTGCTTTGCCGCCGGGGAAGGTAGCGCAGCAGCTTCTCCTCGCTCTCCGGACCGTCGACGATCTTGCAGGAACCGAGGATCACCTGCTTGTTCTGGACAACGGTGAAGACGACGCGGATGCCCTTGTCTCGCTCGATCCGATACTTCACGTCGACGCGCGGATAGCCGTTGAGTTCGAACAGGTTCTCCAACTCCAGCATCGCGTCGAACGCCGCGGAATCCCGGCTCGGATCACGGGACATGTCTAGCATGAAGTCCTGGATGACGTCGTGCTGCCGCAATCGCGAGACGCCGGCGCCGCCGTCGATGCGCACCTTGATCTCCGCCTTGCCGGGGCCTTCGTCCTGGACCGTGTACTTTTCGGACGCAACGATTGGTTCGACGAAGCTACAGCCTGACACGCTCAAGGCGAGGCCGACCGTGATGGCGACGCGGGGTATCAGAAGCGCCATCGATACACCAATCCGAGGTTGTAGTCCTCGTAGACGTCTCGTTCGAATCGCAGCCCGAACCTCTCCGGCACGTGCCACAATTCGCCGATGTCGAAGTTGACTTCCCATGTCTCCGCTCCGTCGCGACTCAGCTCGCGACCGAATTCGAACGTGAACCGCGACACGAAACTCTGTGACGCTTCCGTGCTCTCACTCGCCAGATACGTCAAGACCAACTCCTGAATGACGTAGGTCGCGAGTATGGCTGTGTTCGACGCCGCCGAGTTTGCAGCCAGCGCTTCGGGTCGCGCGCCCGTCGTGACCAACGACCAGAGATCGCGCGGTTGCAGCGCGGGCGAGGACGAGAGCTTTGGAATCGCGTCCTGGATCGGCCCGTCGAGACGCATGTTGATCCGGATCCCGTGACGCTGGCCCGAAGCGACTACGAGAATGTTCGGTTGCGCGCCACCCTTGAACGCCAGCCGCATGGTCGTAATGCGCATGGACATGCCCGGAAACCGAATCGCCCCCGTTCGCGACGTGCAGGTGCCCTTGAGGCTCAGTGCGTTTCCCTGACCTTGTAGGCGGCAGTTGAGATCGAGGTCGGTGTCGATGACGTTCGTGCGGAGCTCGATCGGGCCCTTGGTCTTGAGGGCGACATCAAAAACCAGCCGCTCGCCGCCGGTGATCGCCCACGGACCGAACGTGTCGCCCGTGCTCGCGGCGCTGGTCACTTTCAGGTCCGGGACGAGCGAGAGGCGCTTGACGTACTTGCTGTCGTCCAGCGTGACCACGCCGCCGATGTCGATCTTCTCGAAGGTCCCCTTCGCGCGGAGGTCCACGTCGCCCCGCAGCTTCAAGCCGCCAGTTCGCACCAGGAGCAGACGATTGCCCTTGACGGTCGCTTCGATCTTGCCTTGGGCGAAGGCATCGAGAACCTCCGTGCTCTTGCTCGGCGTCAGTTTCGCTTCGATCTTCAGTGGCCCGGCGCCCATCGTCGCCGTGCCTTGGAACGTCGCGCCTTCTTGGTTCGCGACGAGCTGGACCGACAGATCCTCGATCCGCGGGAAGGGCTCGAGCTTCAACGCGCCCTTGCGGATGCTCGCCGCGAACGTCGGGCTCGGGCTGGCGAAGGTGCCGGTGAGCGTCAGCTTCCCGTTCGCGATACCCGCCGCGGCCTCCAACCCGTTCTTTCGCGGGAGTAGTTCGAGCGGGATGTCCGAGAACTCGAGCGTGCCGTTGCCCGTCGGGCTCTTGTCGGTGACGTATTCCCACAACGCGGCGTCCTTCTCCACCTTGAATCCGCCGGAAACCGACACGTTCAGGTTCAGCCCTGGCACCCTGCCGCGGAATTCGGTGATCGTGACTTCGCTGCGCGTGAGGCGCACCGTGGCCGACAGGCCTTCGATCTTCTCCTCTGAGTCGGGCAGCTGCCATCCGGCTTCGCGCACCGTGATCAGGATGTCAGGTTGCAGCCGCTTTCTCGTGCCGGCGAGGCTGCCGTCGATCGCGACCTTGCCGTGCAGGCCGACCACTTCGCCGAAGGACCCTTTCAAGAGAGCCAGGTCGAGCCCTTCGATCCGGAGCTTGCCGGTGAGCGCCGTGTTCTCTTTCTCTTTGCTGAATGCAGTCCACAGCGGAAGGCTCCCGGTGTTGAGGCTCGCGAGGATCGTGAGGGGCGTCTGATCCGTGGTCCGGGCGTCGTACTTCAACTCGATGCTGGTGGCGTCGAAACGCGCGGTGCCCTCGATCGCCTCGACAACGGGAGCGCCCGGGTACGCGACGCCGCCGCGTTTCAGCGTGATCGAACCCGTGACCGACGGTTGTCCGATGCGACCGGTGACCGTGAGCTTGCCGCTGGCGGCGCCGCGCACCTCGGTCGGCTTCACGCCCTTCTTCTCTGGCTTCGGAATCAGTTCCCCGATGAGATGACCGATCCAGAATTCTCGCATCTGGATCTCGCCGGCTATCGCCACGTCGGGCCACTTGATCGATTTGTCGAGGATCTTGCTGAGCTCGATGCCCGCCCGCAGACCGCGGACTTCGAATGAGCCGTCGACCGAGCGCGTGCCGAGGTTGGGGACCCGCACTTCGAAAGCGTCGATCTCGATCTTCCCGTCGACCTCGACCTTGCCGATCTTCAGCTTGGGTCGCGGTCGATCGACGGACGCGTGGAGTTCGATCGCGAACGGGCGGTCGCGTTTCGTCGCCTGGATCTTCTCGTTCGCGAACTTCAGCGGCAGCGGCCCGCTGCCTTCGAGGTCGATGCGTCGGTTGGCCTTGCCCCAACCGAGTTGGAGTTTCGTGACGTCGAAACCCGCGCCAGAACTGGATCCCACGACAGTGACTTCGAGTGGGGCCTCGGGAACGTCGTGTCGAGCTGACGCGAACCAAAGAGGTGATATGGACGAGAGTCTTGCGCGAGCCGAGACCGTCAGGTCAGGCAGGGTCGACATGCTGCCCTTCGCCGTGATCTCGTCGATCTCGAGACTCCCGTCGAGGTCGTGGCGCAGTTTGAGCAGGCGACAGATCGGCAGCAACTGGTTCAACTTGCCGTCCACGGTCAGGTCCAGCAACTTGTCATCGAGTCCGATCGTTCCGCGGGCGCGCACCGTGGCAGTCTCGCTGTGCAACGAGAGGTTCTCGATCTGCACAACCCCGCGCGCCGCGAGCGCTGCCTTGCACTTCAGGTCGATCGGGTCGAGTCCCTGCATGGCGATGCGAGGCATGGCCAGACTGACGCTGCCGATCGGCAACGCCGAAGAACCCTTCTGCAGTCGCACGTCGGCGGTGATCGACGCCGGCGACAGAGTGAGCTTGTCGACGAAGTCCCTGGGCACATTGGCGAGGGAGAGGACTTCGCGCGGTACGTCGCCCCGGAGGTCGAGTGTGACTCGCGGAAGCTCTCCATCCGTGGATGGCAGGTGCAGGGCGCTGCCGCCGTCGATCGCGAAACGAAAACTGTCCGTCCTCCGACCCGCGCCCCGGACCTTGGCATCGGTGAGCGTCACGCGCTTGCCGTCAAAGACGATTCGACCGGAGAGCGTGTCGACGTCGAACTCGCCGAACCGGATGTCGCGCAGGTCGATGCTCGCCTTCGCGTCGGGGTTCCCCAGGCTTCCCGAGACGGTAGCCGTGACACGACCTGCCAGAACCAGCGGACCCGAGCCCGGGATGTCGATCGCGAGCGGTCGGGGCACGTCCAGTTCGATTTCGAGTTCGGTCGCGGTCGAGGACCGGAGTTGGTCGAGCGTGATCGGAGCCTTGATCGACCCGGCAAATGAGAGTGATCCCTTGGTGATCCGCAGCTCGTATCCCTTGCCGGTGAACACGGACGGACGCAGGGCGATGACGCCCTTGTCCAGCACTCCACGGAAATCGACCTTGATCGGCACGAGCTTCTGAACGGACGCGGGGAGCCGAGCCAGAAGATCCTTGTACGGCTCGAGGTCCGTGATCTTGATCTCGAGCGAGCCGTTCTTCTGCTTCTCGAGAATTGCCGCGATCTTCTCCGTCGAGAGTTCCGCGATCGGGAACTGCAGATTGCCTCCATCTATGGATATGCCAGGTAGATCGAGGTGCACGCGCGGGGCCGTGAGAATCCCGCCCTCAAGCCTGGCCTTGCACTGGGCAGCCACGTCTGCGTCGCCGCGTCTCGTGGTCACATCGAGGTCGAACTTGATGTTTGCCGTCTTCGTGTTTCCGCGAACGTGCCCCTCGAGCTTGCCCTCGATCTCGGTGCCGAGACCGAGTGCCCGCAGCGCGCGACCGCTCTCGTTGCCGACGATCTTGGCGTCGAAGTTTCCCGATCCGTCGATGTCTCCCTCGAGTCTGGTCTCGCCGGTGACGACGGACAGCGTTCGTTTGCCCTGGCTTGGATTCACCGTGATGGTCGCGCCACCAGCCGCCACGTAGTCCGGGAGAAGCACCAACTCGTCGATTTCGATCGACGCCCCGCCTCCGAACATCGCGAGGACATCGTCGAGGGAGGCGCTGCTCGGCTCGGTCTCCGGTTCCTCGTCTCGACCGACCCACGCCTTCTTCGTGTCGAGAACCATGCGCTTGCACCGGATTCGCAGATGCTCGAGGCCCCTGAGATCGCCCGATATCAGGGCAAACGCCGAGTACGCGAATTCGATGTCGAGATCCGTGATCTCCCGGTAGGCGGATCCCTCGCCACCACGGATATCGATGTCCTCGACGACGATTTCGGTCAACCAATTGCCGCTCACGGCGACGATGGATACGTCGACTCCGAGCGCGGCCCCGAGCGCCGACTCCGCCTTGTCGATGATCATCGACTCGAAGAACAGGCGCCGGCCGAAGTAGAGGATCAGCAGGGTCGCGACGGTGATCCCCAGTGCGATGAGGATGCGTTTTCTGAGCTTGCGCACCTTCTGTATTTGGTCGTCGTCTCTCGGTCGGGCGAACCGAAGAAGGTATCAACCCTGGTGAGCGTGTCGCTATTGCTTCCCTGTCTTCGTGGGCTTTTTGCCCGTCGATTCCACGGGCTTCAGCCAAGCCGCGCGGAGCGTCCGTTTCATCTCCGGCGTGGCGAGTGGGAAGTCGCGACCGACAGCCGACGGCGGCGGGAACCACTTCCACAGAAAGGCCCCCTCGACGCGCGGCTCAGCGGCGATGGCGGCCAGCGCGATCGACATGCAGGTCCGCTGGAAGGCCGCCGCCCGGGGGCCGTCGCTGCGCGGGTCCCAGGGTCGGATCGCGGCCTCGAACGACGCGTTGTAGCCGAGTTCCGTGAACACGATGTTCCGGCTCTTCTTCGCGGCGAACTTGCGGAGGGTCGCCATCGTCGTCCGCCAACCAGCGCGCAGCTCGGCGACCTTCGCGTTCTTCTTGTCGGTCAACGGGAAATACGCCTGGATTCCGATGATGTCGAGGGCGTCCCAGAACCCGATCGCGGTGTAGTCGGTCCAGTTGGCGGCGTAGGTCAGGGGCGCCTTCGTCACCTTCCGCACGGCTGAGATGATCGCCCGCCACTTCTTGTCCTTGGCGATCGTCTTGTCGAGCTCGGTCCCGACGCAGAAACCGTCCGCGTCCTTGCACGCCGCGGCGACGGCGACGATCCACTTCGAGTAGCTATCGAAGAAACGCTGCCAGTCTGAGTCCTTCTCGAACGCGATCTCGCCGCGCCACTTGAACGGCGATCCCCAGTACGCGAGGTGCGGCTTGATGAACACCTTCATCCCGAGGACGTGCGCTTCCTTGATCGGACGGACGAGGTGGGCGGGTGGATTCTTCGGGTCGAACGGGCGCCACGTCACGCGACCGCTGGCATGGATGGTCGCGTAGGGGTGGATGCTGATCCAGTTTGCGCCGACGCCACGGATTTCCTTGATGCAGGGTGTGATTCGATCGGTGCCCCAGTCGCGACCGGTGCCGTGGGTCGAGATCGTGATGCCCTGAATCGGAGCCTTCGCTGGTTTCTTGCTCGGCGCGGCTTGGGCGAGGACGGTCGCCGCGAGCACAGGCGGGATCCAGAGTGCGAAGAGGCGCGACATTCGGTCGGGCACTGTATCAGAGGGCGAACTCGACGAACTCGGCCTCGCACGCAGAGTTGAATGCGACGCGGACCTTCCGTTCGACAGGGAGCAGGTGTACGCAGGCTGTCGTGGACCAGTAGTCGCTGTGCATGCACACCGAGTCGAGCGAGGGCTGGCCGCCGGGTCCGTGGTCGCTCATCACGCGGTGCAGGTCGTCGAGGCTGAGCGCGTTGGACCCGGAGAGGAGTCGGCGTAGTTGCGCTTCACGCGAGTCGCTGGAATCGTGGATTCGAAGACCGCGGAGCGCGGTCGGTGCGCGATCGTTGTAGTGAGCGTCGCCCGCGATTTCGACGGCGCGCATCGGGCCTTCACGGAAACGGTTCGTGTGGAGGAGCAGGTCTTCGCCGTCGCCGGGCCGATGGGTGGCGCGTTTCGTGTTCGAGATCTCGAGCGACGCGATGTCTCCGGTGGCGTCCGCGACCATCAGGATGCCGCCGCCCCAGATCTTCTGCGACGCGAGGAACCCCTCGGCCTCGGTGACGGTCGCGCATTCGGCCAGGGCCATGCTCGTCGCCATCGTCAACGTCGCGGACGGATCGCCGGTGTCCGTGACGTAGGCGTAGTTGTTTGTGATCGCGAGGCCCTTCTCGTTGATGCCGTCGACCGCGCCCGCGAGCGGCGCGACCGTGAACTCCAGGGCGCGGTAGCCCGAGGTGGGCCGGAGTTCGCGCAGCGCGTAGAAGGGTTGAACGAGCGGTAGATAGTCGAAGTTGCGGACCATCACGGATCGCCCTCCTTCCGATCGCGAACCGCGCACGGCGACGGCTGAACAACCGGCGCCAGGGGGTCCCGTTCGCAGGAAGTCTCGGAGATCCGAGAGGATGGGCTCCATCAGGTTCAGGAGCTGCAGCTCGTCGTGGCGTGCGGATGCGCCGTCAGCGATGCCGCGGATGCGAGCGGCCATCGCGGGTGTTCGCGCACCGAGCGGGCCGCGCCACACGCTCCCGGCCTTGCGCCGGGCCAGCCAGCGGTAGAGGAAGAAGGGGAGACCGAACGGTTTCGCGAGGCGGAAGGCCTCCAGCTGATCGAGCATCGTCTGGCTGGCGCGCACCTTGTCGGCGAGTTGGTCGCCTTGGCAACGACCGATCTCTTCGGGAGAGCCGGTGCAGACGACTGGGGTTGGAGGAGTAACGGCCAAAACGAAAGACGCAGCCGGGTTCAGCGTTGATGGAGCAGCGCGCCCGCCCGCCATAGTGTCGCGAGCCGTGTCCGATATCCGCGTCCCATTCCGGGCAATCTTGTTCGTGTGCAGTTCGCTCTGCGCGCAGGAGAGAAACCCATACAACACGTTCGCCTTGAACCCGGCGGACTACGAGTTTTCTGGCTCGAAGTTGACGCGTGCAGGTGGACAGGTGATCGGATGCACGGAGCCGGGGTGGCACCGGCGAGATCCGCTACCTGGCGGCTGAGAATGGCCTGTTCTCGCTGACCAACTACGTGTCGCACACGACACCGCTGCCACTCCTGGATGGCGCGCCGAAGGGCGAACCCACGCGCGTCGAGGTCGACGCGAACGGCACGATCCAACGAGTCCTTACCGGCGGCGGCGGCGTTACTGGACCGGGATCTCGAATCCGATCCGCAGGTGGTTCAACTCGCGCTTCGACGGCAGGGCCTTGTCGAAGAAAACCCACGGCGTGATGCGCATGGCGCCGGTTACCTCGAGCTTGTTCTCGGCGATGAAAGCGCTCAGCAACTTCTCTGCGACCTTCTCACACGCTTCGAGAGACCCGTGCTTCGGATACACGATCGCGACGCGCTGTTGGGGCAGTTTCAAGATGCGCTGGTGCTTTTTGGCGACGAAGGGTTTGCCGCCGATGTTCTTCGGTGCCTCCGTGAACACCATCGCGATGTAGCGCTTGCCGCCTTCGTCGAAGAGGAAGTCGATTTCGTCGGCGCCCATCTGCCCCTGCCCTCCGAGTTCCGCGCTGTTCTTCTTGGCCAATTCGAACCGCGACTCCCAGTTGCCGGGGTCGACCAGCACGAGCGCGGTCTTGGCAGCCACCGTCTTGAATCCGACATCTCCGATGGGGGGGTCGGGGCTCCACCTCGTCGGCACGATGACTTCCTTGTTCCTTGCCTTCCTCGGATCGGCGAAGACGCTCTCACCGAAGGTCAGGCCGGTGAGCTCGAGTGCGAACCACCGGAGCCCGAACTCGCCGAGCATCACTTTCTTCGGAAGGTGCGTGACGCCGGTGTGCAGGTGCTTCTCGAACACCACCTTCCCCGGCGGTCCGGACAACTCGCAGGGCAAGAGCACGATCTTGCCCTCCGGTGTCTTGACCTCGCGTAGCTCGAGTTGCCACGTCTCCCCGAAGGGAAGCGTCAGCGCGTAGGTGTTCGGTCCCTGTCGCTTTGCCTTCTCGAACTTGTAGAGAGGCTCCAGCAACGCCGTGCGCAGCAGTTGTTGAAAACGCCGGAACCTCGCGAGCTTCTTGCCCTCGATCGGTTCGCACACGACCGGGGTCTCGTACGGGAAGACATGCCACGCGTGGCCGGTCGCGGTCAGCACCTTCTTCGTCTTGTCGCGCAGGGTGATCCCGATGCAGTCCTCGGCGCCGAGCTTGACCTGCTCCGGGACGGTGTCGTCCGCGCTACGGCGCAGCTTGATCGCGCTGTTCGCCATGTCCTCCGCGCTCATCAGGATTCCGTGGCACCGCTTCAGGACCTGCTCGACGGCCTCTTTCGCCGACTTTGGCGGAGGCGTCGGATCCTGCGTCTCCTTCGTGGCTGTTTTCGCGGTCTCGGACGAACTGGCTGGCGGAGGATCGTCTTCGGCGGGCGCGCAGCCGTGGAGTGTCCAGATGGCGAGGGCGATACAGACGAACTCCGCGGTCCGGGGCGTCGCCTGGATGGTTGCCTTTCGGCCTACTTGCGCTTGAACAACCTCTGCCACTCTTTCACGTCGTAGCCACGATCCTTGCCGCCCGCAAGGGCCTTGAGGCTCTTGCGAGCCACCAGGCGGACGTTCAGATTGGTTTCGCTGGGCTTGATCAATCCGAGGAGTATCGGGAACGAGTCCTGGTTCATGATCATGCCGAGGGCGATGGCAGCGCGGACTCGCACGAGGGCTTCGGGGTGTTCGCAGTAGGGCTCGACGATCTTGGCGTCGGCCTTGTTGCGGAAGAGTCCGAGGTTCCGCAGCGTCGGGCAGACGATGGTCGGATCGACCGCGCCGAGCGGTTCCAGGAGAAGTCGTTGGAGGATCGGGCGGATCGACCGGCGAGTCAGCGGAGTCAGCTTCGGTTGGATGACTGTCAGCGCCCACGACGCGTTGCGGCGGAGAGAGAGCGGCTTCTTGTCGTTCTCGAGGAGCGTGCCGATCTCGCGGACCGGGGTATCCTCATGGCCGAGGATGCCGAGGCCGAGCAGCGCGTTCTCGACGATCTTGTCGTCTTCATCGTTGAGCGCCGTGATCATCGTGTCCAACGCCATGCGCGTGTACTTCTTGTTGGCCTCCACGATGACGCGCTTCTGTTTTACCGTGACGTGGAAAGCCTTGGTTCCCGTTCTCTTCTCGAGGACTTCCTCCGTCGCATCCGCGAATCCGATTGCGATCAGGGCGATGCCGCGATCGGCTGGCTTCTTCTGGTCGTCGGCCATCGACAGCAGAAGGTAGAAGTTGCGCCGCGCCTCCTGGCGCAGGATGCGCTCCAGGGTGTCGCGCAGGGTCTCCGCGCGCGTGTCCGGCAACTTGGACACGGCACCGAAGTACTTGTCGATCGCCCGGTCGAAGTCCTGCATGATCTTCGGGGTCGATCGGGCGTCCTTCTTGATCTTGGCGTTCGAAGCTTCGCGCTGCGATACCATCGTCTTGTAGCCCCCGGGATCCTCGACTCCGATCTCGGTTCCGGTGGTCGAACACGCGGCCTGGAGGGCCACGAGAGCCAGTGCGACGGTTGTAGTGGTCTTTTTCATGGCGTGGGCGGCGTCTGTGCGTGGGCCATCCTCGACGGCCATCGTTGGAAGGCACCGCGGGGCATTCCTTCCCGTGGATCCAGGGAAAAGCTCGACTAACATCCTAACCCCTGACCATGGACACCCCTCCTGCAGATGCCCTGTTCGTCGACGCCCTGTGCTCAGGAGGGGATTTTGAGCAAATCGAGATCCTGAAGGACCAGGAGATCGGTCTCATGGGCTTCATCGCGATCCACAGCACGAGGATGGGCCCGGCGTTCGGGGGGATCCGGCGTTGGAGCTACGGGTCGCCCG
>CAYYAQ010000051.1:14697-33411 GCA_964469555.1 uncultured candidatus Brocadiaceae bacterium | reverse complement strand
CGCACTCGAAGGTCTGGACTACGACTTCACCGCGATCCGCGACTCGTATCGCGCGAAGCGCGACCTGATCTACTCCGGGCTGCACGAACAGTACCCGATGCAACGCTCCGGTGGGTCGATCTACGCGTTTCCGCACCTGCCGGCGGGTGCGACAATCGGCCGGTTCATGGACGCCTGTATCGAACGTCAGCTGCTCCTCGTGCCGGGTACAGCGTGCTCCGCCAAGGCCAGCCACTTCCGCCTCAGCTTCGCGGCCGAGAACGACACACTCGACTCGGCGATCGATCTACTCAACGACATCGCGCTGCGCGGTGACTTCTCGGGCTAGACAACCCACCAGACCCCTCCCTCCACCCACACTCGATCCGATGACCCTCGACAACACCTTCATCCCCTACGGAACCTACTGGAGCAGCCCCTTCTGTCGCTGGCAGGGCGCTCTCGCCAACGACAACTCCGTCGTTCTCGCGGCGAACACGGCGCGGCGATTCCTCGCCAGCAAGGAGATCGACACCGACAGTCTCGACAACCTGACCCTGGGGATGACCGTGCCGCAGAAACAGAGTTTCTACGGCGCTCCCTGGGTCGCCGGCATGATCGGCGCGGAGAAGATCACCGGCACCACCGCCGCCCAGGCCTGCGCCACCTCGGCGCGGGTGCTCGCGATCGCGGCCGGCGAGCTCGAGACCGGGGCCAGCGAGTGTGTTCTCGGAGTGACCTGTGACCGTACCAGCAACGGTCCCCACATCGTCTACCCGAACCCCGCCGGCGTCGGCGGCCGCGGCGATGCCGAGGACTGGGTGTGGGACAACTTCAGCGAGGATCCCTTCGCTGGCGGCGCCATGCTGCAGACCGCCGAGAACGTCGCCAAGGTCGCCGGCATCACCCGCGAGGAGCAGGACGAGATCGCGTTGGTGCGGCATGCGCAGTACCAGGAGGCCCTCGCTGACGATCGCGCCTTCCAGAAGCGATACATGTTCCCGGTCGAGATCGGCAGGGGCAAGCGGGCGAAGTTGGTCGAGGTCGACGAGGGTATCTTTCCCACGACCCCCGAAGGCCTCGCCAAGCTGCGACCGGCGATGGAGGGTGGCACCGTCACCTTCGGCGCCCAGACGCACCCAGCCGACGGCAACGCGGGGATGATCGTGTGCACCAAGGACAGGGCCGCGGCGCTGCGCAAAGACGACAGCGTTACGATTCAGGTGCTGTCATTCGGTTGCGCGCGGGTCGACAAGGCCCACATGCCGATGGCTGTCGTGCCGGCTGCCGAGCGCGCGCTCCAGGCAGCAGGCATCACGATGGCACAAGTCAAGTCGGTGAAGACCCACAACCCCTTCGCGGTGAACGACGCCTACCTCTGCAAGCAGACCGGACTGGGCATGGACAAGCTCAACAACTACGGCTCGCCGTTGATCTACGGCCACCCCCAGGGCCCGACCGGGATGCGGGTCATCATCGAGTTGATCGAAGAGTTGGTGATCGAAGGTGGGGGCTACGGCTTGTTCAGCGGCTGCGCCGCCGGTGACACGGCGATGGCGATGGTGCTGCGCGTCGGCTAGTCGTCTTTCTCGAGTTGATCGAGCGCCGCGAGCACCTTCTCCGGCGTGATCGGTAGGTCGTAGATCCGTACACCCACGGCATCGTACACGGCGTTCGCGATCGCCGGGGCCGTCGGGACCAGCCCCGGCTCGCCGGCGCCCTTCGCTCCGAACGGGCCGAACTCGTCGACCGTCTCGACGAACTTCAGGTCGATCGGGAAGCCCATCTCGGTTGCCGTCGGCAGCTTGTAGTCAGTGAATCCAGCGTTGAGGATCCGGCCTTCCTCGGACTTGACCTCTTCGTAGAGCGCGTAGCCCACGCCCTGGGCGATGCCACCGATGACCTGGCCCTTGAGAGCCGCGGGATTCAGGACCTTGCCGGCGTCCAGCGCGTTGGCCATCTTCAAGATCGTGACCTCTCCGGTCTCGACGTCGACCTCGACTTCCACGCCTTGCGTTCCGTAGGTGTAGGTCGCCGACATGTTGCCGATGCCCTTCTCCCAATCCGGCAGATCACTCGGCGGATCGTAGAACGCGGTCTCGGTGATCATCTCACCGCCCGCCCGGAAGTGCATCGCACGGAGCACGCGGCCGAGCGGGACCCTGGCCCACGACACGTCCGGCGCGTCCTTCAGGAACACGATGTTCTCGCGCATCTCGAAGTTCGCGGCGGTGACTGACGCGGCGAAGTCGTAATCCGGCGGCTCGTAGTCCGGGTTCTTCTTGCGGTACTTGCGCAGGCTCTTGGCGATCTCGTCGGGAACGATCTGCGCGGATGCCGCGAAGATCCGTGCTCGCACCTTCTCCGCGGCCAGCAGCGCCGCGTTACAGCTCATGAACGCACCGCGGCTGGCGTGGGTGCCGACATCCCACGGGCACGTCGAGGTATCCGTCTGGTTGATGAACACCTTGTCAGGTGTCACGCCCAACGCATCACAGACTCCCGCGGTCAACGCTGCGTGCAGGCCCTGTCCCATCTCGACCCCGCCGTAGTAGACGTTGACGTTGCCAAAGTCGTCGAGCTTGAGGATCAGCCCACTCGCATCCGATCGGTAGATGCGGCCGGATCCGCCGACGTGGATCAACGAGGCGGCGCCGACGCCACGGCGGGTGGTGCTGTTGCCAGGCGTGGCGCTGTCATCACGATTCGACCGGCGCTTCTCACTCCAACTGAGACTCTCGCCAACGAAGTCCAGGCACTCACGGAGCCCACACGAACTCACCTTCGTGCCCATCGGTGTGATTTCACCCGGGTCGTTGCAGTTGACCCGCCGCATCTCGAGCGCATCAATCCCGGCCATCTCGGCCAACTCATCGAGGTTGGTCTCGATGCCCCAGGTCACCTCGGGATTGCCGTAGCCGCGCATCGCCTGGCAGTAGGTGTTGTTGGTGTAGACGATGGTCGAATCGAAGTGGACGACCGGCACGCGGTAGAGCGACGTCACCGGTAGCAGCATCACCGAAGGGAAGGTCGCCCCCCACGACGCGTACGCCCCGTTGTCCTGCACGATGTCGATCTTGCGAAACGTCAAGCGACCGTCTTCATCGCAACCCTGTTCCACGTGCACCTGCGCCGACTGCCGGGGGGAGAGGTAGGCGAACTCCTCCTCCCGATCGAACAGGATCTTGACCGGCCGCGAGGCATCGTGGGCCAGCAGGATGGCGATGAACTCGTAGCAGTGGGTGTCGAGGCCGGTGCCGAATCCGCCACCCAGCGCCGGCACGATCACCTTGGCGTTCCTGCCCTCGAGCCCCATCTCCTCGAGGGTCCGGATGAAGTCCCGCTGCGCCAGGAACGGGATCTGGGTCTTGGTCCAGATCGTCAGGTTGTCCCGCATGTCGAACTCGGCGATGCACCCTGCCGTCCCCATGCAACTCTGTTGGATCAGAGGAACGGAGTAGTCGCCTCGTGCGATGTGCGCGGAGGCCGCCCGCGCGGCTTCGAGGTCTCCCGAGTGATGCGCGAAGGTCAACGGCAGGCGGTTGCTCTCGATCGGTCGGCCACGGGCATCGGTGTCATGCACGAGTGGGGCGCCGTCCAGGAGCGCGTCGTGGGGATCGAAGACCGCATCGAGCGGTTCGTACTCGACCTCGATGAGGTCTAGTGCCGCCTGCGCGGTCTGTGGATCCGTCGCTGCAACCGCCGCGATCTCGTCGCGAAACTGGCGCACCGTGTCTCGCTTGAGCGCCAGGTTGTCGCGCAGGAAGCCGACGCGGACTTCGGGTGAGTTGAAGCCGGTGAGTACCGAGATGACGCCCGGGAGCTTCTGGGCCTTCTCGGTGTGGATCGCCTTGATCCGGGCGTGAGCGTGGGCGCTGCGCTTGATCTTGCCGAACAACATGCCCGGTCGGGTTAGATCGTGGATGTACTGGGCGCGACCCGCGACCTTGTCCGGTCCCTCGGGACGGGGGACGCTCTTGCCGACGTAGCGCAGTTCTTCGCTCACGTCTCGGCTCCTTGTTGGCGGTTGTCCGATCGGTGTCGATGTGCTGCCCGCTGGATCGAGTCGACGATCTGCACGTAGCCGGTGCAGCGGCACAGGTTGCCGGTCAGCGCCTCCCGGATCTCCGCCTCGGTTGGGTCGGCATGCTCCTCGAGAAACTCCGCCGCGGTCATGATCATGCCCGGGGTGCAGAATCCACACTGCACGCCACCACCTTCCAGGAACGCCTCCTGCACCGTCGACAAGCAGCCGCCGGGGCCGACCAGGCCTTCTACGGTGGTCACCTTGCAGCCGTCGGCTTCGATGGCGGGGAACAGGCATGAGTTCACCGTGCGGCCATCGACGAGGACCGTGCACGCGCCGCACTCACCCTCACTGCAACCCTCCTTGGTACCGGTCAGCCCCAGGCTGTCGCGGAGCACGTCGATCAACCGAAGCTGCGGTTGGATGCGCAGCGGTGTCGTCCGACCGTTCAGCTCGAAGGTGATCGCCACGTCGCTCACGATCGACCCCCCGCAGCGTGCACAGCCGCCGATACGCCGCGCTTCACGTAGACACCCAGCAGCCGCCGGCGATAGTCCGCGCTAGAGCGCAGGTCGCTGATCGGCGCGATGGCCGCTTGCGCGGCAGCCTGTGCGCGTTGGATGGTCGCGGCATCCAACTGCGACCCGACGAGGATGGACTCCGCCGCGTCCAGCCGCAGCGGCACCGGCGCCACCGCGCCGGCGGCGAGTCGCGCTTGTACGCACACGTCTCCGTCCATCGAGAGGACTACTGCGAGGCTGACGATCGCCAGGTCCATCTTCACGCGACCCTTGCGCAGGAAGGCCATCCCGGCGCCTGGTGGTGGAGGATCCAGGATCACGGCGGTGAGGATCTCGCCGGGCATCAGGGCGGTCTGCCCTGGGCCGTGCAAGAACTCGGCGAGTGGTAGCTCGCGGGTGCCGTCGGTTCCGACGAGTTCGACCGTTGCATCAAGGGTGAGCAGGGCAGGCGCCGTGTCCGCTGCCGGCGAGGCGTTGCACAAATTGCCTCCCAGCGTCGCGACGTTGCGGATCTGTCGGCTGCCGAGCACCCGAATCGAGTCGACGAGCACCGGGAATCGCTCAGCCAAACCCGGCGATGCGGCGACGTCGGTCAATGGTACCGCGGATCCGATCCGCAGCCGCTCGCCATCGATGTCGATTTGCCGCAACTCGGAAACCGATCGCAACGAGATCAACGGCGCGGCGACGCCTGGTCTCTCCTTGCGCTGCTTCACCAGCAGGTCCGTGCCTCCCGCGATGAGGCGGGCATTCGGCGTCTGGTCCATGCAGCTAAGCGCTTCGCGCAGACTGCGTGGGCGGTGGTAGGCGGCGGCACTCATCGGCTGTGATATTACCAATGCCCACTCCCGGGTTGAACCGGCGTCAGAACGGTCCGAGTCGAAGGTGAGTTAGACAACGACGCCCTTCTCCCGCAGCGTTGTGATCTCCCCATCCCTCAGCCCGATCTCCGCGAGCACCGCGTCGGTGTCCGCACCGTAGCTCGGCGAGAACGGCAACTCGCCGTCCACCATCGCCAGGTGTTCGGTCGGCACCGCGGGCGGTGGCAATCGAACGCTGCGCCCATCGGGAAGCGTGGTCCGCAGTGCGGTTTCGCGAACGAATGGCAGGTCAGCGACATCTTCGATCTTGGTGATCGGCGAGTGGGGGATGGCGGCGGAGGCGAACACGGCGGCGATGTCCGCGGCGGGGCTCTCGGCGGTGATCTCGCCGATCAGCCGGTGCAGATCCTCCTTGTGGTCGCGTCGGTGCTCGTTGCGCAAGAAGCGGTCTTGGGCGAGGGACGCGAACATCGGCTGCTCGGTCAGGCGTGCCCACTGGGCGTCGCTGCCCACCGCCATGAAGATGAAGCCGTCACGGGTCGGATAGGCGTTCACCGGGATGAACTGTCGGTGCTGGTTGCCACTGCGCCGGATGTCGTCGGGCTCGCAGCCCATGTCCAGCATCGGTGTGAACGTGTGCAACCACGACACCGCGGCGTGGGCCATGGAGACGTCGATCTTCTTGCCCTGCCCCGAGCGCTCCCGCTCCAGCATCGCGAGCAGCACCTGGGCGAACACTTCGTCCCCGGCCTTCAGGTCGATCAGCGGTGGCCCGCACTGCAGCGGCGGCCCGTCGGGCTCACCGGTCAGGTCCATGTAACCGCACAGCGCCTGGGTCGCCGGGTCGTAGCCGGGGACGTCGGGGTAGGCGGTGCCCATGGCGGAGATGGCGCTCCAGATGAGTTCGGGACGCATTTCGCGCAGTGATTCGCAGTCGATCCCCAGGCTCTCGTGTCGCGACGGCATGGTGTTGGTGCAGAACACGTCCACCGGAAGCTCGCGGATCAACCGTTGTAGCACATCGCGGCCGGCCGGGTCCTTCAGGTTGATCGCCAGTGCTTCCTTGCCGACGTTCGGCGCGACGAAGTAGCTGTGTCGATCCTGACCCGCCACCGGCACACCGATGTAGCGGTTCGGGTCGCCCTTCGACTTGCGGCCGGCCACCGGAGTCGGTTCGATTCGGATGACTCGCCAGCCCAGATGCACGAAACGCAGCGTCGCATACGGCATGCTCAGTGCCTGTTCCACGCTGAGAATGATGGGGCGGTCGTCTGTCTTCTTGGCGGTCATGGATGTGTTCACACCGGCAGGATCGGTTCTTGGTAGGCGCCGTAGACATCCCGCAGCGCATTGCAAACCTCGCCCACGGTCGCGTAGACCTCGACGGCGTCGATCACCGCCGGCATTACGTTCTCGTCGGCACGGGCGGCGGCCCGCACCGCCTCCAGACGTGCTGTGACAGTGGCATCTTCCCGCTCCTGCCGGATCTGCTGCAGCGCTGTGATCTGGCTCGTGGCGTTCTCTTCGCGGTAGGGGTGCATCTCGATGTCGGGTACCGATTCCTCTGCGTCCGCATCGTCGACCAGCATGTTGACGCCGACCTTGGGGACTTCACCTCGGCGCAAGCGCCGTTCGTGGTCGTACGCCTCACGATTGACTCGGTCCTGCACCATGCCCGAGGCGACGCCGTGCACGATCCCGCCGTCAGCAGAGACCTCGTCCATTACCGCGAGGATGCGCTTCTCCATCTCGTTGGTCACGCTCTCCACGAAGTAGGATCCGGCCAGCGGATCCACCGTGTCGCACAGTCCGATCTCGTGCATCATGATCTGCATCGTGCGCAGCGAGAGCTTGGCGGCCTTCTCGGTTGGAATCGTGTAAGCCTCGTCGTAGCTGCAGAGCGCCATCGTCTGCGTTCCGGACAGGGCGCTGGCGAGCCCGTAGTAGGCGCCGCGCATGATGTTGTTCTCCGGCTCGCGAATCGTCAGTCCGGCGCCACCGCCGCCGGCGATCATGCGCAGCTGCATCGATCGCGGGTTCTTGGCGCCGTACTTCTCCTTGAGGATCTTCGCCCAGAGTCTTCGGCCGGCGCGGAACTTCGCTACCTGCTCCCACAGGTTGCCATGGATGTCGAAGTTGAAACTCAGTGTCTTGGCAAAGTCGTCGATGTCGATGCCTCGAGCCAGCACGTGGTCGATGTAGGCGCACGCGATGGACAACCCGTAGGCCATCTCCTGGGCCGGATTGGCGCCCGATTCGCGTACGTGGTAGCCGCAGACACTCACCGCGCTGTACTTGGGGGCGTTCTTCGCGCAGAACTCCACCGTATCCCCGACGAGCTTGATCGACGACTCGACCGGGTAGATCCAGGTGCCGCGACCGATGAACTCCTTGAGGATATCGTTCTGCGCGGTGCCGCGCAGCGTCGACAGGTCGTAGCCGCGCTTGCGTGCCATGGCGAAGTACATCGCCATGATCGGCACGGCTGCGCCGTTGATCGTCAACGACACCGTGATCTCGTTGAGGTCGATGCCGTCGAACGCGGTCTCCATGTCCTGCAGGGTGTCCACCGCCATGCCGACACGGCCGACCTCGCCCTCGGCCATCGGGTCGTCCGAGTCGTAGCCGCACTGGGTCGGCAGATCGAAGGCGACGTTGAGCCCGGTCTGTCCGCGGGCGACCAGGAACCGAAACCGCTCGCGGGTTTCCGCCGCGGTGCCGAACCCCGCGTACTGTCGCATCGTCCAGGGTCGCTTGCGATACATCAGGGGATGGATACCGCGAGTGAATGGGTACTCCCCGGGAGACCCCACGCCGTCGACGCCACCGCTCGCCTGCAACTCGTCGGGTCCGTAGACCGGTTTGACTTCGATTCCGGATTCCCAGATGACTTTGGGGACGTCGGGTTTGGCGCCCTGATCTTCGCTACTCATGGCTGCACGCTCCTCTCCAGGAATTGCACGATCTCGTCGAACTCAGCTCCGGTCGGGAACACCTCGGCCACGCCCATCTCCAGGAGCTGGCCGCGGTCCGATGCCGGGATGTTGCCGCCGACGATCACCACGACATCGTCGAGGCCGCCGGACTGCAGGCATTGCAGCACTTCGGCGACCAGGCGCATGTGGGTGCCGGACAGGATCGAGAGTCCGACCACGTCTGCCTCGTGTTGTGCGGCCTTCTCGGCGATTGCGGTGGGGGCCTGGCGCAGGCCGGTGTAGGTCACTTGCATGCCCGCATCCACCAACGCGCGTCCGACGAGCTTGGCACCGACGTCGTGGCCGTCGAGTCCGGGCTTGCCGATGAGCACTCGGATCGACCGGGCGCGGGATTCGGAAGTTGTCTGGTCGTTCATCTGGTCAGGCTGCGAGCGATGTTCATCCGCAGGATCTCCGAGGTTCCGCCGCCGACCAACGTGAATCGGGCGTCGCGCAGGTAGCGCTCGGTGGGATACTCGGATGCGTAGCCGTAGCTGGCCATGATCCGCGTCGCCCGATCGCACACGTCCACCGCGGCTTCGCTGGCAAACAGCTTGGCCATCGACGACTCGTCGGCGCTTGGCATACCCTGATCGCTTCGCCACGCCGCCCAGTAGATGAGGCGACGGGCCGCCTCGAGCTGGACCCGCATCTCGGCTAGGTGGTTCTGGATCGACTGGAACTTGTGGATCGGCTTGCCGAACTGCACCCGCTCCTGGGCGTAGGCGAGCGAGTCCTCGTAGGCAGCACGCCCGACGCCGAGGGCCAGCGCCGCCGTCATCAGTCGGATGTCCGCCAGCACCTCGCGGAGGCTCTCCATGCCGGCACCCTGGTGGCCGAGCATGCAGGTCGCCGGTGTCTGGTCGAAGGAGAGCTCCGAGGTCAATGAGCACTTCACTCCCATCTTCTCGATGGGGCGGCCAACCGTCAGGCCCTCGGTGCCACGCTCGACCAGGAAGATACTCAGCTCCTTGTCGCCGGTGCGGGCGAACACCGTGAACATGTCCGCGATCGGCGCCGCCGTGATCCAGGTCTTCTGACCGGAGATCAGCCACTGGCCGTCGTTCTCGACAGCCGAGGTGGTCATCGAGAACAGATCGCTGCCGGCATCGGGCTCGGTCATGCAGATCGTGCCGATCACCTCGCCACGGAGCGCTGCGCCGAGCAACCGCTCGCGCACCTCGCCAACGCTATGCCGGTGCACGAAGTGGGTTCCCATCAGCGATTGCATGGTGCAGGTCGCCGCCACGCCGAGGCTTCCCCAGGCCAGCTCCTCGACGGCGAGCAGGTAGGACAGCATGTCCATGCCGGTGCCGTCGGGCTCCGCGTAGCGCATGCCGTAGAACCCGAGTTCACCGGCCTGGCCGAACAGCTCCTTGGCGAAGCGGGGGTTCTCGTCCAGGTCCGCCGCCAGCGGCCGGATTCGATCCGCCGCGAATTCGTGGAACAGCTCTTGGATCGCGTTCTGTTCGTCGTTCAGTGCAAGGTCCACCGTCAGCTCCCACGTAGCGTTGCGGTTTGGTCAGTGTCGACGATACCCGTGGTGGGATCGATGGCGACGCGATAGGTGTCCTTTGCAGTCTGTGCCGAGATCACGCCGTTGCGCACTTCCCGGCCGACGACCTCGATGGGGCGGTCCAGAGGATCGCCGTAGCCGCCGCCGCCACCCGCGTCTTGGCGGTAGATGGTGCCGGTAGGGACCCCGGTGATCAGGTCCTTGCTCCGTGGTACGACGACTTCACCATCGGGATAGCGCAACTCGATCGTATTCAGGGTTCCGCTGCCGCCGCCGTTCAGACCGAACGCTGGTTCGACGTCACCGTCACCGAACGTGACGATTTGGGTGTCCTCGCCACCGACTTCGTAGACGGTGCGCACACCCAGGCCACCACGATGCTCGCCTGGACCGGCCGAGTCGGTGATGTACTCGTGTTCGATCAGGGTGTGCGGCGTCTGCTGCTCGAACATCTCGTAGTCCTGATCCAGCACGCCGCCCGACGCGTCGATCATGCCGATGTGGTCGTAGCCGTCGCAGTCGCGCATCGCACCCGACCCGCCCTTGAGCCCCATGAACAGGATATCGATGTAGGGAGCGTTGCCCCGGCGTGGATCACCTCCGCTGGAGAGCGAGCACAGCAGGTTGTTCCATCCCGCCGTGACCCGATCGGGGATCACCGGGGCGAGGGCGCGGATGATCGCGTCGGCATTCGGCGGGCACAGGTGGTTGCCGAACGTCGTCGCCTTGGGGTATGCCGCGTTGAGGATCGTCCCCTCGGGGATGATGATGTTCAGTGGGTCGACCATCCCTCGGTTGTGGGGGATGTCCGGATCGACCATCTGCAAGAACGTCAGCACCGTCGCTGAGGCGCTCGACGTGTAGGTACCGTTGACGAACGCATCGGTCTGCGGATCGGTGTCGCTGTAGTCGAAGGTGATCGCCTCGTCCTCGACCGTGATCGCGACGCGGATCTGGTACTTGGAGCCGACGTTCTTGCCGTCGTAGTAGACGCTGCCTTCGCCGTGATAGGTGCCGTTCGGGATGCCGCGGATCTCCGCCTGCATCATCTTGCGGGTCGCCTCGATGAGGTCGTCGGTGTGGGCCCGGAACACGTCGAGGCCGTACTTCTCGATCAAAGCGATGAACCGTCGTTCGCCGACGGTGCAAGCGCCGATCTCCGCGCGCATGTCCTCTTGCACGATGTCGAGGCGGACGTTCGCGAAGATGAGATCCCAGACGTCCTGGCGTACCACGCCGCGCTCGACGACCTTGACCGCTGGTATGCGCAGCGCCTCTTGCCAGACCTCGGTCGCGTTCGGGTTGTAGCCGCCGCGCACGTTGCCGCCGATATCCGCCTGGTGACCCTTCGTCGCTGACCAGCCGACGAGCTCCTCGCCGCTGAAGATCGGCTTGAACGCCGCGACGTCGTTGTTCTGGTTGCCCAGCGTGAACACGTCGTTGTGGAAGAAGACGTCACCTGGGAACACGTTGCCCCGGAACTTCTCGGCGATGTGGGCACAGACCGGACTCAACGAGAAGCTGAGGATCGGCAGGTTCTCGGTCTGCTCGAGCATGCCGCCTTCGGCGTCGTACAGCCCGGTCACGAAGTCCTTCGCCTCGCAGAGGATCGGCGAGCGCGTGGTCTTCTCCATGCTGAGGCTCATCTCGTCGGTGATCGCCTTCAGCGCTCTTCCGAGAATCGAAACCAGGACCTTGTCGATCACGATGTCAGACATCACCGCTCCTCCGAGGTTGTCAGGACCACGCTGCCGTGTTCGTCCACTTGTGCGGTGAACGACTGGGCGACGAAGATGGTCGTGTCGATGCGCTCGATCAACGCCGGCCCGCGAATCACATTGCCGGCCAACAGCGCCTCGCCGTCGAACACCGGCATCTCGACGAACTCATCCTGCTCCGGTGAGAAGGCGCGTCGAGTGCTCTTCTTTGCCGCCGATGGGTCGCTCCCACCGCTCTCGATCCGCGGCAGTTCCGGTTTCTCCGCGTGGCCGACGGCGCGTACCCGCAGGTTGATCAGCTCCAGTTGCGTGCCTTTCTCGGACAGGTCGTAGCCGTAGAGTCGATCGTGCTCGGCGTGAAATGCCTGGGCGACTTGGGTCAGGTCACCGATGGCGATGCTCTCTGCGGTGACATCCACGGTGACCTCGTGGTACTGCTTGAGGTAGCGCAGGTCGAACTGGGCCTGGAACTCGGCGGAGTCGTCGGTGATCCCCTCGCGTTGCAACTCGGTGGTGCCCTCGTCGATCATCTCGGCGACCAGACTCTGCACCTTGTCCAGGTCGAGATCGGTGAGGTTGCAGACCATCGAGCGCACGTAGTCGTGCCGCAGGTCGGTCATCAGCATGCCGCACGCGCAGAGTACCGAGGCCGTGCGCGGGACGATGAGGCCGGGCATCTCGAGCTCCCGGGCGATCATGCAGGCGTGAAGTGCGCCGGCTCCACCGGCGACGACCATCGGGAATTCGCGGGGGTCGACTCCACGCTGCACGGTGATCTCCCGCACACCGTGGGCCATGTTGGTGTTGATGACGCGGAACATCCCCGCCGCCGCGGCTTCGATGCTCACCTGCAAGGGTCTGGCGACGAATTCCCGGACGGCATCGCGCGACGCCTCGGCATCGAGGGTCATCTCGCCGCCGGCGAAGAACCCAGGATCGAGATAGCCGAGTACCACGTTGGCATCCGTGCACGTCGGCTGATCACCGCCACGACCGTAGCAGGCCGGTCCGGGCATCGCGCCAGCGGACTGCGGCCCCATACGCAGCAAGCCCCCGACATCGACCCGGCCGATCGACCCACCGCCGGCGCCGATCGTCGCGATGGCCAGCATCGGCAACGACATGCGCAGGCGGTCGATGTCGCCGTCGTGGGTCATCGCCGCCGCGCCACCGCGCACCACGGACGCATCGAAGCTGGTGCCGCCCATGTCGACGACGATGCAATCATCATGACCCCGGGTCTGCGAATACGCCGCGGCGGCGCATGGACCACCAGCCGGCCCCGACAGTAGCGTGGTTGCTGGATTCGCGGAGACCACATCGGGAAGGGCGACGCCGCCGTTGGACTGCATGATCAGCAGCACGTCGCCAAAGCCTGCTTGTGCGAGACGCGTGGTCAGGCTGTCCAGGTAGTCGCGCAGGATTGGCCCGACGTACGCGCTTAGCACGGTTGTCGATACACGGTTGTAGAAACGGATGGTGGGCGATGCCGCCGATGAGACACAGAGGAACGCCTCGGGCATCTCACTGCGCACGATCTCCGCCACCGCGCGTTCGTGACTGGGGTTGGCGAACGAGTTCATGAAGCAGATGGCGACTGCCTCGACGCCCTCGGACCTGAACAGCGCGAGGGCGTGCTGCACATCCTCCATCGACAGCGGGGTCGCTTCGCCGCCCTTGTAGTCGAGGCGACCGGCGATCGGGCGGCGCAGGTACCGCGGCACCAGCGGTTCGACGTTCTGGTAGCGGTTGTCGTACTGCTCCTCGCGGATGCCCCGCCGCATCTCCAGTGCGTCGCGCACCCCGGAGGTGGTCAGCAGACCGGTCTTGGCGCCGTTGCGGGTGAGTGTGGCGTTCGTCGTCACCGTCGTGCCGTGCACGATCGAGGTGGTCTGGGCCGCGAACTCCGCGACGCTGAATCCCAGCGCGTCCGCCATCAAGCCGATCCCTGACAGCACTCCGATCGATGGATCCGCTGGCGTGGAGAGGGTCTTGAAGGTCGAGAGGCCTGAGGTCTCCGACCACAGGACCAGATCGGTGAATGTCCCGCCGACGTCGATGCCGATCTTGAACGTCATGGTTGCAAGCACCTCTCTTCGCCGGTTTGCTGCCGGAACTGTTTTCCGCGTTGGCGGCCCAGGTCGAGGGCCCGGCGATTGGTTTCCACGAATCGCTCGGGGCTCTGCTGGTCCACGGCCATGGCCAATGCGTCGTGATCGAAGGGGAGCAGGGCGAGTCCGTCCAGAACGCCGAGCATCACCACGTTCTGGCAGCGTGCATCACCCGCCGAGAGGGCGAGCGCCGTCGCATCGAGGGCGATGACACCGCGGGCGACGCGGCGGATCTCATCGGTGATGCCACTCACATCGGGATAGCTCTCGCCCCGGACGGACATCGACGGCAGCGCAACCGGACTGGTGCTCATCGCCACGTCGGTATTCGTTGACATGCGACTGAGGGCGCGCCGCGTCTCGACCGGTTCCAAGCCCAAAACCACATTCGCCTGGGCCGGGCCGACGAAACTCGTGTGCGCGGCCCCGATCACGACGGTGCTCTCCACGCTGCCGCCCCGCTGGGACATGCCGTGAATCTGCCCGACGTGCACGGTCTGCCCGGCGCTCATGGCGGCATCGCCGAGGACCTTGGTTGCCACGAGTACGCCCTGTCCGCCGACGCCTACCACGAGGATGCGGAACGGTTCATCAGTCATCGCTCACCTCGCAACTCGCTGGCGCGACCGGATGGATGGCGCCGTTGGGGCAGAATTGCGCGCACACTCCGCAGCCAACACACAGGCCGGCATCGATCTGCACCCGCATGTCCGGATCGACGAAGATGGCCGGGCAACCGAACAGATCCAGACACGAGCGGCAATTGCCGCACTGTCCGCAGATCATGCAACGCTCGGCTTCTGCGCGGGCCTGCGTCTCAGTCAAGACACCGGTCACCTGCGCGAAGCTGGAGGTTCGCTCCGTACGATCGAGTTCGGCGGGCCGCTGCCGCTGCGTGTTGTGTCGCCGGTGCACACCGGGCCGCTCCGCAGCCGGTTGTGCCGAGACGCGCGGTGGTGGTAGTCGATGATCCGCAGCCGCTTCGCCGCGCAGCTCTCGGTCGATACCCCAGGCGGCACGCAGGCCCTGGGCGATCACATCGGTCACGGTCTGTGCCCCGCCGGTCACGTCGCCGGCGGCGAAGACCCGAGCTCGCCTGGTGGCGCCGGTATCGAGATTGATGATCACCTGGTCCTCCTCCCACGCGATGGCCGCGGTGTTGACCTCCTGACCGATGGCGAGGATCACCTGGTCGGCTGCGATGATTGCGTCGGTGCCGGCTACGACATCGAAGTTCTTGGGGTCGTGCTGCAGGCTGGGGTCATCAGCAACCCGGGGCTCCACTTGCGCGCAGATCACTCCCTCGTCACAGAGTCTCACTGCTTGCAGGCGATCCTTGATCTCCACGCCCTCGAACTCGGCTTCGTGGATCTCGGCCCCGATGGCCGGCATCTGGGCGCGGTTCTCCAGACAGGCGATGACGACTTCTTCTGCTCCGCAACGCAAGGCGGTGCGTGCACTGTCGATCGCTGCGTTGCCGCCGCCGATGACCAGCACACGCCGCGCTGTGGCTCTGCCGCCGTCACGGTTGCTGCCGAGGTAGGTGAGCGCGTCGACGACCTTTGGTCCGACTCCGGGAAGCTCGATCCGGCGGCCCAGCTCGGCGCCGATCGCCAGACAGACCGCGTTGTGAGTATCGACGAGCGAGTCGAGATCGAGGTCGTCGCCGAGACGGCGGCCGAGCTCGAATTGCACTCCAGCCGCGCGGATACGCTCGACGTCACGGCGGAGCACGTCGAGTGGCAGGCGATAGCGGGGTACGCCGCTCAGCAGGATCCCGCCGGGCTCACTGGCGGCATCGTACACCGTCACCTGGTAGCCGCGCAGCCGCAACTCGTGTGCGGCGGCGAGCCCACCGGGGCCCGCGCCGACCACGGCGACGTGCCGTCCGTGCGCTTCCTCGACGTCTGGTTGGTAGGGAAACTCGTCTTGCTCTGCCGCCCAGTCGAGGACGAAACGCTTGAGGTTGTTGATCCCCACTGGCTCGTCGATGGCTGAGCGAACGCACGCAATCTGGCATGGCTCGTGGCAGACCCGACAGACCGAGTCCGGCAGCGGCAGGTGCTGCATGATGAGTTCCAAGGCCGCGGCGTAGTCCCCGCTGGCGACATGCGCGGCGTAGCCCTGGACGCACAGGTGGAGTGGGCACTTCGTGGCGCACGGTGCGACCTTGGGCGGGTTGTTCTTTGCGGTACCGATCTCGAGCGAGCGGGCCCGTGCCATGCTGCGCTGGAACGACTCGGTGGGGGGCTGGTCACAGCGTTGGCCACAGGCGTCCCGGCCGCAGTGCTGGCAGCGCGAGTGATCGATGGTGTAGGGCACGGACCAGGGTTCTCCCGGTGACTCTTCGCCGGCCTTGCGTGGTGTCCCGCCATCGCCAACCCTGCGGAAGAACACCGGGCAGGGTCGCTTGGTGATGATGGTCACCAGCCCACTTCGTGCCTCGGCCCGACGAAAAGCCTGTGTCGTCGCCGCGAGGTTGTCCGGATCGACGGTCTCGACGTGTTCGCATCCCAATGCGCGCACGACGCCCTCGATGTCGACGCGGCGCTTCGGATGACCGCTCTCGACTTCGACGGTAGGACTCTCCTGGAACCCGGTCATGGCGGTGACCTCGTTGTCCATGATCACCGCCACCATGTTCGCGTCGGACTTGACGGCGTTGAGCAGCGCCGGCATCCCGGAGTGAAAGAACGTCGAGTCGCCCATGAAGCCCACGGTCCGCTCGCCGGTCGTCCGACTGACTCCCGCGGCCAGGGTGAAGCCTGCGCCCATGCACAACAGCGCGTCGGCCGCCTTCAGTGGCGCACCGAAACCGAGCGTGTAGCAACCGATGTCGTTGAAGTAGAGGGTGTCATCGCCAAATACTGCCCGGGCGGCGAAGAACGCGGCGCGGTGGGGGCAGGCTGGGCACAGCACCGGTGGACGGGTCGGTACCGGTTCGGCCATCATGGGATCTGGCGGGGGATCCCCCAATCCCAGCGCAGCGTGGATGCCCTTCTGGATGACCCGAGGCTCGTATTCGAAGTGATCGGGTAGATGGCCGGTTCCCTTGCCGAGGATCTCCACGTCGAGTCCGTGTCGTGAGCAGAGTGCGCGCAATGAGTCCTCGATGAACGGCAGCAACTCCTCCAGGACCAACACGCGCTCCACGTCTCGCAGTTGTTGCAGCAACCACTCGTCGGCGAGCGGGAACACGACACCCAGGTGCAGCAGCTTCACCTCGCGTTCGAGGCCCTGCGAACGGAGCACGTCGAGGCAGGTGGGGCTCGGCACTCCCGTGGCGACGATCATGGTCTTGCCGCTTCCGTGGCTCTGCAGGAAGCCGGATGCGGCCACCATGTCCCTGGCGATGCCGATGCGTTCGTTGATCCTGCCGCGCAGGCGTCGCGCGTTGGCGGGGATGGGAACGAACCGGCTGGGATCGCGACGAAAGCCCTTGAATTCGGGATCCCTGAGCGCGCCGTACTTCACCTCGGCGCGGGTGTGACACAGCCGCGTCATCGGGCGCAGGATCACCGGCAACTCGGCTTTCTCGGACAACTCGAACGCGAACCGGGTCATCTCGAGGGCTTCCTGCGCGGTGCTCGGCTCCAGCATTGGGATGTGCAGCATCAGCGCCACGTGGCGCTGATCCTGTTCGTTGGGGCTGGTCAGGCACGACGGGTCGCCAGCGCTGACGATCACCATTCCCGCGATGGTCCCGACGTACGGAATCGTCGTCAGCGGGTCGCCGGCCGCCATCAGCCCCAGGTGCTTCATCGCCACGATGGAACGCGTGCCGGCGAGGGACGCCGCGAATGCCATCTCCAGCGCGATCTTCTCGTTGACGGAGTACTCGAAGTGGATCCCGCGGTCGCCGGCGATCCGCGCGAAGCTGTCGGTGACTTCGGACGACGGCGTGCCGGGATAGCCACACGCAAGACCCACGCCCGCCTCGAGCGCACCGCGCACGATGGCCTCGTTGCCGAGCAAGAGTTCGGCATGGCCCGCGTCATCGACGAGCAGGGGGTCTACGCGTTGGGGCCTCGCCGGCGTGGTTGTCACGCCTCTGCTCTCCAGACCGGACTCACTCCTCGTCAACCCAGATGCGACGGCGACAACAACGGCCGCCCTCGGGCAACGCCTCGAGAGTCTCGAAGTGGATCCTCTGTCCCATGCTCGCGCCGAGGGTCTCCAGTGTGCTCGCGAACCACGCATCACACCCGGGCCGATCCTCGGCCAGCAGGCCCTTGCGATCGTGCCAGTCGTACCAGGGACAGTCGTCGTGACGCACGAAGGCCTCCGCGTCGTGAACCTCCGCCACCGCGTCTTCACCCATGCACTGGCTGCTGAATACCACACTCTGCGCCGCCTGCGCGGCGAGAGGAGCTTCCGGGTCCGCGTGCTTGGCGTAGGCACGCCCGGTGGCGACACCAGTCAACTGCCACATGCGTGTGGCGACTTCGTCTGCGGGCACGTCAGGACACAACTCGGCGACGGCTTCGCGCCACGCGAAGTGCTGTGCGCGGACGATCTCGCACAGGATCGCGAAGCGCTTCTCAGCGGAAAGGGAGGGCACGCGACGAACGTTATCCCTGCCACCAACCGACGGCAAACCGAGTCGGTTGCGCAGTGGGGCAATAACAGCGCCGCGTGTACCCTTTCCGGAAGCGAGAGTGTTGCCGCTGCGATCTGCTTGCGAAGCGAGGATGTCGTATCCTTCGGGGACGAGAGTCACGATTCACGGCCTCCCCTCTTCGCTACCATTCGGCACCAACACTGCGCTTCGATTCACCAACGGTGGTGCCGATCAGTGCGCGACGCTGATCGGGGTGGCGGTGCAGTAAGTCGCCGAAGCGGAGGTCCGGGTCGTAGAACGCGTGAATGAGCTGGCTGATCACCCCCACGCCTGCGTTCAGCCGGGATTCGAAGGTCCCCAGCCTGGCTGCAGACACGTCGCCCGCGGCGAGCGCCTCATCGATCGAATGCGCCGCCTGCTCCGCCGACTCCATGGCGAGAAAGACGACCGAGGAGTAGATCGGATCGAGGAAGGCCCGCGCATCG
>CAYYAQ010000051.1:0-14597 GCA_964469555.1 uncultured candidatus Brocadiaceae bacterium | reverse complement strand
CCGCGCATCGACATGCCCGGCGGCCCCGCCGCCTGGGACAAGGCCGCCGCCAAGCACAAGTGATCGTGGATCGCTACCCGAGGCAGTCCAGCAGCGGGAACCGCGCACCGAGGATCGGCTGGCTCTCGGTGCGGAGCCACTTCTCCAACACCGTGGCGTACACCGAGCGGAAGTCCGTGTTCGACACCAGGTCGCCCTTGTCGAGATCCTCCTTGGCGAGGCTCGGCAGCGCGCCGTGAATACCCGCGTTGACGCCCGGGCCGACCAGGAACATCGGTCCGGCCTTGCCGTGGTCGGTGCCTTGGCTGGCGTTCTCCTTGACGCGTCGGCCGAACTCGCTGAACGCCATCGTCACCACGCGCCCGGCGTTACCCTGCTTGGCGAGGTCCTTTTGGAACGCGCTCACGGATTGGTCGAACTCGGTCATCAGACGGTCGTGGCGTCGTCTCTGCGTGCGATGCGTGTCGAAGCCGCCCATGGTGACGTAGTAGACCCGCGTGCTGAGTCCGCCGGCGATCAGAGCCGCGACGGTCTGTAGCGCGGAGGCGAGCTTGGTGCGCGGATAGGTCGTTCCGGATCTGTTGCGGGCGGCCAGGCGCAGGATCTCGTCGCTGCTGGCGTTGGCGGCGGCGGTGGTGGCGGCGACGAGCTGAAGACTCTTGCTTCCCATCTTGCCCGCAGCGGTCTTCCGGTTGAGCAACTTGTAGGTCTCGGTGAGCATCTCGTCGCCACCCTGGGCCCGGTACCGGAACGAGTTCGGTTGGGCGAACGCGATTCCGGGGTGGGCCTTGCCGCGGATCGCCCGCGGCGACTTGCCGCCCCCGATCGCCAGGTTGAGCTTGGGGTCCATGTCATCCTTGAACGCGTGGTCGCAGTAGCGACCGATCCAACCCCGTGAGATTGCCTTGGGCGAGTTGTTGGCCATGTGCCAGACATCCATCGACTTGAAGTGGCTGCGCACGGGTTTGGGGTAGCCGACTCCTTGGATCACCGCGAGCGACCCGGCATCGAGCAGGTTCTTGAAGCCCGTCAGCTTTGGATGGAGCCCGAAGTCGTCGTTCACCTTCAGCACTTCGTCGGGCTTGATGAGGGTGCTCTTGCGGTTGCGGATGTAGTCGTCGTTCCGGAACGGCACCACAGCGCTGAGGCCATCGTGCCCGCCGCTCATCTGCAGAACGACGAGGATCGGCGCATCGGCGTCGTGCGGAACGAGCGTCGATTGGGCGATGAGGTTGGTGATGGTGGTGCCGGCGGCGAGGACGCCGACTCCGCGGGTGAGGAATTCACGACGTGTTGCGTCTTCGAATCGGGTCATCGGGACTCTCCAGTGGGGACTAGGTCAGTTGGTATTCGGGAAGGCTCATCATCAGGATCAGAGCGGCGAGGAGCCGGGTGTTCACCTGGTGGCGGCGAGCATTCCACTCCGACGATGGCGGCATCGGGTCCTCGTCACCATTGAGGGCATTGATCAGAGCCCGACGCTTTTCTGCGCTCAACGGCACGACCAGGTATACCGTGGTCAGGTAGTCCACGACCTCTGCCGGCGTCTCCAGCTGCTGCCCGGCGAGCAGAGCGACGAGATCGGTTCCGGTCGGTTTCTTGTTGCGGCCCCGGTTCGTCCGCTTCTTGTTGCGGCGCTTCTTGTTGCCGCGAGGTTTCCTGCCGCGAGACTTGCTCGCACCACCCAGCAAGGCGGCCGTGGCGTTCTGGCGCGCGAACATCGCACCCGCGTTGATCCAGGTAGCTCCGCCATCCCAACCCTTGACGTTGGGCGGTTGCATCAGCTCCTGATCCATGCCCGCGGCCGCGGTGATCACGCCGCGCAGATTGGTGTTCGGCAGGCCGAGCCCACGGATCGTGCCGACGAGAAGCTGCACCGGGCTCTTGATCTGCGTGCCCATCGCCGCCGTCCCGTAGAATTCCTTGGACGAGAACAGGGTCCGAAGCAAGGGCGCGAGCTCGTAGCCGTTGTCCCTCAGCACCGTGGACAGGCGTCGCGTGGTTTGCTCACTCGGGTCGGGGTGTGCGAAGAATGCGAAGATCTTCCGCGCGATGAAACTCGCGGTTGCCGGCTGTTCGAGGATCAGGTCGACGAACCCGGTGCCGTCGAATTTGCCGGTGCGGCCGAAGATCGTCTTCTTGCCATCGTCGTGCACGCGCCTGCGGAACTCGAACTTCCCGGTCCGCCGGTCGAAGGAGTTCCCGGTCAAGGCCCGGGCGCCCTCCTTGATGTCCTGCTCGGTGTAGTTGCCCTCGCCCATGCTGAACAGCTCCATGATCTCCCGGGCGAGGTTCTCGTTGGGGTGCTTTCGGACGTTCTTGTCATTGTCCAGGTAGCGGAGCATGGCGGCGTCGCGGGCGATTCCGTGCAGCAGTTTGCCGAAGTTGCCGAGTGCGTGCTGCCGAAGGAGCTGGTTCTGGAGGTACATCATCCGCGTGTTCTTCACCGTCTTGTAGCCGGTGGCGAAATGGCCGTGCCAGAACAGCGTCAGCTTCTCTTCCAGCGGGCGTGGCGACTCGATCATCCGTCGGACCCACCATTCCCGCAGTTGGCCGTACTGCGCGCGCTCGGTCGAACGGCCCGCCTTCTGCTGCTTCTTCAGCTCGGCGAGCAGCTTCTTCCGCTCCTCAGGCGGGAGCTTCTCGATCGCCTTCATGTTCAACCGCTTCTTCTTGCGCCCGCTCTTGGACTTTGCTGGTGGCGGCTGCACGTTCAACGGGAAGTCGGGCTGCGGTCGCGCGGCGATGTTGACAAGGAACTCCACAGCTCGCCGCAGGCCCATCGCGTGCAGCTTGGCTACCTCGTCGGGTGTTGCCCCAAAGCCAGCACGAGCGGCGAGGTGGCGAGCCTTGGCGTAGTCCCAGTCCGTGGCCGCCAGGGGTTCGAGACCACGTGTGGGTAGCGACGGCGTGTCGTCTTGGGCGAAAGCGTTGGAACCGATGAGCAGGGCCAACGTGATGCTCGCGAGTCGGGAAGAGACGGGAGTGACTTTCATGGTTTCGTGGGGTTCGACCTCAGTGGCGGTATCGTGATCGGACAGTTCCAATGGTAGCGCAGGCGGGGAGGTTGCGCGTCTCGATGACCCGCTGACGGCTACGCTCCCGACAGATGACGGGATGGCGGTTGCCGAGTCCCGGCAAAACTAGGGATCAGTGCAACTCTGGTACGGTCCCTCCCGCGCACGCCCTCCCGCGCACGCCCTCCCGCGCACGCCCTCCCGCGCACGTGAGCAAGCGAGTTGATTCTGGGCCCGCGACCTTGCGTGCCCATGCCATGGGCACTGGATGGGAATGATGTGGTGCAGCGGTCACTGCACCTTCGGCATGACCTTCTTCCCCTCCCCCTGCTCTACGAGATGACGAAGGAAGCCAGCGCGAAACACGGCGACCTGACAGAACGCAACATCGGCCGGTGCATGGCCTTCATCCTGGACGGGCACTTGCTCTACGCGCCGTTCCTGAAGTCACGCATTCCGGGAAAGGGACAGATCTCGGGAATCTCGGGCAAGAAGATCGACGAGATCCTGAAGGCGACCGGGCGATGACCTGGCGAGCACGCCTCGCGACGATGCCTTACGCAGGACGGCAAACTACCGCGACTTGCTCTTGTAGAACTTCTCGAAGCCCTTCTCGAACTGGGCCCATTCCCCGTCCGTCCAGTCGCACGTCCGCGCGAACAGCTTATTGGAGAACTCCGTGCGCCGCGCGCGCACCTTGCGGAGGTAGCTGGTCCACCGGTTCGTGAAGCTGGGAATCGACTTCGGAATCTCCTTCTTCTCTTCCGCGGTCGGCGCCGCAGTACGCCGAGCGTCGTAGATCGCCGTGATCGTTTCCTCGCTGTCCCACACGAACACGTTCTCGTCTTCCTCGTCGAGCTCACGAACGAGCTGCTGGATCGCCTTGGCGTAGTTCGTGATGAAGTCTCGACCCCGAATCGCCTTGCATCGCTCTCCCGGCCCCTCGATGAACCGGAACAAGACCCGCGCCTTTATGATCAGGTCAGCGTCCATCCGGTTCTTGTCGGGGATGTAGCCGAAGTCTGCGTGCTTCAACAACTCGGAAGCCTTCCATATCCTCGCGCGACCGGTGCGGCGAAGGTCATCGAAGATCATCAGTTCCTCGGGGCTCGACGGGAACACGAGCTTGCGGCCCTTCAGCCGCGCGCGCCCCATCAATCCCCCGAGCGCCTGCTTCAACCAGACCGGGAGGTTGAAGTAGACCTCTGGCGCCTTGTCCAGCATGTAGCGACGAAACACGCCCCACAGCAGGTCCTTCATCTTGAGGACGCCGCGGTTGTTGCTCGTCACGATCTCACGATTCTCGACATCGTAGTCCGCGTGCCACCCACCACTCCGATAGGAGCGCCACTCCGATTCGTTGCCGCAGATGCGCACCGTCATCCGAATCGGATAATCGTCGGACAGCGAACTGAACCGCTCATCGAGCCAATCCCGATACGCGGTCACCGTGTCGTGCACGCGTTTGGTCATCTTGGCGCTGGTGTGGCTCAGTATGAGGAAGTGCTTGCTCTTCTGCACCGTCCAACCCGCGGGCAACCGCGACAACATCTTCTTCTCGTGCGCTCGCCCAACGGCCGCGCGCCGTCGATGACGGTCGAGCAGCGGCAGCTTCCGCCAGTCCCGCAACGCGAACGGCTTGTCGACGGATTCGACCTCGGGCACCACGGTCGCCGGAACGAATCGAAAGCTCTTCAGTGACCGCAACGCCGCGCTGCGGAGGTGTTCGTATTTTTCCTCGAGGAATCGAAACTCCACCGCGTAGTCCAGCTTCTCGCCCGAGAACACCCACGTCATGTATCTCTGGCGGTCGATCTCCTCCCCGGCGATTCGCACGTCCCACTTCGCGACCGCGGTCTCCCCGTAGGCCACATCGGCTTCCGTCGTCGCCTTGTAGGTACCGGGTTTCTGCCACTTCGCGAGGTAGTACTTGTAGTCGCGGCACAAACGACTGGTCTTGTCGGGCTTGGCGACGCGGAAGACCTTCATCGTCGCCCGGCGACCCTTTTGCGAATCGCCCTTCTTCGGATCTCCGTAGTAGCGCCGATCGCTCTGGAACCAACCGAGTACGCGCTTCTCGTCGACGTGAATGGGCAACGATGCCCAGTCGGGGGGAATGGTGATCCGGAAGCCAACCGTGTTCTCGGCGAAGTTCCGTCCCTTGAGGTCTTGATACTGGGCGGACGCACCTCCGACCAACAAGGATGCCGCCAACGTGAGAGTTGCTGGAAGTATCGACGCGGGAATCATTGATTCGACCCTGACCGGGTAGCGGTGGACATTCTATCGGACGAATGCTCCGGGCGCAGCATCGACCCAGACGAACAGAGGCCCGCACCGCGCACCGAAACGGGAAATATCGCGAGAACGCCTCGACCGGATAGCCTCGTCGCCCTTTTGGAGAACCACCACGCTGTCGGGGTTCTTGGTGGGGGAGACGCCGGAATTGCAGTTTGGAACGTCTACGCTCTCGGTTGGACGCCTCTCATGCTGGCCGTGAGGTTCAATCCAGCCCCCAGTTTGGTGGAGGCCTTCTTCGAAGCGGGGGCAGATCCGCAGCGGGCCAACGATGCCGGGCAGCGGGAGCACCTCCTGAAGGTGCTCCTAACCCGCCCCCACCCTCAACCTCAGGCGCTCCGCACGGGCGCGAAGAACTTCCCTGTGATGGCGCTCCCGTGCGGGGTGCAGGAGCACAGGATTGACGCTCAATCGCATGCATTCTTCGGGTGTCGGAACGCTGACGTGCAACCCCTCTGCACGGCATTGGTCCACGATGTAGCACGCGAGGTCGAAGAGGGCGGTCTCGCGGCGCGGGGTCAATTGGCGCGCGACGCGGTTCCAGCCCAGGCGTTGGGCGCAGGAAAGGGCCGTGTTACGCACTGCATAGACCCGGATCCGGCCCGCTCGTTCGCAGAACCCCAACTCCACGTGCCCGCAACCGAAGTGGCCGCACAGACACAGGTAGCGATAGAGCCAGGGTGCCAACGGGGAATGGACTCGGCGAGCGGAGACGATCCCACTCAACCCCTGGGGACCGGAGGACCGTCGGTGAATCCGGAGGTGCCAGCGGCCCTGGCCCGGAACGTCCAGAGTGCAGTGATCCAAAACGGCGGACAGACGGGGCGCGGGAAGGATGAGAGCCCAAATCCTGTTCACCGCCGCGCGCACCCCGCTGTAGACCCCGAACAGGTAGACGGTCATGACCAGCCTGTAGAGGACGAGACGCGAGGAGGCTCGAGCGCCCCCCCCGACCATGCCTGGTTGGCGCAGAGAGTTCGATGTCATCACACCCCGTTCCCGCCGGCGTCATTGGTGATTGGAGGCTTGATTTGAATCACTGGTGCATCATCCCGATGGCAGAGGCTTGCAGTTTGGAACGCCGATGCTCTCTTCAGACTCAGCGGATTGGACGCGTTCAGGATGCGGACCTGATAGGTTCGACCCAGGGCGAAGTATGCGCGACCGCGCCGGGCGCAGATGTCATCAACGTAGTTCGTCCGCCAAGTCGCCACGAGCTTGGGATTGCGAGGGTTCGTCCTGGCATCGCAGATCGCGGCGCCCTGGTTGCTCCCGCTATAGTACAGGAAACCACTCTTCGGATCGGCGCTGACATTGTGTGCACGCGTGATCGATCCCTCAGACGTCGTTGTATCGGATGTTGGAGGGTCGGTCCCAGGCGCGCTTGACGGTGACGAATTGACCGGGGATGAAAGCGTGAAGCCCGAGGACGAAGATGCCACCGAGCGTGGCTGGACTGAGCGAGAGGTTCAGTGTCATCGCAGCCTGTCTTGCCATGAACTCTTACCCTTACGGGTACGTGCTACACGTTCGCAATCCCCGCACGACGCGTGTGATACGATGTGTTGGTTCCGTATGTGCGCGCTACACTCTGCCGAGATTCGTTTGGCCGGAGCCCGCGTGCACCCTGACGCATTCGCGATTGGGATGATGTCCTCTTACCTTCCTCAACACGTACTTTCCTCAACACAAGCAGCGACTTGGCCCGTGGCTGATGATCTGATTCCATCCATGCAGGCGTCATGCCAGTCCCCACGGGTCGGCGCAGTTTGGGGCCGGTCCTTGTCGGTATTCCCCTTCTTGGCCCTCCTGCTTGCAGTCACCGGTTGCGTGGCTTCCGAGCCTCCGACGAGCGCGTATCGGTCGACCGCGAGGATGGCGCCGCAGGATCCCGGAGACCAGGAGTGGGACGATGAGGATGACGAGAGTCCTGGTCGGTCCTTCCTCTTCAAGGAGTTCGTCGTCTCGGGGTTCCACTCGGACGACGGGATGATGAACGTGCCGATCGGCAACATGGATCTCGATCACGCGGATCTCTCTCCTCGTCCGCCGGGTTCATACTTGGGCCTTGACTACGTCCACACGTTTGCCGACTCGTCTTGGATCAACAAGAACGTGCTCGGCGACTGGCTGCCCCTGGACGCCGTGGGATTGCATCCGCGCTTCTTGTACGACCCGATGGAGTCCCGCCACGATCCGGACATCGTCAAGTTCGCACCGCAGGACTTCTGGGTGCGTTTCCAACCGGGCAATGTCGACCGGCTAACGCTACGTGTCGGCCAGTTCGTCATCCCCTACGGCGTCAATCCGGTGCTCGCGCCGCGGCAGCGATTCATCCTTCCGCTCGAAGCGACGGACCTCGGCCTCAAGTGGGACTGGGGCGTAGACGTCAAGGGGCCGATCGGCGAGTACGATTGGGAGGTCGCGACTACGATCGGCTCCGGCGAGGCGCTGCACTCGCCCCACTTCCTCGAGGGATCCGAACGCTCGAGCTACCTCGTCACCGGCCGCGTCGGCACACCGACGTATTGGGATCTGCAGTACGGCCTGTCCTTTCTCTACGGCGACCTGCCCGTTTTGCGAGCGGCCACGCTCCTGAGCCCCGTATCGATCTCACGCCGGCGGCTCAGCCTCGATTTGTTCTACAAGCACGGTACCTACCTCATGTTAGGTGGGCAGGTGACGTACGGGCAGGACGGGTTCCGCAGTGACGCGCGGTTCGTGAAGGTCGGTGGGAAGCCGTTGGGCAAGACCGCGGACGTCCTCGGTACGCGGTTGTACTTGGATTGGGTCGTTCCCGATTACGAGGACTGGCGACTTGCGTGCCAGTACGAGTCGGTTGTCCGCGATACGGCGACGACGGAATCGGATGACACCGCGGTGATCGTCGAGATCACCTATTCCCTCACGACGGCCACGAGCGTGGTGCTGGACTACCGCCATGAACTCAACAACTCCATGGGAAGAGAAACTGATGCATTGTTCCTCATGTTCGTCTACTACGGCAAGTAGTTCATCCAGCGCAGGTGTGATCGCATGTGCGATCACATTGGCGACCACGTTGGGGATGTTCGTGTGCCTTCTCGGTGCTGTGACGCTGCCGGCACAGGAGAGCGTGCCGCCGAAGTTCAAAGACGTGACCAAGGAATCCAAGCTCTGGTTTCGGCACAACTACGGTGCCAAGCAGCTCGAGAGCATCTTGATGACGACCGGCAGCGGATGCGCGCTCTTCGACTACGACAACGATGGGTGGCTCGATGCCTTCATGGTCAATGGCACGTATCTCGATGCGAAGGGACACCCGTCGAAGGAGAAGCAGACTCATCACGCCCTCTTCCACAACAACAAGGACGGCACGTTCGAGAACGTGACCAAGGCGGCGGGAATCACGGCGGTTTCCTACGGCCAGGGCTGTGCGTGCGGGGATTTCGATGGCGATGGCTTCGTCGATCTCTACATCACGAACTACGGCAAGAACCTCCTCTACCGCAATCAGGGCGATGGGACATTCGAGGATGTGACGGCGAGTTCGGGCACCGGCGATGCGCACTGGGGCGGTGGCGCCGTGTTCTTCGACTACGACGGCGATGGTGATCTCGATCTCTACGTCGCCAACTACGTCAAGTACACGCCGGGGATGAAGGACGTCCACGCGTCGTCCCACTCCAAGCGCAAGGGCTTTCGGTTCTTTCCCGGGCCGCGGGACTACGAAGCCGAAGATGACGTGCTCTTCCGCAATGACGGTAAAGGCAGCTTCACGGATGTCACGTCGGAGACCGGCCTGCGCGACGGCGGCAAGGGACTGACGGTCGTCGCCTGCGATCTGGACGGCGACGGCGATCAAGATCTGTTCGTCGCCAACGACGCGACGGAGAACTTCCTGTACCGGAATGACGGTGGGAAGTTCGTCGAGATCGCTCTCGAGGCGGGCGTCGCCTACGACCCCGACGGAGCGGAGACAGCTGCGATGGGAGTGGACATAGCCGACGCGAACGGAGACGGCCGGCCCGATCTCTACGTGACCAACATGATCTTCGAGTTCAACAACATGTACCTCAACCAGGGGAACATGGAGTTCAAGGACGAGACGCGGGCCATCGGTCTCGACAAGGACAACTACCGCCACGTCGGCTGGGCCACGCGGTTTGCCGACTTCAACCACGACGGTCGCCTCGATTGCTTCGTCGCCAACGGACACGTCGTCGACTACGTCGAGGGATTTTCGCAGAGCATCACCTACCCGCAGCAAAACATGCTCTTTGTCGGCGATGCCGAGGGCAACTACCGCAACGTGGCGAAGACGTCCGGGACTTGTTTCACCAAGAAACGGGTCAGCCGCGGGGGCGCCTTCGGGGACTTCGACAACGACGGCGATATCGACATCCTGGTCGCGAACTCCGGCGGCCGGGCGCGGTTGTTGCGCAACGAACTCCCGCGCAACGATCGTTGGGTGGCGATCAGGCTTCGCGGAAGCCCGCCGAACACGCACGCGATCGGTGCCAAGGTGCACGTCCGGATTGGCGAGCATTCCTTCCGGTCCGAGGTCCGGTTCGCGAGTTCGTATCTGAGCAGCAGCGACCCGACCCTTCACTTCGGCCTCGGCACCCAGGCGAAGAAGGGGAAGGTGGAGATCCGGTGGCCGGGCGGGAAGCGTTCCGAACACCAGGTGAAGGCTGGTTTCCTGGTCGTGATCGAGGAGCCGATCAAGTGAGCACACCGGAGAGCATCGGACCTCTCGAACTCGCGCGCCGTGGTTGGGCTTCGCCGCTGGCTGTCTGTGTCACCGCGTTTCTGTTAATCGAAGCGATCACCGGCCTGTGGATCTACGTGGCGCCGTTCTCGATCGCGTCGCAGATCCAGGTCATCCTGCACTCGGTCGCCGGGATCGTGCTTCTGCTGCCGTACAGCTTCTACCAGACGCGTCACTTCCTGAAGTGGTACCGCCAGAAACTGACCGCGGTCATGGTGCTCGGCTACGCCCTGATGATGGTCGTGGTCGTCTGCGTGGTCAGCGGCATCGTCGTCACGTGGCAGGCGGCCGCCGGGCCCGAGCTCACCGTGGGATGGGATTTCGTACACCTGGTGACTGGTATCGCGACCGGCCCCCTGCTCGTCGGTCACGTCGCCCTGGCCTATGCACGGCGCAGTCCCGCGGCACAGAAGAGCCCGGACTTCACCGTCGCAGTTCGCGGTTTTTTCGGGCGGGTCTCCGGTGGGATCCTGGGCGGTGTCGCGCTGGTCGTCCTCGGCTCGCTGCTCTGGCCCGTGGATGAAGTGGAGTTCGACGCGCCGGCAGGCTACAGCCTGCCCAAGTACGCTCAGAATTTCGACGAGTACCGCGGCTCGCTCTTTGCGCCGAGCTACGCGAGAACCGCGAGCGGCAAGTTGGTCAAGCCGGACGCGATGGCGCACTCCGAATCGTGCGGTACGTCGGGCTGTCACGAGCAAATTCTATCGGAGTGGTTGCCGAGTGCGCACCGTTTCGCGGCGATGAACCCGCCATTCCGGCAGGTGCAAAAAAACTTCGCGGAGGAGCGCGAGGCGGCCGAGACGCGCTACTGCGCCGGCTGTCACGATCCGATCTCGCTGTTCGCCGGAGCCAAGGACCTCCACAACCAGGATCTCGCCGCGCCCGGCATGCAGGAGGGCAACTCCTGCATTGCCTGCCATTGCATCTCGGAGGTGGACGAGCGCGGCAACGCGGACTACGTGTTCACGCCGCCGAAGAAGTACGCGTTCGAGAACACGAAGGGCTGGCGCAAGTTCGTCTCCGACTTCCTGATCCGTGCCTACCCCCGGCAGCACCTGCTCGACTACGACCGCAACGTGCTGCGCACCCCGGAATTCTGTGGTGCCTGCCACAAGCAGTTCATCCCGGAGGCGCTCAACCGTTTTGGCGTCAGCCCTGGTCAGAACCAATACGACGAATGGCGCAAGAGTCACTGGCACGACGTGGACCACCCGGAATCCGATCTCAGTTGCCGCGACTGTCACATGCGGCTCGTTGCCTCGGACGATCCGGGTCGCGGTGAGGACGGTGATCTGCGGCGGTCGGCGCAAGATCGCGCGCACCGTCACCACGGCATGATCGGGACGAACTTCCTGATGCCCGAGGTTCTCGACCTTCCCAACTGGCGAAAGCACGTGGAATTAACCAAGGAGTGGATGCGGGGGGAAACGGTCCTGCCGGAGATCGCTGATCTGTGGCCGAAAGGTCCCGTGGCCTCGTTGCGGGTGATCGCGCCCAAGAGTGTCCGAACGGGCGAGGAGGTCACGTTGCGGGTCACGGTGACCAACCGCAAGGTCGGCCACAACTTCACTACCGGTCCGCTCGACTTCGTGCGCGCCTGGGTGCACATGCGTGTGTTGGACGACGCGGGCCAGGCGGTCTTCGAGTGGGGTGGCATCGACCCGGTGACCCGGCGCATCCAAGACCGGCCCGGGAGCGAGCACGCGGTCGGCAACTCGCGTAGCAAGGGCACCATGGTCTTCGAGGGCGAGCCGCAGGACGAGCACGGCAATCCCCTCGTGAGGCACGAACTGTGGAAGAAGGCCGGGGGCAAGGGTCAGCGCGTGGTCTTCCCGCGCTACAGCGATACGCACACCTACAAGTTCAAGGTGCCGGAGGGTGCGAGCGGCGAACTGACCATCAAGGCAGATCTCAACTTCCGCCGCTACCGCCAGGAGTTTCTCGATCTCGTGGTTCCCGACATGGAGAAGGAGTCCGGCGTCTATCAGCGGACAGTCACGCAGACCTCGGCGGAGAAGCGAGTCTCGATCATCGGCCGATGAGCGCGGCGGCAAAGAAGAAAGGACTTTCGCGCCAGCAGAAGGTGTGGCTGTCGATGGGCGGGACCGTCCTGGGTCTCGCGGGATTGACCGGAGTCGCGATGTGGGTCGGCGCCGCGCGCGACACGGATCTAGTTGATCCGACGGTCGGCGTCACCTCGATCTTCAAGAACGTAGGCAGTGCGGATGCGCCACCGATCCGCTTGCGGGACGTGGCCAAGGCGGTGGGCATCGTCATGCGACATGGACCCGGCGAGCGCTTACGAACCCTGCCGGAGGACACTGGCTCAGGAATCGCGTGGGGCGACTACGACGGCGATGGCGATCCTGATCTCTACGTCGTCAACTTCGCTGGACCGATCGGCGGCAAGCCGGATCCGTCAGGTGGCAACCGTTTGTTTCGCAACGACGGTGGCAAGTTCGTGGACGTGACCAAGATCGCCGGCGTCGGCGATCTTGCCGGATTCGGGATGGGCGCGAGCTTTGCCGACTACGACGGTGACGGCGACGTCGATCTCTACGTGACGAACATGGGGCCAAACCGCCTCTACTGCAATCAGGGCGACGGCACGTTCGAAGACGTCGCCGCGCAGGCCGGAGTCGCCGATTCGCTGTGGTCGACGGGCGTCGCCTGGGGTGACTTCGATCGCGATGGCGATCTCGATTTCTACGTCTGCAACTACGTCCACTACAACGTTGAACTCAGCGGTGAAGCCCTTTCGATGGAGTCGGTTGGCGGCGTGCTGACGATTCCATTCACGCTGAACCCGAACTCCTTCGACCCCGTGCCAAACCGACTCTACAGCAACCGTGGCAACGGTACGTTCGAGGATGTCGCTGTGCAGCGTGGCGTGAGTGATCCGGATGGCCGCAGCCTTGGTGCGACCATGTGCGACCTGGATGGCGACGGGTGGCTCGACCTCTACGTCAACAACGACGTCTCCACCAACCGCCTCTTCCGCAACCTCGGCCGGTCGCCCATCGATGACGAATCGGTGGTCGCAGAGTACGCGGACCTCTCGGCGATCACCGGTACCGCGGATCCACGCGGATCGATGGGATTATCGGTTGGCGAGATCGGCGCGATGAGCGACGCGTACGACGGCCTGCCGGACCTGTTCATCACGCACTGGCTCGCCCAGGAAAATGCCTTCTACCTGAGTGTGCGGCTTCCCGGCGGGGGCTTCGAGTACCGTGACAAGACGCGCCAGCTCCGGGTCGGAGAGATCTCGATTAACACCATCGGATGGGGGAGCGCCTTGGTCGATTTGGACCTCGATGGCAGGCTCGACATCGCCGTTGCCAATGGAAGTACGCTCGAAGACAAGACCGACCACACGCAACTGGTTCCCGAACCACTGTTCCTGTTCTGGAACGACGGCAAGCGGTTTGTGAACATCGCTCCGGATGTGGGCGATGCCTGTGCGCGGCGGCACTGTGCTCGTGGCCTGGCCGCGGCGGACTTCGACGGGGATGGCGACATCGACCTCGCGGTCGCGATCAACCGCGGGCAGCCGTTGCTTCTGCGCAACGAGACCGTGGTGCAGAACCGGTCCTTGTCCGTCCGGTTGCGGGGTCCTGCCGTGGCGTGCTTCGGCGCGAGGATCGAACTCGTGGTCGGTGCGGTGCATCAGGTGCGTTGGTTCGGGGCAGACGTCACCTTCATGGGGATGCACTCCACAGAGGTTATGTTTGGCCTGGGAAAGGAAGAGCGTGCCGATAAGTTGTTGGTTCGTTGGGCTGATGGCCTCCTGAGTCGCATCGACAACGTCGCGGCCGGTTCCATCGTCGCCAACCACGCGCAGGCGATCGAGCCCCGCTGAATAAAGGAGGGATTCCACATGCTACGAAGACTGTTCCTGCTCCCGCTGCTGATCGCTGTCGCGGTCGGGTCGGGATGTTCGGACGACGAGGCCACGGACAACGGCGCCTCATCGACATCAGGTGTCGGCGTCAAGGCCATTCCACACGAGCATGTCGACGCGATCCTCACGCACTTCAACAGGGGCGTGGGGCTGATGGACCGCTTCCAGCCGGTGGAGGCGATCAAGGAATTCGAGGCCGTCGTGGGGTTGGCTCCCGAGTGGGTTCCCGGCCGGTTGAATCTCGGAATCGCCCTGCTCAACGCACAGAGCGACGTCTACTACGTGCGGGCGGAGAAGGAGCTGGCGCGAGTGATCGCCGTGGCGCCGAAGAGTCCACACGCGCATTTCTCTCTGGGTATGCTGCTCCGCCATCTGACCAGGTTCGATGAGGCTCGGGCGCACTTCGAACGCGTGGTGGAGATCGATCCAGACGACGCCGACGCGCACTACCAGCTCGGCATCCTGTCGATCGATGCCGATCCCGAGATTGCTCGAACCCACCTCGAGAAGACGCTCGCCGCGGTCCCGCACCACGAATCCGCGTGCTACCGGCTGTTTGGCCTGCTTCGCCAGGCGGGTGAACGGGATCGGGCGACGGAGCTCATGCGGCGGTTCCGTGCGCTCAAGA
>CAYYAQ010000050.1:0-33530 GCA_964469555.1 uncultured candidatus Brocadiaceae bacterium | reverse complement strand
CCATGGCACGAGCGCGATGAACAACAGGAAAGCGACCTTGATCACCGTCGTCAGCATCTGCACCCGACCGCCCCACGCGACCCCCATCACGTTGATCGTCGCGAGCAACGCGATCACGCCAACCGAGATCACGACCTTCCACGCCTCCGACACCGGGAGAGACGTCGCGAACACCGTCGCCAACGCGCCCGTCGCCGCTGGTCGGACGACCAAGAACAGGCTCCAGCCGTAGAGGAACGCGACGAGCTTCCCATACGCCTCCTTCAAGTACACGTAGAGCCCACCGGCTCGCGGAATCATCGCCGCGAGCTCGGCCAGGCTCAGCGCACCGAGCATGCAGAGCACGCCGCCGACCACCCACACGGCGATCACCCACTCGAATTGGCCGAGGTTCTCCGCGACCTTCGCGGGTACGAAGAAGATCCCCGAGCCGATCACGCTCCCCAAAACCACCGCGATCGCTCCCGGTCTACCGAGCGCGCGGGTCAGGATCGGTCGTTTGGTCGTTGGATGAGTCATAGTGGGAGTGCGCCGACCATCTTATGCGCGGGTAGATCATGAATCGAACCTTCCACCTCTGCCTCCGTTGGGTGCTGCACCCATGGTCAACCCACTGCGCCCGCGACTTCTGCCCCTTCTCTTCGTTTTGCTCCTGGCCCCGGCAGCGCCGCGACCCAGGCAGTAGACCAGACCCCGCTCCAGGCCTTCCAGCGGACGATCCTGAACGGAAATGAGGTGGCCGCACGCACCGCGCTCCGGAAGGTCAAGGATCTCGACACCCCCACCCGGGCCGTCCTCCAGGCAGCTTCGATGCCAGTCGTGCGGCGGGCGATGGCGATGCAACAGATCGCGCGGCTCTACCCGAAGCACGCGATGACGGACACCGCCATCGTCGCGGGATGCGCCGCTTTGATGTCGAGCCAGGGCCTGGGTCTCTCGATGCCGGGGATGAATCAACCAAAACGGGCTCGCGAGCTTCCAAAGGCCTTCGTTCTCGTGGATCTGATCAAGGGATTCCGGCAACAGATTACTGACCGCCGCAAGGCCAAGGGCGACCCGGAGAGCCTCGACGAAGCCGAGTGGATGCTGCGCACGCTCGGCGTGACTGAGGTCGTGGAATCGCCCCGACGGATCGCGGTCGGCGGCACGCTCCCGATTCCGAGTCCGCTCAATGAGGACATGCGGCTGCGGTTCCACCCCTTCGATCTCGACCGCGACCTCGTCCGCGTGTGGCGCCGACCGACCACCGAGTCAGCGATCGAAGCCTTCACCCTGAAGAAGGAGACGTTCGGCCAGTCGATCGCGGCCCCCGGCCCCGACGTCTACGTCGTCGAACTCACGGCCGCCGACACCGGATCGCTCGCGACGAGGATTCGGAAGCACGGATTCTCCGATTCGCCGTCTGCGAAAGAGCGAACACTGGTGCGGACCCTGTTGCGGCGGCGCGGTATCCTCCCCGCCTCGCAATGAACGAAACCCTCGAACGATTCGCGCACGAGCGCTGTTCCGCCATCCTCCGCACCCAGATCCCCGAAGCCGTGATGCCCGCGCTGCAGGCGGCGGTCGCCGGCGGTTTCGAGATCATCGAATGCACGCTGAACACGCCCGGCGCGCTCGAGGCGATCAACGCGTTCGCAGCCAACGATGATCTGCTCGTCGGCGCCGGCACGGTGCTCACGATCGACGACGCGTCGCGCGCCGTCGAGGCCGGGGCGGAATTCCTCGTCTCTCCCGTGATGGACCCCGAGGTCATCAGTTGGTGCGTCGAACACGACGTCATCGCGATTCCGGGCACGTCGACCCCGACCGAGATGTTGGCCGCGCACAACGCCGGCGCGCCGATCGTCAAGTTGTTCCCCGGTCCGGCAGGCGGACCGGACGCGGTGAAAACGATCCGCGGACCGCTACCGTTCCTGCGGATCTTCCCGACGTCGGGCGTGACGTTGGACAACGCCGCGGCCTACCTTGAAGCAGGTGCGTTCGGACTGGGGTTCGTCGCGTGCCTGTTCGATCCCGCGGATCTCGCCGCCGGTCGGTTCGACGCGATCAGGGACCGAGCTGCCCAGATGGTCGACGTCGTGCAGAGCTGCTAGCGTTCCGACAGCATCGGCGGCAAGACCGCTAGCACGCGGCGGACACGTTCTTGCCACACAGAATACGGCGCGGACACCGGCGTCCAGAGCATCCCTGCGTGACGGGGTGCCAAGCTCTCGGTGTAGATGCACACGAGGAATCGCTCGAACGACAACGCCCGCGCCACCGATAGTGGAACAGGCCCGTGCAATACGCGCAGGATTTCTTCAGCGCACAGCGGCGATGAGCGCATCCACGACGTACTGCAACTCGGCCCGCGCGAGTCCGGGGAAGATCGGCAACGCCAGCGTGCGCCGGGCAGCGGCCTCGGACACGGGGAAGTCGCCCTCGCGGTGTCCGAGCTCGGCGAAACACTCCTGCTCGTGGAGGCACACCGGGTAGTAGACCTCGGTGCCGATCCCTTTCTCGGTGAGGTTCGCTCGCAGGGCATCCCGTCCGATCCGGTCGGGGACCTGCACGACGAACTGGTTGAACGTGTGATCGATCGCGCACTGGGGCGGCAAGCCGAGCTTGCCGTCCGCGGCGTCGCCAGCCTGATCATCCGAACCCGCACCGCCACAAACGGAGTCAGGAACGAACCCGACACCCGCAGCGGTCAGCGCTTGGGTGTAGAACGCCGCGTTTTCGCGGCGGCGCGCGGCGACCGCATCGAGATTGGGCAACCGCAGCCGGAGCAACGCCCCCTGAATCGCGTCCATGCGGAAGTTGCCGCCGACGTGCTTGTGGTAGTACTTCGGTCCCCACCCGTGAACCCTGAGACTGTCGAGCCTCTGTCGGAGTTCGTCGTCGTTCGTCGTGACGAGACCCCCATCACCGAACCCGCTGAGGTTCTTGGTCGGATAGAACGAGATGCAGCCGATCGTGCCCATCGCCGCAGATGTGCCCGCGTCGCACTTCGCGCCGATAGCCTGCGCCGCGTCCTCTACTATCGGAATCCCGCGCTCATTCGCGACCGCGAGGATGGACGTCATGTCGCTGCACTGACCGTAGAGGTGCACCGGCATGATCGCCTTGGTTCGATCAGTGATCGCGTCGGCGATCGCGTCCGGCAGCGCGTTGTAGCAGCACGGGTGCACGTCGACGAACACCGGCTTCGCGCCGAGCCGGGCGATCGTGCCTGCAGTAGCGAAGAACGAGTAGGTCGGACACACGACTTCGTCGCCGGGTCCGATCCCGAGGGCCATCATCGCGAGCAGCAGCGCATCGGTGCCGGAAGAGACGCCGAGACTGTGGGCGACGCCGAAATAGTCGGAACACTCCTGCTCGAACGCCGCGACCTCGGGACCGAGGATGAAGTAGCCGCTGTCGAGCACGCGGGCGAACGCCTCGCGCAACCGGGCCTTCTCGCCCTCGGTAACGCGTTGGAAGTCCAGCAGCGGAACGCTCTCGATCTTCTCGGTCGGCTCGGTCATCTGGTTCATTCTTTACCCGGTCCACGCACGCGAATGCCACTCGAAACGATCCAGGTGTCGCCGTCGAGCAGTACCTCGACGCGGTAGACGCCGGGAACCTCGGCGACGTGCTGGAATTTCACACCGATCAGCGTGTCGACGACCTTCCCCCCCCGCAGGAGTCGAATCTCGCCCTTCGACGGCGCGCGGACGTGCAGACGCGCGCCGACGGGAACCGTGGCCCCCATCTCGCGAACGTGGCCACCGTCTTTCTCGACGGCCCAGAACGCGAACCCCGAACCGTCCCTCCAGATGTCGTACGACACGTACGTCCGCCCGGCGCGCAGGGCGGCGACGAGCGCGGCTTCGTCAAGGCGCTCGGCAAGCACGTGCGTCGAGATCACGCGGAAGAGTTCGGTGTAGTTGCCGAGCACCCAACCCAGCGGACCGAGGATGCGTATGTTCGCGTGAGCATCGTTGCCCCCCACCGCCGACACCATCCGTCGGTCGTTGACCGAGTCCCATTTCGCGAAGACCTCCGGGTTCGCCTCAGCGAGCGACCAGAACAACACGTGCAGGGGGGTGAACAGCGCCTTGAGTGCGATCCCGACGGGATTGGCGGCCTGCGCCGCGGCGTGCAGGTTTTGCACTTCGACACCATCGATACCCGGGTGATCCCACCTGGTGTATTGCTCCGCGTGACCGACGAAAGCCAGGCCGCCCTGACCGTGGATGTCGTCCAGGTAAGCCTGCAGTGTCTTGTGCGGTCGTACGTAGTGCTTCAGCGGAAACGCCAACAGCGTCCCACCCGGGGAACGGAGTTCGGCACCGACCATGAACAGGGTGTTGCCGACCATCCCGCGCTTGCCGCGACGAATCGAGTAGGGCGCCGGGTGGTCGGTCATCACGAGGAAGTCCATGCCGACCTCTTCGCAAGCGGCGCCGATCTCCTCGATGGTCCCGGTCGAATCGTGCGAACGGAAACTATGGCAGTGGATGACGCCGCGGAAATCGATGAGTCCCGTCGCGGAGCGCGGACGGTCGGCGAGCGCCACGAACCCCTCAGACTTGCCCCACATCGTGGTGAACAACGAGCACCCGCCGAGGGAAATGGTGGCGAACAGCGAGAAGAGCGCGGTGGTGAGCCGCCGCGCAGGCATGCTACAGGTCCGAGTGCGAACCGTCACAGTAGGGCTTGCCATCGGTACGCTTGCAGCCGCACCACGCGACCATCTTCTTCTCGTCGATCTTCTCGATGACGGGAAGAAAAGCGGTGCCGCCGTGGCTGCCGTCGCAGTAAGGCTGGTTTGCGCTCTTGCCGCACGAGCACCACGCGTATGTGCCAGGTTCGACTTCGACGACATAGGGACTCTTCTGCGGACTCTCAGGTTGATCCATGTCTTCTTCGTGCAAGAGCAATCGATCATGAACGGATGAGTCGCAAAGATCCATGAATTCCACCGATCCGGCGTAGACCCGCCGGGTTTGGAAGCTTGACGAGAACGCCTCGACACTCTCTTCTCACACGATGAGCTACCGGTGGATCCTGTTCGACGCAGACAACACGCTGTTCGACTTCGACCGATCCGCCGCCGAGGCGCTGCGGCAGACCGTCGAAGCGCACGGCAATCGATTCGATCCCGGCCACGTAGCGAGCTACGCAACCATCAACCACCGCTATTGGCAGGCATTCGAACGCGGCGAGATCGACCAGGCTCGGCTGCGAGTCGATCGATTCGAAGAGTTCCTGCGAGAATCGGGGATGCTCGACACGGTCCCGGGCGAATTCAGCGTGGACTACGAGCAGAATCTGGGCCGCGGCTCGCATCTGCTCGGCGGTGCGCTGGAGATACTCGAGAAGTTGCAGCCGCACGTGGAGTTGGCGCTGATCACCAACGGCTTGATGGATGTGCAGCGCCCCCGACTCGCGGGCTCGCCGATCGCAGCCTTCTTTCGCGAAATCCTCATCTCCGAAGAAGTCGGCGCCGCCAAGCCCGACCCCGAGATCTTCGCCATCGCCTTCCAACGCATGGGATCACCGGCGCTCTCCGAAGTCCTGATGGTCGGGGACAGCCTCTCATCCGACATGAAGGGCGGGAGCGACTTCGGCATCGATACGTGCTGGTTCAATCCCAAAGGCAATACCCGCGACCGCGCCGTCTCGGTGACTTACGAGATCCAAAGCCTCGACGAGCTCGCGGCCATCTGCATCCCGGAGTGAATCGTCGTCGGATCCCCCACGAGACCGGCGCGTGGCGACTCGCGGGGAAATCCTCTGCGGTTGACAGGGAGCGGATCCCGGGTTTTTTCTCAGTGTCCCGGTCTCGCCCGTCGGTGGTTGACGTTCGGAACCTATGATGAGCAGTGACTTGCTGAGGCTCATGACTTCTCACCCCATCGTCGCGCGCACCGCGTCTGCGCTGCTCCTCCTCGGCGTCTCTTCGCTGCAAGGATGCCTGACGGAGATGCTGTGGGCCGAAGATCTCAGCTCGCCGCCGCTGCGCCAGGTGGATGCCCTGTGCCGCGTGCACAGCATCCGCGGCGATTTCCTCACAGGCAGGTCCGCGACGGATGCGCTGACGTCCCACACCGCGAGCGTGGCGGGCGTCGAGGTCGAGTTCTCCGTCTACCGGGAGAAGCACACGCCGGTCGACGTCGAGGACTTCACGCCGGAGAAACCCGGACGGCTCCTGCTGAGCCCCCCCCCGACCGAGGGCAACTGGTTCGCGCTGCCCGGCGCCAGCATCTTCGCCCCGCGGATTTGGGAGTTCGGCGTGTACCGCGGCAGCTACTTCTCCACCCAGGACTCCAGCGTGCCGCTGTCGTTCGTCGGTGACCTGCGACCGGAGCAAATCGGCGAGCTTCGCAAGCGCACCGAAGTGCCGTCCGAGTGGCACCGGGTGAGTCCGCTGCCACCGGGCGAGGATCTCCACCATCTTCTCCTGTCGGGATTGAAGTCGTTCAAGAAGAGAGACTGGGTGAACCTGGTCGCCGGCAAGACCGGATTCACGGAACGCGACGCGGTGCCGCTCGCGTGGCTGGACGCAGAGGGTCAGATCCTCACCGGGAAGGAGCTGCACGAGCGATTGATCACCTCCCACCTCGATTCGGCGACGTCGGCTGACCTGGCCAAATACACGTTGCTCGGACGGTTGGACGGCGCGTGGGGCGACCCCCTCTACGTGCGCGTGCCGCTGGCGATCCTGGTGCAGGGCGAGAAGCTTCGCCTGAAACGAATCGGCAAGAAGGTGCTGTGGCAGCGGACGCAGGTCTGGCGTGGGGAACTCCAACGCGGCACGTCCTCGCTCGACGCCGAGCCGCTCGACTCCGGCAAGACGGACGACATCGCGGCGAGCCAGATGCGGACACGACCGGCAAATTCAGTGCCGCTGCTGGCGCATCACTTCGTCTACTCCTACGCCGAGGAGGACGCGAACAAGTCGGTGCTGATCACGCTCGCCAAGTACATCCTGACGCCCCCTGCCGTCCTTCTCGACTTCGCGGCGCGGACGTCGGTGTTCTACGTGGACATCGTTCGATGGATGGCCCGCGGCAACAATCAGAAGTGGTCGGGCCCGATCGGCGGCGACAAGAAGAAGTAGCCGCGACACACAACACGACCCGGTGGGCAGAGCCGGCTAGTAATTCGTGACGACTGGCTCCGCACCTGGGCGGGCGATCGCGACCTTCTTGAGCGTGTAGTTCGCTCCGGTCATCACAACCGCGACCTCGTCGGCTCGCACGTCGTTGGGTGCGTGCACATCAAAAGTCGTGTAGCCACCCTGCGGGCTGATCTTGATGTTCTTGGCGTCAAACTGACGCTCTAGCGCAAGCTGCAGGCCATGCGCCTTGTTGCTTCAAGTTCAACTCTCGAAGTTGGCGGTGACCTTGGCGACGAGCTTGCCCGTCGGTGTTGATGGTATCTGGCACCCCGCGAATCCCAGCATCAGGGTCGCCAGGACAACTGCAGTCTTGTTCGTTCGCATTCGTTGTGGCCGCTCAGAAGCGGATCGCAAAAGAGAATGCAGCGAGGATCTCCCGACCCAGCTGCGTGCCTTTGTAGTTTTCATGGATCGGGACGTCTACGGCGAACGCGACGTCCAGGTCCGGCCTCGGATGAACCATGACGCCGATGTGCGCGAAGAAAACGTCCGACCCGGAGTTTCCCACTACGGTCCCGGCGAGCTCCGCCCGTCCCCGGTGCTGATACTTGAGTCCGACCCCGACACCAACCGTCGGCCCCGGGTACTCCATGCTGATGAATCGATACCCCGCGCTCAGGCTCGCCACGAAGAAGTCGCCGTTCTCGAGGTTCTGCGACCCCTCGGTGTTCGCCTTGTAGAACACCAACGCGTCGTAGCGCGTGCGTCCAGAACCCACGTTTGCACCGACCCCCGCGAATGGATTCCATGCGCCGGTACCAGGCTGAGCTCGCGGAGCGTTGCGCACTCCTCCGGTCGTCTCGCCCGTCTCACCCGTCGGCAGCTCCAATCCACCGATCAGGGACACGTTGAACGAACCTCGCTTCCAGTCCTTCTTGTAGAGGCGGTGCTTTCCGATCACCGCGATGTCGCCGAGTCCCTCGCCCTCGGATCGCACGCCACCGACCAGCAGTTCGCGCGCCACGTAAGGCACGAGAATGGATACCTGCAGGTCGGGCTTCAACCCGTAGTCGAAGCCGAAGACGGTGCGATACTCCGTCCACTGATCCACCGAAGTCGTGCTGACCTCGCGGCTATCCGAGTGGAGTACGTCCTTCTTGTAGATCTCGGTCAGAGAGACTCGTTTCCCGCTGCGATGGATCGTCTCCGCAGCGAACACCTCGATACCCCCCTCCTGCGCGCACAACGACCCGCCGAGCAGAACCACCAATGCTGTGAACCCTCTCATGCTGCCGGGACACTACCCGCAATGGCCGACAACGTGCCGACGAACGTTTCGTTTTTTGCTGGCTCCGGGGCCGGTCACGCTGGGTAATGGTCCGAGACTTCTTGATACTTCAGGGATGTAATCATGAGCAAGACTGTCGGTGTCATCCTCTCCGGTTGCGGCTTCATGGATGGGGCGGAGGTTCACGAGAGCGTGTGCACGCTCCTGGCACTCGATCGGGCCGGCGCCACGATCCGTTGCTTCGCCCCGGACAAGGACTTCGATGTGGTCGACCACCGCACCGGCGAGGCGACCGGCGAGCGGCGCAACTCTCTCGAGGAATCCGCGCGCATCGCCCGCGGCGAGATCGAGGACATCGCGAATGCCGATGCCGCGGATCTCGACGCCGTCCTGCTCCCCGGCGGATTCGGTGCGGCAAAGGTGCTATCCAACTTCGCGGAAGCCGGCGACGGCTGCGAGGTGGATGAGGATGTCAGCCGTCTTCTCCGCGACATGCACAACGCCAAGAAGCCCATCGGTGCGATCTGCATCGCTCCCGCCGTGGTCGCTCGCGCCCTGGGGGATCACGGGATCACGCTGACGATCGGCAACGATGGTCCAACGGCCACCGCGATCGAAGGCATGGGGTGCGAGCACCACGACTGCAAGACGACCGAGTTCGTTGTCGACGAGGACAACAGAATCGTCAGCACCCCCGCCTACATGCTCGGGCCGACTATCAAGCACGTAGACGAGGGAATCCGAAAGACTGTAGAGACCGTGCTCAGCATGGCCTGATCACGCCGAGACGAACCGCGAAGAACCGCAGCGCCAACCATGACTCAAGCTACCGAACAGACCGCGGTCCACGAGGCCATTCATCTCGCCGACTACAAGATCCCCGATTTCCTGATCGACACTGTCGAGCTCCACTTCGACATCCATCCGGATGCAACCGTGGTCCACGCCACGCTGAAGATGAAGCGAAACCCCGAGGGCGTCGCCGACGCACCACTCGTTCTCGACGGCGCCGGGGGACTGGAGCTGTTAGGCGCGACTCTCGACGGCAACGAACTCACCGCCGAGCAATTCGCCAACGACGACTCGAGCCTGACCGTGCCGGCAGTGCCCGAGTCGTTCACGCTGGCAACCAAGGTCCGGATCCACCCGGAAACGAACACTTCCCTGCAGGGCCTCTACAAGTCTGCGGCGTGCTACTGCACACAGTGTGAAGCCGAGGGCTTCCGCCACATCACGTATTACCTCGACCGACCGGACGTCCTCGCGAAGTTCACGACGACGATCCAGGCGGATCGCAAGAACATGCCTGTGCTGTTGTCGAACGGCAACATGATCCGACGTGAAGACGTCAGCGACGACCGACACGAAGTCACCTGGGAAGACCCACACCGCAAGCCGTGCTATCTCTTCGCGCTCGTCGCCGGCGACCTCGAGCACATCGAAGACCATTTCGTGACCTCGGAGGGACGCGACGTCGCCCTTCGCATCTACACGACCGCGAACAACATCGACAAGTGCGACCACGCGATGGTGTCGCTCAAGAAGTCGATGAAGTGGGATGAAGATGTCTTCGGGCTGGCCTGCGATCTCGACGACTACAGCATCGTCGTCACGGACGACTTCAACATGGGCGCGATGGAGAACAAGGGGTTGAACGTGTTCAACTCCAAGTATGTCCTCGCTAGACCCGACACTGCGACCGACGGCGACTTCGAGGCCATCGAGGGCGTGATCGCCCACGAGTATTTCCACAACTGGACGGGCAATCGCGTCACCTGCCGCGACTGGTTTCAACTCAGCCTCAAGGAAGGCCTGACGGTCTTCCGGGACCAGCAGTTCTCGGGCGACATGAACTCCAGAGCCATCCAACGGATCGGCGACGTGCGGACTCTCCGCACGCACCAATTCCAGGAGGACGCGGGACCGATGGCGCACCCGGTGCGCCCGGCATCAGTCATCGAGATCAACAACTTCTACACGGTGACGGTGTATGAGAAGGGCGCCGAGGTCGTGCGGATGTACCACACGCTGCTCGGACCCGACGGCTTCCGCCGAGGAATGGACCTGTACTTCGAGCGCTTCGACGGCCAGGCCGTGACGTGCGACGACTTCCGACAGGCGATGGCGGACGCGAACAACAAGAACCTCGATCGGTTCGCGACGTGGTACAGCCAGGCCGGTACGCCCACGGTCTCCGTCAAGACCCGCTACGACGCGACCACCGAGACCTACACGCTCGGCCTGAAGCAATCGTGCCCCGCCACACCGGGTCTCGACAACGACGAACCATTCCACATCCCGGTGGCGGTGGGGTTGCTCGACGCGGATGGCAACGATCTTCCGCTCAAGCTCGCCGACGAGACCCAAACCACGACGACGAAGATCCTGGAACTCACGAATAGCGAGGCGTGGTACACGTTTGTCGACGTCGCCGACGAACCCGTCCCCTCCCTGATGCGCGGACTCTCGGCGCCGGTACACCTCGAGTACGACCACTCCGTAGAGCAGTTGGCGTTCCTGATGGCGAACGACAACGACGCATTCGCGCGTTTCGATGCCAACCAGAGGCTCGTCATCGGGTGCATGCAAGAACTCATCGCCGACCGCCAGCGGGGTGATGCGCTCGAACTCCCACCGCACATCACCGACGCGTTCGGAGCCGTGCTCGAGAACTTCCGAGAAGACCGCGCACTCGCTGCCGAACTCATCGCGCTGCCGTCGGAAACGTACCTGGGCGATCAAATGGAGGTCATCGACGTCGATGCCGTGCACGCAGTGCGACGCTTCGTGCAACGCGAACTCGCAGTGGCCCTGCACGACCCTCTGTTGGCCATCTACGAAGAGAGCATGGACCGGAGCCCCTACCGGTTCGATTCCGAGAACGTGGCGCGTCGCAGTCTGCAGGGCGTATGCCTTGGCTACCTCATGTCGCTCGGCGACCCGCATGTTCAAGGGCTCTGCTTCGAACAGTTTCGCGGAACAGACAACATGACCGAGGTGATGAACGCACTCGTGCTTCTATGCCACCACGGCGCGCCGACCGCCGACGCAACACTCGAGGAGTTCCATGCGAAATGGGGCACTGACCCACTGGTCATGGACAAGTGGTTCGCGATTCAGGCGACGTCGCCGCTACCGGGCGCGCTCGGTCGGGTTCGCGAGCTCATGGATCACCCCGGGTTCTCGATCAAGAACCCCAACAAGGTGCGTTCCCTAGTGGGCGCGTTCTGCGGCCAGAACAAGATCCACTTCCACAAGACTGACGGCTCTGGCTACGAATTCCTGGCTGAGCACGTCCTTTTGTTGAACAAGCTCAACCCGCAGATCGCCTCACGATTGACGGGCATCTTCAACCAATGGAAGCGCTTCGACGAATCCCGTGGCCGACTGATGCACGGACAGTTGCAACGCATCCTCGACGAGCCTGAACTCTCGCGAGACGTGTACGAGATCGCCGCCAAGGCGCTCGCATAGTCGTCCGAATTGTCGCCTCACCGGGGCGTCCGCCGACTGATTCAGAACGCACCTGTCCTCGGGTCAAGCAACCACACGGACGAGTTCAAGGCACAAATGCGCTACGTACCCGACTCGGCGCTCAGGCGATGCGGGATGTCATGGCTCAGTACCGCGTCTCGCGCTGGCGCGAGAGTGTCTGCCAGATCCTCACCCAGTCCCTGCAGCTCGAGCACGAGGTCGGCTCGTAATCGCGATCTTCCACATCCTGATCGCCGTCGTGCTCGTCGGCGACTACCTGATGTTGAGCGCGAGTCGTTTGGTGCTCGGTTCGAACCAGAACTGGCTGTTGCTCAAAGTGACTCCGCAGTCGCGCGCCGTCAGCGCACGGCCAGAGCCCCGTGCCCCACGCCCAGCAGACGATCGTACGTACGGACCACGCCAGCCACGTAACTACGGATGCTAAACCTCTGAGCGACGCGGTGGCGACCGTTCGCAACGCAGGACTTTCGCAACTCGTCATCCCCCAACAACGACCGCACGGCTCGGGCCATCGCGCTGGCGTCGCCCGGGGGGAACAGCCGACCGTTGGTCCGGTCCTCTACGATCTCGAGCACACCGCCGAGCGCGGACGCCGCCACCGGGACACCGCATGCCATCGCCTCGACGACGACCCGACCAAACGACTCGGGTTGAGTGGACGCGCTGACCAGCATGTCGAGGCCCTGCATGACGCGCACGGTGTCGCTCTGGAACCCGACGAAATGGACCACGCCCTCGAGCCCCAGTGCTTCGACTCGCGCCTCCAACTCGACGCGGATTCCTTCATCTCGACCGGTGTCGTAGATCCCGTCGCCGACGACCACGTACCGCGCGTCGACGCCGTCCTCACGGAGCAACGCCACCATGTCGATGAACTCGAAGATGCCCTTGCCTCGCTGCAGCACGCCGACGATCCCGATGATGGGAACATCGAGTCCGACTCCGAACCGTTCGCGGAACATCGGATCACGACCGGGGATGAATTGTTCCGAGTCGATGCCGTTGTGGACGACGTCAGGATTCTCGTTCGATGTATCGAACGCGACGGCGGTCGCGTACGAGTTCGCGATGACGTGGACGGGCGTGCGACTTCGAATGCGACGCAATACGGTTCGAGCCGCACCGCTCGAGAGGACTTCGCGCAGGTGCCACAGCACGGGCACGGACTTGCTGATTCGACCCGACAGCGCATGGCACTTGATGCCGTTGGAATGCACGAGCGCCGGGGCTTCACGCTCGACGAGCTGGTGGAGTTTCGCGAGGTACGTTCGAGCCACGGGCCAGGACAACGCCCCCATCAGAAGGCTCCGCACGGGTCGCGATTGACTCATGCCGAAGACGCCCTTCGGCATCGGCAGGACGGATATCGGGACATCGTGCTGCCGGAGCCGATCGACGAGCGGACCGTCTTCCTGCGGGAGGACCACCCACGGACGGTACCAACCGAGGGATTGCTCCTCGATCCGCGTGATCAAGTCCAGAGTGCTCTGCTCCGCTCCCCCCATGTGAGTCGCGGCGCAGAAGTACGCGATCTTCTTCCCCCGAGTCGTCACACCTCGCCCCAGGGGATGAAGAAGATGTGGCCGCCAACCTTGTCGCCGTTGCGCTCCCAGTTGAACAGACGCCACAGGAACGAGAAGCTCGACCGCTTCTCGCCGGAATCCCACTTGAAGAACGGGAAGAAGTCGCGCTGCGTCTCCGTGTCTTCGGTCTTTTGTCGGTACAGGTAGTACAGGAACCTGAACTCCGAGTCCTCTCCCTCCGTCTCGTAGTCGAGTATCCCGAGCAGACTGCTCCACCGGTAGCCGTTCTTGCTGCTCCGGTAGTTGAACACCATCGGCGTGGCTATGTGGATTCCCGTACTGTCCGGCCCGTACTCCTTGTGCCCGTAGAGACTGAGGTGGTCGATCAGATCCTCCGACCCACCGTCCACCGAGCGGTAGCCGAACAGCGGGAGCATCCGCAGCCCGGTCGTTTTTCCGCCCAACTTCGCGTGGCGAAACAGTCCCGAGAGCGCGGTCGCCTCCGAAAGGTCAACGTCTTCTTCCGGAATGCGGGTCGTGCTCGAGCCGCACAGCGGCCAGACGAGCCAGCTGGACCTGTTCGGGGAGTTGCTCATGGAGAACAGGGGCCAGAGCGCGCTCATCTCGAAGCTCTCCTTCGAGGTGCCGTAGTGGAACACCGGACCGAGCACATTCACGAACCTCGTATCCCCGCTCTTGTCCCACCCACGCCCGCCGAGCAGGCTCAAGAACATCCCACCGCCATCTTCGTCGTTCCCGTATCCAAAGAGCGGGAACGCGACCATGTACTTCGTCTCGCCGTCCGGGCGGAATCCCCAGAAGAGCGAACCGATGTTCATGAACCTCTTGCTGACGTCTATCAGCGGGAAGATCCCCCACGAGGTCGAATCTCCCTCTTCACCCTCTCCGGCGCTGTGCTTCCACCAGATCGGACCGATGTGCTTGAGTCCGCTACCAAGTCTGGCGAGCGGAAACAAACCCCCTCGGTCGAGCTTGCCCTCGTCGTCGAAGTCCCACCAGATCGGGCCCACGTGGTTCAGCCAACCCGACCCGAACAGCGGGAACACGCCGAAGCTGTCGTCGATCGAATACGCCGGTAGGAAGACCCAGTCGCCACTCTCGGTATCCCAGAAGCACAACGGAGGCAGCACTTCCCAACGGGTACCGTCTCGCGTGATCAGCGGTCGCAACGCGAAGCCCTTCTCGTCTTCGTCGAACACCGGCCACAGCACGGCGGTCTTGCCGCCATTCTCGTAGTAGAGCGGCCAGAGATTCACGCGCTCCGCATCCGACTCCATTCCGCGGAGCGGCGAGTTCCTGAAGAGCCGCTCGATGGAGGCGCAGCTAACACAGGAAAAGCACAGGAGTAGACAGAGGAGACCGCGCATGTGGAGGACCAGCTTACCAAAGTCGGGGTTTGAGGATTCTACTCAAAGGAATGGCTTGCCCCCCAGGAGAACCCCGCTTCCAATTTCTCGAAGTCATGAAACCCGCACGCCTCCCCGCACTCTTCGTCGGCAATCTGCTACTCGTCGCATGTAGCACCACGCCCGTGGAACCCGACGCCGCGCCTACCGCGACCATCGTCTGCTTCGGCGACTCCACGACCGCCCCGCGCTCCGTCGCCGGCCGGTCTATTCCGGTGTACCCAAAGCTCCTGCGCCAGGATCTCGCGTACCACGGTCTCCCCGGCCCCATCGTGAACAGCGGCGTCGGAGGCTCCCACTCGGGCCGGCGCACGGATAATGATCGGCACAAGGTCCAGCACGGGAGGGATCGGTTCGAGAGAGCCGTGCTGCGACAGGACCCGGACCTCGTGATCATCCAGTTCGGACTCAACGACTCGTGGGTGGATGGCGACAACCCCGACGCGGGACCGCGCATTCCTCTGGACGCGTACCACCGCAACCTCACGTACTTCGTGACGAGCTTGAGGGCGCGCGGCGTCGCGGTCATCCTGATGACACCCAACGCTATCGGGAAGAAGTACGAGACGTGGCGCAAGCGGAGGCTCGGGCTCTACGCGGCGGCGGTGCGCGAGGTCGCCGGGACGCACGGCATCCGGCTCGTCCGCGTGCACGAGATCTTTCGCCGAGCAGAAGACGGTCCGGACAGCCTGCTGCTCGACGGCATGCACCCGAACGCCCTCGGCCACCAGATCATCGCAAATGAACTGCTCGCGGCAATCGGACGGGCGCGAACCGACGGGAACTTCATCGCGCGCGATCGACGGCGCCCGACGCACTACACCATCCCGACGCTGGATCTGGCCGGCGACCGTCACCGCCAGGTCGTGGTCGACCGGCAGGACGGTCAGTATCTCGGTCACCCGACGACGGTCTTGCTCGAAGACCACAAGACGATGATCACCGTCTACCCGAAGGGCCACGGCAAGGGAGGGATCGTGATGAAACGCAGCACGGACGCGGGTCTGTCGTGGGGTGGGCGCCTGCCCGTGCCGGCGAATTGGAGCACGAGCAAGGAGGTTCCGACCCTGCACCGCGTCATCGACGCGAACGGGAGGAAGCGGATCATCATGTGGTCCGGGCTCCACCCCGCGAGGCTCGCCGTGTCCGAGGACGACGGCATGACGTGGACACCGCTCCGGAAGGTCGGCGACTGGGGCGGCATCGTCGTAATGGGCTGCGTCGCCGCACTCAGAACTCCCGGGCAGTACATGGCGATGTTCCACGACGACGGTCGCTTCTTCACGAAAGACGGCATGAAGACCTACCGTCAGGATCGCAAGGCGGGCAAACCGCGAACGTTCACGCTCTACAAGACGTTCTCGCAAGACGGCGGCCTCACCTGGACATTCCCCGAACCGGTGTGGAAAGGCACGGACGTGCACCTTTGCGAACCCGGAGTCGTGCGTTCTCCCGACGGAAGACGCCTCGCCGTGCTGTTGCGCGAAAACAGCCGCACGCGAAACTCCCACATCATCTTCAGCGACGATGAGGGCATGTCGTTCACGGAGCCACGAGAGATGCCGGCGTCGCTCACCGGCGACCGACACACGGGGCAGTACTCTCCCGACGGTCGACTGTTCCTGTCGTTCCGCGACCGCACGCTCGTCAGCCCGACGTTCGGCGACTGGGTCGGTTGGGTCGGGACCTTCGACGATCTCGTGCACGGTCGACCGGGACAGTACCGCGTTCGCCTGATGGACAACCACAGGGGCACGGACTGCGCCTACCCCGGCGTGGAAGTGCTGCCGGACGGCACGCTCATCTCGACGACGTATGGACACTGGCAAGTGGGCAAGTCCCCCTACATCGTCAGCGTGCGCTTCCGCCTCTCGGAGTTGGACGCACTCCACGCGGCTCGACTGCACACCGACCGGTGACATGCGAGTTACATTCCTGATTGCACGTCATCGGTGGATTCCCGGCACGCCCTCCCGTCCATGCCCTCAGACCAGGAATTCGCCCCGATGGCATCGGGGCATGAAAGCGTGATCCAGCGAGTGTGGTGCTGGTCCGCGCTTTCGCGTGTACCGAGAGTTCCAAACGGTTAGCATGTCGTTGCGGTGCCAGCGGCGCCCGATGCGGCGTCCTTGTAACAAGGGGAATGATCGCGGAGGGACGCATCCGCATCTGGCCACCGGCTACCTTCCCGCGAACAGCGCGCAACATGTCAGACCGCACCGAAATACCCACCCCCGATTCTAACGCGACCGAGGAACAGATCGAGGCTCTGACCAAGAGCCTGTCCAAGGGGGACGCCGAAGCCCTCGCGACTCTGTTCTCCATCTCCTGGGACCGCCTCCAGCGCATGGTCTACTTCCGACTCGATCAGCGGCTGAAGGGTCGGGTCGACCCCGACGACATTCTCCAGGAGGCGTATCTCGCCGCCCGCCAACGCATCGACAGTTTCACGGTGGATAAATCGAACTCCGTCTTCGTCTGGCTCCGGCTGATCGTCGGCCAGACCATGGTCGACGTCCACAGACGCCACTTGGGATCCAAGCTCCGCGACGCCGGGCAGGAGGTTTCCCTGCAGCGATTCGCCTCCCCCATGGCGAGTTCAGCCTCGATGTCGATGCAACTGCTCGGCGGGCTGACCTCCCCGAGCCAGGCAGCCATGAGGGCCGAGATCGCGACGATGCTGGAGAACGTGCTCGCCGACATGGAGCCGATGGACCAGGAAATCCTCGTGCTGCGGCACTTCGAGGAGTTGAGCAACAAGGAAGTGTCCGAACTCCTCGGAATTCAGCGATCCACGGCGAGCAACCGCTACGTGCGCGCGTTACAGCGGTTGAAAACCATCCTCTCGCGGATCCCCGGCGTCGGCGAAAACCGCGAAGACCCCGACAGTTTCGTGACGCCATGACCCGCGAACCGAAGGACGACGACATCGAGGACAGCGACTTGGGCGACAGCGTCGAGGAAAACGATGAGCAGAATCCGATCGAGGAGATCGCCGCGGAGTTCGTCGAACGGATGCGGACGGGCGAGGCGCCAACGATCGAAGAGTACGCGGCCCGGCATCCCGACATCGCGACCGAGATCCACGACCTCCTCCCCACGGTCGTGGCGATGGAAGAACTCAAGCTGCGCAAGGAGCAGCCCGAGAAGAGTCGATTCCTGAAGGGACCGAAGTCGCTGAAGAAGCTCGGGGACTACCTGATTCTCGGAGAGATCGGTCGCGGCGGCATGGGCATCGTGTACGAAGCCGAACAGCAGTCCCTCGGTCGGCACGTCGCGGTGAAGGTCCTGCCGCGCCAGTCCCTGCTCGACGACCACCGGCTCGAGAGATTCGAACGCGAAGCCCAGACCGCTGCGCGGCTGCACCACACGAACATCGTGCCGATCTTCGGCGTGGGCGAGCAAGACGACTACCACTACTACGTCATGCAGCTGATCCGCGGCCTCGGCCTGGATCGTATCGTCAGGGAACTGCGAGGCGAGAAGCCAAAGACCACGCCCGGCACGTCCAGCGCGAGCATCCACGCTCTAGCGCGGGACGCCGCAAGTGGGCTGCGCAACGGACAGTTCCAGTCCACCTCGAGTTCATCCTCGTCGAGCCCGTTGGCGACGGGTTCCGGTTCGAACGGCGGCTCTTCATCGGCCATCGCGGCGACGCGCACGTCGACGATCAGCGCCACGCCGGGATCGACGGAGCCGTCAGCGGACACCACACCGGAGCCGACGGTGGAAGGATCAGGCAACCTGGGGCCGGCCTACTGGCAAAGCGTGGCCCGAATCGGTCTGCAAGTCGCCGACGCGTTGAGCTACGCCCACTCCCAGGGCACGCTCCACCGCGACATCAAGCCCGCGAACCTGCTGCTCGACGGACAGGGCGTCGTGTGGGTAACGGACTTCGGGCTGGCAAAAGCCATCGAGGAGAGCAACCTCACGCACACGGGTGACGTCGTCGGGACGCTGCAGTACATGGCGCCCGAGCAGTTCTACGGGGAATACGACACCCGCACGGACATCTACTGCCTCGGGTTGACTCTCTACGAATTGCTCACGTTGCGCCCCGCGTTCACCGGCAACAACCGCAGCGGCCTGATGCATCAGGTGACGGAAGGACGCGCCGCCGCGCCGAGCAAGCTCCGCCCGGGCATCCCCCCCGACATCGAGACCATCGTGCTCAAGGCGATCAACCGCGAGCGCGCCCACCGCTACCAGAGTGCGGAGGAATTGCGCGAGGACCTGTCGCGGTTCCTCAACGACCGACCGATCCTCGCGCGGAGGACCACCCCCATTCAGCGCGTGTCGCGGTGGTGTCGACGCAACAAGGCTCTCGCGGGTGCGATCGCCGTCGCAATCTCCGCCATTCTCGGGGCGGCCACCCTCGGGTGGACGAACTACGTGAACCAGAAGACCATCAACGGGAAGTTGGTCGCCGCCAACACGTTGGTGCAGAAGAACCTCTCGCGGTCGCTCAAGGCGTTCGGCGGAGTCTTCGACCACCTGGCCGGTCCAGACGTGTTCCAGGTCGTGATCCGGGATTCGGCCACGACGGATAACGAGACCGGCGAGACGGAGACGGTCTACCAGCACGCTTCCATCCCGATCGCATCGAAGAAGGACGCGGCGCTTCTGCAGAAGCTCCTCGAGGTCTTCGGCCAGTTCAAAGAAGACAACCAGAACCACCCGGATCTGCAGCAGGACACGGCGCGAGCGAACCAGAAGATCGGCGACATCCGCATGCGGCTCGGTGAGCTCGACAAGGCGGCGGGGGCCTACGCCACCTCCATCAGCATCTACGAGGAACTCGGAGCCAAGGAGTACGCCGTCGAGATCGCGACCGCGCAAAATCAACTGGGCCAGGTATTCGGGCAGCAGCAGATGCTCGATGAGGCGCGAAAGGCCCACAACCACGTGCTCACCGCCCTCGAGGATGAGAATGGCGAGCCGATCGTCACGACGAACCGTGGCCTCTACGAGCTGGCGCGCGCGCACGACTTCCTCGGGTCCTGGGGCATTCGCCCTATCAAGGATCCTCCCCGCGACAGTCGACGTCCGTCGGGCCTCATCCGGCGCGGCGGTCGTCGCGGTGACAGTCGTCGTGGTGACAGTCGTCGTGGTGATGGTCGGCGCGGAGACGGTCGCCGTGGGGACGATCGGCGAATTCCGGGTCGTTCTTCGCGAAGCGAGGGCCGACGCCACCGCGAGGAATACCTCGGACCAGAGCGACGAGTGCATCACACCAGGGCCCAATCGCTCCTCGGCGGTCTGCTGGCCGAAGATCCGGACAACGTCGTCTTTCGCCTCGCGATCGCCCGCAGTTGCCGCAACTACTACGGCTACCTCTGGCTCGGACGAGCGGCGCACTTGCGTGAGGACAAGGACGAGTTCCTCGCCGGGTTCGTGATCTCCGATGCGCAGTCCATCCTCGAAAAGCTCGTCGCAGACTATCCCGAAGTGGCGCTCTACAAGTACGAGCTGGTCGAGACCCTGATCACCGGTCAGTCCTTCGGTGATGACACCACCGAGCTCGACCGGGCGCTCACCATCGCCCGCAAGTTGCAGGTCGACTTCCCCTCGTCGTCGTACGGGGCGTTGACGAGTCGGATCCTGCAGTATCTCTCGTCCCGCTACCGCCGACATGACCGCGACCGCGAGGAACGCTCGCTGCGCGAATCGGTCACGTTGTTGGAAGACCTCGTGAAGCGTTTCCCCGACAAGTGGACCTACCTGGACCAGCTGTCCGGCACTCGAAGACACTTCGCCGAGGTCCTCTTCCAAGGCAAAGGCGGCGAGGCGGCGCACGCACAAGCGACGAAGATGATCGCCGAGGGCGAGAAGGTCATCGCGAACAGCAAGCCCTCGTCGCGGCGATACGCTCGGATGGCACGGCGGTACGGCTTGCACGCCCGGGTACTCCGCGCGCTGGATCGAGACGACGAGGCGAACGCGGCGGATGCGGCCTCAAAGGCGTCTGAGACCAAGTCCCGCGCAGCCCGGGGCAGGAAGTAGAGTCCCCGCGGCACCTGAAGCCCCCAACGCGACCGATTTCTGGGATTGCTGCCTTTTAGTCGTAGTTACCACTAAGTGTGGTAACTAGACTACTAAACATGCCGCACGTCCTCGCCACCGACGCCTACAAGTTCGCCATGGCTCAGGCGGGCTTTCCGCTGCGTGAGGAGACCTTCTACTTCTCGCTCCGGCACGGCGGCTGGCAGTACGTGCCGCTGGACCTCGCTTCCTGGGTGAGAGACCGCGTCGCCGGAATCCAGGAGTCACTCGGAACCACCGCCGACATCGACGGCTTCCTCGATACCCACCACTACGGGATGGACGAGGCCATGCGCGCAGCCCTGACCGGAGAGATCCGGATCGAGGCAGTGCCGACGGACACGTGGGTTCACGAGCGTGAGCCGATCCTCACCATCACCGGCCCGAGCTTCCTGGTCTCATTCCTCGAGCCCGTGCTGCTGTGGCTGAACTACCCCATTCAGCTCGCGACGGAGGCGAAGTCTCGCACCCGCTCGGGACAGGATGAGGACGCTTGGTACGGCACGGCGACGTGCGAAGAGCATCGCGATCTGATCCTCCAGACCGTGGCGCCGATCCTCGGACACGATCCCGTCATCACCGTCGGCAGCGAGGGGTACTTCGATCGCGTTCGAAGCCAGGTCGCACAGCTGGTCCGAGCCGTCGACGAGCCGACGCGCATTTTCGAGGTCGGGATGCGCAGCGCGGTCTGCATGGATCAACACCGGATCGCACTCGAGGCGTGCAAGGCGGAACGGGTCGAAGGGACGAGCAACGTCATGCTCGCCCACGAACTCGGCATGCGTCCCGTCGGCACGATGGGACACGAACACGTGCAGCGCTGGGGTGACGACCTGTCGGCATTTCGAAGCATGCGAGACATGCGCCGCGACCCGCCGAGCTATCTGCTGGACACATTCGATACCATCCGGTCCGGGCTTCCCGCCGCGCGGCGGGTGATGGAGGAACGACCTCACGCGAGCGCCATTCGCTACGACTCAGGCGACAAGATCGCGCAGTATCGATACGCCTGCGATCTCTTCTCGAGGTGCGGCCTGTCCCCCACCCACGTTCTCGAGGATGGCCTGGACCTGGCAATCACGAGAGAGTTCGAGAAGTTGCGCGAACTCACCAGACTCTCGGAAGCCGAGCAGATCTACGGCTACGGAGGGTACATCGTCGCCGCGCCAGGCGACTATCGGCACAAACGGGATCGCGTGAGCGCCGTCTACAAGCTCAGCCAGACGACTGGCGAACCGCGGATGAAGTTCGGCGACGCAGCGGGCCTGGGCAAGACCAGTGTGCCTGGCAAGCCCGTGATCTGGCGGCGGCAAAGTGGGGACGGCCCCCTTGGGATCATCGCGCAGCAAGACGAGAGCGTGCCGCCAGACTGCGTCTGCCTGACCGGACAGCCAGACGTAGCCGATCCGCTGCACGGATACAGCGCGGACATGCTCGACGAGGCCTCGGCGCGGAGCCCGTTCACGCTGAGCCCGGAGACACGGAGACTCATGGATCAACTCGCAAAAAAGAGGGATGGCTGACTCATGCCAGTACGCAACACAGATGCGCTGATCACCGATCGCGTCGAGGCGATTCGCCGATACCACGAAGACCATGGCATCACGCGGGCCGAACTCGATGTGTCCGGCGGCATCGACTCGGCGACGCTGCTCGAACTCCTGGCCACAGCCATCGGGCCCGACAACGTGACCGCCGTCTACACAGGAATCACTTCCAGCGAGGATTCCCTCGACAGGGCACGCCGGGCAGCTCAGGCATGCGACGTCCGACTGATCGAAGTAGAACTCGGTGAGTCCTTCTCGCACATCACCGAGCACCTGGTCGAAGCGGCGGCGGCAGCGGGCCACGATCGGACGGCCATCGAGGAGCAGATCGCGCGCGATCCCACCGTTCTTGGCTCGTTCCGATCCTGCCTGCGCGCCCCGATCGGACGCGCCCTGAATCGAATGCTGCGCGGCGGCATCCGCCACGGCACCGGCAACGAATGTGAAGATCGGTTCCTGCGCTTCTATCAGAAGGGGGGCGACGGCGAGGTCGACACCAACCCGATCGCCATGCTCAGCAAGGGCGAGGTGTTCCAGTTGGCGCGCGCCCTCGAGGTTCCACAGAGCATCATCGAGGCGATCCCCTCGCCGGACCTGCACGGGACGGGGGCGGCACACAACGACGAAGACGAGCTCGAGGCGACCTACGGCGTGCGATGGATGTATTCGCGCATCTCGTTCGAGAGCGGTGAGTACACCCACGTCGGCAGCATCGAGCGGATGTCCCGGCTCCTCGACGAGGCCGGAGTGGAGGGCGTCGTGTTCGGGGACGCCGAGTCGAACGAGGCCGCTATCGAAGCCGTGGTCAACACGGCTCTCGACCGGACCTTCGCGGGGTTCGAAGCCGACCAGGTGCGACGATTCGTCGAGTCCGCCCGCCACATCGAACGCGCGACGCGTCACAAGCACAATCCGAATTGCCCGACACTCGGCGACCGTGCGTCGCTGCTCCAATCCGCAATCCTCTCCAACGAACTCCCGGAGGTGTGAGATGCAGACGATCCTCGTAGATGTGGACACCCAGTTCGATTTTGTCGACCCGGAGGGCGCGCTCTTCGTGGCGTCAGCGTCCGTCGTCGAAGCCGCGATCATCTCGGCGCTGACCCGCGCCCAGACCTCCGGGCAACCCATCCTTGGTTCGGTCGATTCGCACTCGTACGACGCGTGGGAGTTCGCCGGCAACGGCGGACCGTTCCCGCCGCACTGCGTCAAGGGAACGCCCGGATGGCTTCGCGTGCACCACCAGCTGCCCGCGAAGACGCGATTCGTGCCGATGCAACCGCTCGCGGAAGACGACGTGTCCAATCTGATCGGCGAATCCGTCCAGGGTGAAGGCCCGCGCACGCAGTCAGCAGCCGACATCGCGCAGGAGGCCATGGCGGGAGTCGGCATCTACTTCGAGAAGGAGGTCTACTCGCTGTTCGACAACCCGGTCGCCGGTCCCGTTGTCGACGCGCTGGTTCAGCGCATGGGGGGTCGCGACGAAGTGCAATTCGACGTCCTGGGCTACTGCACCGGTGGCTACTGTGTCGACGCCGCGGCGGTCGGCCTCGCCGAGCGCGGGTATCGGGTCCGCGTCCTGGCCCTCGCGACGGCGGCGATCGGCGGGGAGGAGGGCGAATCGAAGTCGCGAGAACATCTGACGAGGCTGGGTGTGGAATGGGTGGCTCCGTGAGTTTCGGGTACGAGTATGCACGACCCCAGGTCACGGTCGACACCGTGGTGTTCACCATCCGCAACCAGGACCTCAAGGTCCTTCTCATCCGCCGCGGCAACGAACCGTTCGTGGGCAGCTGGGCGTTGCCGGGCGGGTTCGTCGAGGTCTCGGACCACGACCCTCAGGGCGAGAGCACCGACGATGCTGCATGCCGCGAGCTCGAGGAGGAGACCGGATTGCGTCGGGCCGATGTCTTCCTCGAACAGCTCTACACGTTCGGCGACCCGGGACGGGATCCACGCGGTCGCACGATCACGGTCGCCTACTTCGCCCTGGTTCGCGCCGATGTCCACGTCCGCAGCGGCAGCGACGCCACGGCGGCGGAGTGGTATTCGATCCAGGAATTGCCCGAACTCGCGTTCGACCACGCCCACATCATCGACGTCGCCCTGAACCGCATCCGCGGCAAGATCGACTACGAACCGAGGATCGCCAACAGCCTCGTCCCCGCCGAGTTCACGCAGGCTGACCTCCGCCAGGTGCACGAAGTGGTGAAGGGGGTGAAGTACGACAAGAGCAACTTCGCCAAGCGATTCAAGCGCATGGTCGAGGACGGGAAGCTCCGAGAGGCGCCGGGGAAGCGGGCGACGGACGGTCGCCCCGCCCACCTGTACCGCATGGACTCCGGCTGGACCTAGGGGCGGACGGGGCTCCAGACCCATCATGAGACCGCATCGGCAGGGAGGAACCGCTGTAATCCCTTACTCCACCGCGCTTTCCATCCGGCAGGCACGGCGACCGCGCTTTTTTCAGCACCTCCCTTCTGATCCGGACCGTTCTGAGCGATACTGAGACGTGTTCTCAACAACCGTTGAGACGACATCTCAATCAGCGACCGACACGATGATCGTCTGCTCTTGCCTTGGAATCACCGATGGAGAAATCCGCGACGCGATGCGCGCGGATCGGGACGCCATGGCTGGATCGTGTTGCGGAAACTGCCTGCCGCTGGTGTCCGACATCGCGCGCAAACTCTCCGAGGACGAACAGGCTGCAGACGGCTCCGATGGCGCACCCCCACCCTCGGACATCCACGATCGCCTCTAGCCGCGCCGGCTGGTTGGCGTTCTTGAGATCCAGTCTCTTACGTCTTTGCGCGCGCGGCCTCTGGCAACCTCTCGCGTGAGCCACCCTCCCGTTCGACACGACCAGGAGAAAAGCCATGCGGGGTGAGCCCGAGATCATCGAGTCGCTGAACGACTGTCTCACTGCGGAGCTGACGGCGATCAACCAGTACCACGTGCACTACAAGATGTGCGAGAACTGGGGGTATGAGAAGCTGGCGCAGAAGATGCGGGAAGAGTCCATCGAAGAGATGAAGCACGCAGACCAGCTGATCGAGCGCATCCTCTACTTCGAAGGCGTACCGAACATGCAGCGCCTGGATTCGGTTCGCGTCGGGGAAACCGTTCCCGAACAGATGGATCTGGATCTCGAGAAGGAAGCGGTCGAACGGCTGAACAACGCGATCCAACTCTGCAGCGACAAGAATGACAACGCCACCCGCGAGTTGTTCGAGGACATGCTGCGTCAGGAAGAGGAGTCGGTCGACTGGACCGAGGCGCAGATCGGGATCATCGCGGAGATCGGCAAAGAGAACTGCCTCGCCGAGCAGATCCACGCGTAGCTCGCGACGGCGCTTCGCTGCGCAGCCCCCCCCCGTACAGCAAGGCGCCCACACTCCTGCGAGCGTGGGCGCCTGCCGTAAGGCAGCCGTGTCCTACTTGACGGTCACGCGGCTGACATTCGAAATGCGCACCACGGTCATCCCGTTGAGCAGGAACGTCGCGCCGTCGAGGGTGACACCCTTGATGGCGACGGCGATCGGCGTGGGGAACGTGAACGCCGCCTTGGGATACTGGCTCGAGGTGGCTGAATTCGTGAAGTGGAAGGGGCTGCCCGTGGCGAGCGGCTCGGAAAAGAGCGACGATGCGAGACCGTCGAACTCGATTCCGAACAGGGTGCCCGTGCTCACCGGTCGTGAAGTCGCGAGAGAGTAGAGCGTGAAGCCCTCGGTCCACCCACCGATCGGGAGGCCCGTGACCTTGGCAGCCAAATGGCCGGGACCGTTCGACGTGAGGTCGAAGCCCAACTCGTCCCTGTCACGCATACCGCGCAGGCCGTCGACCGCCAGACCGTAGTCGATATCGGCAGCCGTGGTCTCCACGTGCCCGTCCCTGCGAACAGCCGAGCAACTCACCGTGACGGTCGTCACGCCAGCCGGCATGGCGTTGAGAATGACCGTCTCCTCGGTGTCGCGATCGTTCACGCCTCCACCCGGTGTGCTGTACGCGCCAGCGATCAGGCCGTTGTTGCCACGGTAGATCACGCCGCTGGAGGACTTGACGGTAAGATCAACGCTGTTGATCCGGTGGATCGTGGAGGAGGACGTGCCCGGAGGATCCGGGTACTGCATCGCGGCGACGAACCGACCACCCTTTGCGAGCACGTAGTACGTCCTCGACTGACTAGCGCGCAAAACGTCGAGCTCGTCGATCACGAGCATGCGGTTGCGCTCGTCGTAGGCCCGACGCATGTTCGGGAAGCCGAACCCCTGCTGGTAGCGGTTGGCACCGACCGAAACTCCACTCGAGTTGTACGGCACCTGGGCCGCCGTGGCGACGAGCAATGCCTTGGTCGTGCTGAAGTGCGGCAGGACCTTCGAGCGCTCGGTGGACGTCTTTGCACTCGTCTTCGCGTAGCCGAACAGCCCGTCGGTAAACATCTCGATCATGTTGCCGCCGAGACCGTTGACGATCGGCGTCGCACCGGACGTGCCACCGAAACCGGTGGTGTAACCCGTCGAGCCGGAGGTCGTGCGGATCGAGTCGTAGTACGCGGCGAGCGTCACGCCGATTCGACCGTCATTGGCCGGGCCCGTGCTGCCGCTGCGACCCCAGTAGTCGTCGGCGGCGTTCGAGTTGTTGCGGTGCTTGAAGCCACCGACACTGCAGATGTTCTTCGCCCACGCCTGCGCCCTGGAGTTCCGCGGCTGCGACGTGGCGCCAGCGTTGCTCTGGCTCTGGGTGATGAAGAGGTCCAGGTCGAAGATGATGTCATCCATCTCCTGGGAGCGGGACGTGTAGAGCAGCGTGCGGGCGTAGCCCCACGACGCCGTGTCCAGCATGATTCGCTGGTTGAGGATCATGGACTTGGTCGCGCCGTATCGCGTGCTCTTGTTGATCACGTAGTTGTAGTTGGTGTAGACCAGCTGCGCGTTGGGCATCAGACCCTTGTAGAGCGCGCTCGCGCCACGGGCGTAGATCTCGCCCGCGGTGTTCGTACCGTGGCTGGAGGACGCACTGCTGAACGGCGCAATCGGGGCGGCACGGACACCAGCGATCGCCCCAAACTCGGGGTGCGTGCTGTAGATACCCTCCATGATGTGGCCGGTCATGCCGATGCCGCGGATACCGGCGATAAGATCGACGTAGTTGGTACCACCCTGAATGCGAGCCTGGTCGATGTCGTGGTCGGGCATCGAGGAGCGTTCGATCCACTGGCAACGGTCATCGTTCGCGATCTGCAGCATCTGCGCCTCGGTCATCGTGGCTTCGAAGAGAACGCCACCATCTGCCGGCACGTTGCGCATGGCGCCCATCCCGATCACGCGAGTCTCGAGGCCCACGGCGTCGCGACGCTTGTCCACGAGGACGATCGTGTAGCGCGTGGCCTTCACGGCCTTGCCGAGGTTGAGGATGATCTCGGTGTCGAGCCGGAACGCCGGGTGGAACTCGGTGACGCAGCGAACGAAGGGCAGGCTGCGCACCTTGCCGAGGAGAGTGCGGTCCATGCGCACCATGTAGCTCTGGCTCGGCAGGTATTGAGGGAGCTCGGCGCCCATGCCTTTCAAGGCGGCGCGGAACTCGCTGATGATCTGGGTGTGGAACTGGACCACGAACAGCCGGTTGTCGGCCTTCGCAAGTAGCGCCGCAGGAATCAGCGGCGGGAACCGCGGATCGAACGTGCCGAACTTGATGTGAAGCTTGGTGTCGATCTCGCCCTGTCGGGTCCAAGTTCGACCGGCGTCACGGCTGATCGAGCTGTAGGTCTTGCCGCCTGCCTGGATCGCCCGGACCTGCGTATCTGTTCCGGGAACCGAATACGTCTCGAGGCCTTGGGCGGGGAGAAGCGCGCCCACAAGGGCGATCGCGATCAGTGTCTTTTGCATGATGTGAAGTGCGCGGGGAGAAAAAAGATGAGCGGCAGAGCCCAGGATTGTAACTCGCACGCGCCGCCTGCGCCCGAGTTCAAAGATCGATTTGGGCTCGCGAACCGTCAGACTCGCCACGTGTATCGCCCCGACCAAACGCTCTTACGGTCCAGCGGGACCCGAGGGGACATCACGCGCAAAACGCTTCCAACAGTCGCCGCGCGCTCGGCGATCAAGATCACTCGCCCTGCGGACGCGCCTCGCGCGAAGCTTCCGTGAGCCGCTCCAGAGTTGGTCGATCCTCGGCCAGTTCCAGCATGCCGCGCGCCATTTCCTCCGCGCTGCGAAACAACCGACCGGTCACGCCTTCGACGACGTGGGACGCGACGGCCTCCTGCAGCGCCATGCCGAAGGTCTCCATTCGCGCCGCGGAAACGAGCACGTCCGCGCGCGCGTATTCCGCGGGCATCGCGTCGTGCGGGAGGATGCCGACAAACGTGATGGACCGTTGCTGATTCGGATGCGATTCCACGGTTTCTCGACAAGCCTGCGCGTACTCGGGCTCCAACTCAGAACCGCCGACGGCACGACGACGATCGTATCCGGATCAAGGCCCCGCCCGACGAGGTAGAACTCGGTGAACTCGCTCATCGCGATGAATCCCGAAAGTGCACGGAGGACGGGTTCTTCGCTCTCCGCGAAGACCTCATCGCTGGACTGACCCTGCGGAGGAAACAGACTCTCCAGGTGATGGACCACGAGGTGCACGTCGATGTCGCCAAGCGGCAGGTCGCGCACAACCGCCAGGTACGGAGTGTCCACCAGATACCGTCCCGCGACGCCACCTCGTGCTCGTTCGGCGAAGGTCTCCCCATCGATCGTCTCCACGGCGGCGTCGGCCAGCCGGAGAGCCCGGATCAGCCCCGTGTTGTACAGGTGCCACCGCTCACCGTCGTCCCCGGATCAGGAACGACGAAGACAAAGCTCTGCGGCGAAGGTGACATGAGCGCGGCAGTCTAACGGCGCGGGATCCCGGCTCCCCGTGGTAGTCTGCGAGCAATTCATGACCTCACCCACCTATTCGCTCCGCCTGGCGACACCAGCGGATGCCGCCGGCTGCCTCGCGATCTACCGACCGATCGTCGAACAGAGCTCGACATCCTTCGAAGTGGAGGTCCCCACCGAGCAGGAATTCGGCGCCCGCATCCACGCAGGGACTCGCACCTGGCCATGGCTCGTCGCCGTGGACAGCGAGAACCACGTCGCTGGCTACGCCTACGCGAGCAAGCACAGGGAACGGAGCGCATACCAGTGGTGCGTCGAGGTGTCCGCGTACATCGACCCTGCGCTCCACCGCTCGGGCCTGGGGCGCCGACTCTACGAGAAGCTGTTCGCGTGCCTGCGCGCGCAGGGTTTCCAGAATGTCTACGCCGGAGTGGCGTTGCCCAACGACGCGAGCATCGCGTTCCACCGGTCGATTGGTTTCGGGGAAGTCGGCGTCTACGAGGACATCGGATTCAAGTTGGGCGCGTGGCAAAGCGTCAATTGGTTGCACAAGCGACTCTGCCAGACATCCGCGGGCGATCCGCAACCGCCGCGGGCGCTCTCGTCCTGCTGCGCCGAGATCGAGACGCTGTTGCAGGACGGCTGAGCGATTACCAGGGCAGCACCGCGCCCGTGTAGTCGCGAAACGCGCCGGTCCGCGACAGGTCCAGGTCGGCGATGACGTCGCGCATGCCGCTGACGGACTCTTCCACCGACAAGGAGGCACCGCCGCCACCCATGTCGGTCCGAACCCAGCCCGGATGGATCACCATCGTCGCGACCGAAGACTCGCGGAGCTCGAACGTCATGTTCTTGCACGCCATGTTCAGCGCCACCTTGCTCATGCGATACGCCCACCAACCGCCGCTCTCGTTGTCCGCGATCGAGCCCATGCGCGACGTGACGTGCACAACCCGGGGATTTCTACCCGCGCGGAGCAGCGGCAGGCACTGCTCACTCATGCGCACCGGGGCGATGGTGTTGATCTCGAACACGCGACGCATATCGTCGTAGTCCAGATCGCCGAATTGACCGCCGGTGACTCCAGCGATGCCGGCGTTGTTGATGAGGAGATCGATCGCGGCCTCATTCGAGCCGACCTCCGCGACGGCGTCGGCGACGGAGGCGACGTCCACGACGTCGCAAGGTATCGCGCGCAACCGATCGCCGTGCCGGGCCGCCAGCTCGACCAATCCGCACTCCTCGGGTTTTCGCGCAAGGGCGAAGACCGTGTGCCCATCAGCCGCGTAATGGCTCGCGAACTCCAGACCCAGTCCGCGACTGGCACCGGTGATCACGATTCGGAGGTTCGAGGCTTCCAACTCAGTCCCTCCTGTTCTCAGGCGCGGACGGGAGTACCCGTCGCGGCGAGACGGTTCGTGGCCGCGACGAGCTCACGGGTGAGCCCCTCTTCGTGGGACGAGTGGCCGGCGTCGGGGACGATCTCCCAGTCTAGCTCCGGCCAGGCGTGCCGCAGGTCGTGGAGGTTTCGCACCGGACAGACGATGTCGTAGCGACCGTGCACGGCGAACGTGGGGATGTGGCGGATCTTCTTCACGCGGTCGAGGATCATGTTTTCGGGGAAGTCCGACGCCATGCGGAAGTAGTGCGCTTCCAAACGCGCGACGCACCACGCCATGTCATCCTCGGCGAAAGCCGAAGCGAACTCCTCGTTCGGCAACAGGGTGCAACACGATCCTTCGTACACGCTCCACGAACGTGCCGCGGCGAGCGCGACGTCCTTGTCCTCGCCGTTCAACCTCCGCCAGTAGCCCTCGAGCAGATCTCCGCGCTCCTCCTCCGGCAGGAAGTTCACGAAATCGTCCCACAGCTCGGGCTGGATCTGGCCGATCTCGTACAGCCACCAGTGCAACTCCGACGGTCGGATCATCCAGATGCCGCGGATCACGAGACTCAACGTGCGGTCCGGACATTCCTGCGCGTAGTACATCCCCAGCGTGCTGCCCCAAGAACCACCGAACACATGCCAGCGCTCGATGCCGAGCTCTTCACGCACGCGCTCGAAGTCAGCGACGAGGTGATCGATCGTGTTGTCGCGCAGTTCGCCGAGGGGTCGCGACCGATTGCACCCGCGCTGGTCGACCAGGATCACGCGGAACACCTCGGGGTCGAAGAACCGGCGATCGGTCGTCGAACACCCGGCGCCCGGACCGCCGTGGACGAACAGGACTGGCTGACCGTCAGGGTTGCCGCACTGTTCGAAGTAGATGGTGTGGACATCGTCCACGGCGAGTTCACCGGTTGCGAACGGCTCGATGGACGGGAAGAAGTGCTCGTTGACCATGCGCGGACGATACCGTATCGAAGTGCTACGACTCGCGTTCCTGACACTGGTTCTCAGCTCCTCCACCGGACTGCACGCGCAGACGTTTCCCGGTCGCGCCTCACAGTGGCACGGCCACGCGCGGCACGACTTCGAGGTGGACGGTCGCAAATGCATCATCGTGGTACCAAAAGCCCGCAGACCCGGGAGTCCCTGGGTCTGGCGCGCGCGGTTCTTCGGCCACCAACCTCAGGCAGACGTCGCCCTGCTCCGTCGCGGCTACCACGTGGCGTACTGCGACGTCGCCGGCCTGTTCGGGTCCCCTACCGCGGTCGGGCACTGGAACGCGTTCTACAAACTCCTCACCGAGCGCCACCACCTGGCGTCGAAACCCGCGCTCGAAGGGATGAGCCGCGGCGGTCTCATCATCTACAACTGGGCTGCCGCGAACCCAGACAAGGTCGCGTGTATCTACGGCGATGCCCCGGTCTGTGACTTCAAGAGTTGGCCGGGCGGTCACGGCGCAGGGAAAGGCAGCTCTACAGCGTGGAAGAGGTGCCTCGCGACATACGGGCTGACCGACGAGGCCGCGCTCCGCTACGACAAGAACCCCGTCGACAACCTGGCACCCCTGGCCGAGGCCAAGATACCGCTGCTGCACGTCATCGGCGCTGCGGACCGCGTCGTTCCACCCGCCGAAAACTCCACCCTGATCGCCAAGCGTTACGCCGCGCTCGGCGGCGACATCCAGGTGATCGCAAAGAGAGGCGTCGGCCACCACCCGCACGCGCTGAAGAACCCCAGACCGATCGTCGAATTCGTCGTAGGTCGATGTCGCGCCGCGGGCGCCGACCAGTCTTCGCCGCAGCAGTTCGCGGACAACGTCGTGCTGCGCGGCAATCTGCGAAACTCGCGCCGGGTCTTCGACGGCGAGAAACGCGGGCACGTCGCATTCATGGGCGGCTCGATCACCGAGATGAACGGCTATCGCCCGATGGTCTGCGAAATCCTGCGTCGCCGCTACCCGAAGACGAAGTTCACGTTCACCGCCGCCGGCATCTCTTCGACGTGTTCGACGACGGGAGCGTTCCGACTCGCCGCGGACGTCCTGTCGAAGGGTCCCGTCGATCTCTTCTTCGTCGAGTTCGCGGTCAACGACGATCAGGACGCAGCTCACGCCAAACGCACGTGCATTCGCGGCATGGAGGGCATCGTGCGGCGACTACGCGGGCACAATCCGAACGCGGACATCATCCTCGTCCAGTTCATCAACCCAGCGATGCGCGACACTCTCTTGCGCGGAGAGTCCCCGCTGACGATCGCCGCCCACGAGACCGTCGCCGGGCACTACGGCGTTTCGTCGATCCATCTCGCGCGCGAGGTCACCGACCGCATTGTTCGAGGTGAGTTCACCTGGAAGCAGTTCGGCGGCACTCACCCCAAGAAACCCGGCAACGCTCTCACGTCCCACATGATCGGCGCACTGTTCGAGCGCGGCTGGGCGGGACCGCGGATCGCCGTCGCGCAACCCCACCCCATGCCGGATCCGATCGATCCAGGATCCTACGGACACGGCGGATTCGTCGCGATCAGGACAGCGTCGATCACCAACGGGTGGAAACTCGCAGTACCCAACTGGTCGAAGCTACCCGGTGGCAAGCGCCGTCGGTTCACGGCACTGAAGATGTTGTGCGCGGACGACGCCTCTGCCCAACTCACCCTGAAGTTCCGCGGCACCGCGATCGGCGCCTACGTCGTGGCCGGCCCCGACGCCGGCATCCTCGAGGGCAGCATCGACGGCAAGCCCTTCACGCCAGTCGACCTCTACCACCGATTCAGTCGCGGCCTGCACTACCCGCGGACCGTGATGTTCGCCGAAGACCTGAAAGCCTCTGATCACGTGCTCAAGCTCCGCACCGCGAA
>CAYYAQ010000049.1:3037-33829 GCA_964469555.1 uncultured candidatus Brocadiaceae bacterium | reverse complement strand
ATCGCCCGACCACCGGATCCAACGGCGTGGAAGACGATGACCTCGTAGCCCTTCTCGTTGAAGACCTCGATCGCCTTCAGCGCGCCGCGAGTCAGCACGCCGAGGTTGGACATGCCAATCAGCGGTTTGCCCGACGTCTCGATTTTCAGTTCGATCTCGACCATCGCCATGCCGTGAGCCGCGCCCGCCGCCTTCGCGAGGATCTTCCGCGTGAACGGGTTCAAGCCGAGGATGTCCGACACGGAGAACATCATCGTGATGTCCTTGATGTCGACGTAGGCGGACGTGTCTCCAGATGCCACCGTGGATACCATGATCTTGGGGAAACCGTAGGGCAGGGCGCGCATCGCTTCCGTGCACACCGCCGTTCCCTGCAGACCACCGAGTCCGAGGACGCCGTGGACCGCGCCCTCTTCGATCTTCTCCAACAAGATCTTCGCGGCGCCCCCACCCATGATGGGTTGTGCGGCTTCGCGCGCCGGCTCTTTCAGCATCTCCTCGAGCGATGACCCACCGCATCGCGCGACCTCCTCGCGGAAGATGTCGGGTTCGGCTGCGGGCTTGCCCATGACACCGATGTCGATGACGAGCGCCTGGCTGCCGAGCTTCGCGAGTTGCTCGCGCAGAAACTCGGCCTCTTGCCCTTTCGTGTCCAGTGTTGCGAGGACGGCGATAACTTTGCTCATGACGGATCTCCGCTAGTTACCGAATCTCAGGTCAGCGAATCGCTTCGCCATTTCATAGACCGCTTTCTCGATGGGAATGCGCTCCGTCGACGAGCCGGTCCAGATGCCGTCGCACGTCGTGTTGTCCAGGATAAACTGGCTGTCCTCGGGCGTCTCCATCGCCGCGCCGTGCGCGATCAGGATGATGTCATTCTTCAGCTTGCGCGCTTTCGCGTTCACTTCCTCGGTCCGCGTCGAGGTCTCATCGATCGTCTCGCCGGAGTCGTAGCCCTTCAGGCCGCCCTTCGTCGTGCCGGCGTGAAAACAGAAGATGTCAGGCTGCGACTCTTCGATCATCTGCAGACTGTCCTCTTCGTCAAAGGCGAGCCCGATGGTGACCATGCCCATCTCCTTGGCGACCTTCAGCAGATCGATCTCATTCTGGAACGTGATCCCACTCTTGTTGAGAACGCGGAATACTTCGCTGTCCTTGTCGACGTAGCTGATGGACGGCCCGATGTTCGAGATCGATTCGACCCCCATCGCCTTGCATCGATTGATCACCGTGACCATGTCCTTCAGAGGATCGTTGGCGTTGACGCAGGCGCACACGAAGGCATCCCCCTTCAGCGCGGGCATGATGTCCTGTTCGGTGTAGTCGAGCGTCTGCTTGTTGGAGTCGAGGATCGGCCAGAGCATCGCCATCGTGCCCATGCCGTTGGCCCGGAGCCGCGCACCGGAGAACGTATTGATGCAATCCGCCCCGGCCTTTTCGAGCATCTGAGCGACGAGGCCACAACCGGCGCTCGAGATGAGGATGGGGATGTGCTTGTCGATCTTGGCCCGCAGCTTGGCCATGATCTCTTCCCTGTTGGTGCGGGGGACGATCACGTGGTTTCCTTTCTAGGGGGGAGACTGGTTGGATGAAGGTAAGGGGGGCATCGCTAGAATCCCAGCGATGTACACCCTGAGAATCGTCGACTATCTCAAGTGCGCACGCTCTTTGAAAAGCGAGATCTTCGGGCCAGCACAGCTCATGCACGTCAGCACGTTCGACATCGGAATTGGGTTTATCACGCCGAACGTGGACGAAAACGGCATCATCGCTGACTTCGCGGCCGCGCAGAAGTCGCTGAACGACACGCTCGCCCCCCCCTACGATTCCAGAATCTCGACGATGTCGAGGAAGTCTCGGACATCAACACGACGTCCGAGAACCTCTGTAAGTACCTGCGCGATCAAATCAGTGCGCAGATGAAGGGCGTGTTCGACGAGACGCTCCGGATCACGCTGCACGAGGGTCGTGTCGCCTCCGCGACCTACGAAGCGAAAATGCCGTAGCAGCAGCTACCTCGCGCATCACCTCGTCGAGGACACCAACGCGAACCACACCTGCCGCTTCGGCGCTTGCGCGACGATCGCCGGAGAAGACGAGGCGAACGCAAGAACGACGAGAGCGAGGGGGGAGGGCTTCATCGCTGTCCGGTGTTGTCGGGAGGATTACTTGACGAGATCGCGCATGAAGGGCAGGGCATCACGCACGACGGTCTCTCGTGACGTGAACGCATCGCGGTGTACGTTGGCGGCCTGGCAGATGCCGTCGACTTTCGAACTGAAGGCCTCGACAGTGCACCAGGCATCGTAGCCGATCGTCTTCAGACCGCGGGCGACGGCCTGCCAGTCGACGAGGCCGGTGCCGAGTCCACCACGATGGCTCTCACTGAGGTGCACGTGCGCGATCGCGTCGCCGCCGATCTCGATCGCCTCTTCGTGGCGATTCTCCTCGTAGTGCGCGTGGTGCGTGTCGTAATGGACCTGCAGGCGCGGGTGCCCGACCATGTCGACGATCTGACGCGCTTGCGAGGTCGTGTTGACCAGGACGATCTCGAAGCGGTTGAGGGGTTCGAGACACATGGTCACAGCAGCCTGCTCAGCTTCTTCGCAAGCGCTGGCGAGGACGTCCGCGGCGCGCTTCATGTGTTCCTCGCCCTGCCGTTCCTTGGGGAAGGTCTTGTGGGCAGCGTAGAGCGGGCCGCCCAGCACGGGGCTGCCGAGCGCGTGCGCACACTCGATGCGCGACTTGATGCGGTCGAGACCGGCATGGCGGATGGACGCGTCCGGGCTCGACGGGTCTGCGTCGGGGAGCGCCATCGCGATGGACGTGGCTTCGAGACCGTGTTCCTTGATGATCGGTGCGAGCCACTGGTAGTGATCGAGCGGCCCATCGCCGGTCGGAATCTCGACGCCGTCGTAGCCGATCTCCTTGAGAAGCTCGAGCAGATGCAGCTGGTCCTCGGTGACGAACGTCGTCCAGAGGAGCAGATTGAAGCCAAACTTCATCAGGACACTCCGAGCATGAAGTCGCGCGTCTTCGCGTTGAACTCGTCGAGCGCTTCCCAGTGGACGGCGTGGCCGGTCGCCGGCACGCGCCAGAGCTCAGAACCCCTGATGCCTGCGTGGATCTCTTCGGAGAACGGCGGCGGCGTGAAGATGTCCTGCTCCCCCACCACGATGAGCGTCGGGCACGTGATCTCGCCGAGCCGCGCGTACGTGTCGTGGGTGATGCACGCGTCGGACTGCGCTTCGAAAGCAGCGAGCGGTTGCGGACTCGGGTTCGCGGTGGCATCGGCGAGGCCTTGTTGCAAGTCGTCCCACGCGCGCTCGAAGTGGGGCGCGGCGAAGATCAGGATCTGGATCGCCTCCATGAAATCCGCGGGTTTGAGGTGGGCCTTCTGTCGCTTGAGGCTCTCGAACACGCGGGTGCCATACCTGTTGAGTCGCGCCCAGGACGCGATGATCACCGCGGACCGGATCGCGTTCGGACGTTGCAATACCATCTGCTGCACGATCGCGCCGCCCATCGAGATGCCAGCGGCGTGGGCCTTCTCGATCCCGAGAGAATCCAGCACTTCGAGCGCGTCGAGCGCCATGCGTTCGGTCGTGTAGGGACCTTGCGGCTTGCCCGACTTCCCGACGCCGCGGTTGTCGATCACGATGCAACGAAAGTGCTTCTCGTATTCCTCGCGGTGCGCCTGCCAGACGGGACCGTCAGCCCCGAGGCCCATGACGAGCACCAGCGGATCACCCGCACCGTGCTCTTCGAAGTAGATGGGAACGTCGTCAGAGGTCGTGATCTGTGGCATGGGTCAAGTCGTGGCTAATCGGGAATGCTGGCCAGGAGGTCTTTCACGAAGGGGATGGCTTTCTTGGCGTCGACCTCGGTAGTCGGACAGAAGCAGAAGTCGAAGCAACACCATTCGATGTTCTGCCAGGTGGGTTTCAGTGCGGCCAGCGTGCCCTTGAAGTCCACGTCGCCCTCGCCAAATGGTGAATGGGTGCTGGTCTCATCGTTGTGCAATGTGCCGTCGCAGTCGATCAGGTGGATGTGACCGATGCGGCCGCCGAGCTTGGCTGCGTACTCGGCGACGCCACCAGCGAGGAGCTCCTGCTCGCCGGTCTGCCGCGCGCCGATCACAGCACCCATGTGCGCGTGGCTCGTGTCGAAGAGCACACCGAACGCCGGACTGTCGACCGCGTCGAGCACGGCCAATACCTCGGACGGTTTGTTGAGCCAGAAGCCCGGCTCGAACTCCCAGACGATGCGCACGCCGTCTTGCGCCGCGCGTTCGGCAGCCGCCTGCCACGTCGCCGCCAGCCGCGTGAACTTCTCCTCCCACTCCGCGCCCGGCAACTCGTCGGGGGGGCTCACCGAATCGACGCGCAAGGTCTCGATGCCGAGGTCCTTCATGAACGCGAGCATCGGTTCGAGCTCGGCGAGATATGCCGCCGTATCGCATTCGGCCGGCGGGACGTCGCGGAAGTCCGGGGCGTAGCCCGAGATCCCAAGCCCCGCGCCTTCGATCCGCTTGCGCAACTCGGTCCGCTTCTCCGTCGTATCGAAGTCCTGTGGGTGCGGGTGCGGTCGGAAGCCGTTGATCTCGAGTCCGTCGTAGCCGGCGTCCGCCGCATACTCGACGAACCGATCGAAACTCCATGGGTCGCTCTCGAACGGGCCGAACGAAAACGCCCAACTGCCTAGCGAGAACCTCGGGGTCTTCATGATTTGCTGTCTTGTCCGTAGTAGGCGTCCGTACCGTGCTTGCGCGTGTAGTGCTTGTCGAGGATGTGGCGAGGAATCGGCGACAACTCACGCCCCGCGGCGAGTTGCGCGAGCGCCATCTCCGCGCACATCTCGAGCGCGATCGCATTCTCCACGGCCTTCGTCGCCGACGGCGCCCACGCAAACGGCGCGTGGAAGTGCTGAAGCACCGCCGGAATCGCCACCGGATCGAGGTTCGCGAAACACTCGACGATCGCGACGCCGGTCGCGTGCTCGTAGCCTTCGTCGACTTCCTTCGCCGTCAGAGCGCGCGCCATCGGTACCGTCCCCGCGAAGTGATCCGCGTGGGTCGTGCCGAGACACGGCAACTCCTGCCCCATCTGGCACAGCGCCGTCGCGTGCTTCGAGTGCACGTGCACGATGCCGCCGACTCCCGCGAACTCGCGGTAGAGCAAGGCGTGCGTCGCCGTGTCGGACGACGGCTTCAACTCGCCTTCGACGACGTTGCCGTCCAGATCGACGAGCACCATGTTCGCCGGCTCGAGCTGCGCGTAGGGAACGCCGCTCGGCTTGATCGCGACGATGCCGCTCTCCCGGTCGATGCCGCTCGCGTTGCCGAACGTCAGACACACGAGGCCACTCTCGACCAACTGCTGATTCGCCGCCCACACCTCGCGCCTCAGGTCGGCGAGCTTCATGCTGCACCTCCGCTGCCGTCACGGATGGCGATCAGGTCCTTCATGACATGACTGAGCGCGCCGTCACGCATGCCGAACGTGTCGTGGAGTTCCGAGTAGAGCGCGTACAATTGCTTGTAGACCTCGTGATTCGCCGGGACGGGTTCGAAGACCTTGTCGTCGATGCGCGCAACCCGCGCCTGCAATTCGGCGACCGACGCGATGCCAGCTGCGGCACCACCGAAGATCGCGGCTCCCGCGGCGCACGTCTGCTCCGTCGCGGACACCTTCATGTTTCGACCTGTGACGTCAGCGTAGATCTGCATCAACAGCGAACTCTTGAACGACAACCCACCGCACGTCACGACGTCCTTCACCTCGACGCCCGACTCCTCGAGTCGCTCGATGATCTTGAGCGCGCCGAACGCCGTGCCCTCGATCAGTGCGCGGTAGATGTCGGCTGGCTTCGTCGCCAGACTCTGCCCGAAGATCGCGCCGCTGAGCAACGGATCGACGAGGATCGTGCGATTGCCGTTGTGCCAGTCGAGAGCGAGCAAACCGTGTTCGCCCGGACGTTGCTTCGTGGCTTCCTCTTCGAGTTGGGCGAAGCGCGCGTCAAGATCGCCGTCACCGGGAACATGATGGCGCGCGAACCAGAGGAAGATGTCCCCCACCGCGGATTGCCCGGCCTCGATCCCGTACATCCCCGCGAGCACCGAGCCATCGACAATCCCGCAGATGCCCTTCACTTCGAGCTCGCCCGTCCCCTCGGCCAGAGGTGGCGCCACCAGGATGTCGCAGGTAGACGTGCCGAGGATCTTGACCAGTACGCCGGGCGCCACGCCGGATCCGACCGCGCCCATGTGCGCGTCGAACGCGCCGACGGCGATCAGTGTGCCGGCGACCAACCCGAGTCGCTCAGCCCATTCGGGGGACAACTCCGCCGCGACTTGATCCGCCGTGAATGCCTCGTCGAACAACCGCCCCCGCAACTCGGCGAGACGCGGATCCAGCGAAGCGAGGAATTCGGCGTCCGGCAACCCGCCCCAGTTGGCGTTGAACATCGCCTTGTGCCCTGCCGCGCACTGGCTTCGCTTGATCTTCGCCGGGTCGTCGATGCCGCCGAGCACGGCGGGAAGGTAGTCGCACAATTCGACGAAACTGTGCATCGCCGCGAACACTTCCGGCGCGGTGCGGCACAAGTGCAGCGCCTTCGACCAGAACCACTCCGACGAATAGACACCACCGCACGCCGCGACGTACTGCGGTCGATCCCGACGAGCGAGTTCGGTGATCTCCACGGCTTCGGCGTGGGAAGTGTGGTCCTTCCACAACCAGGCGTGCGCCGCGAGGTCATCCTTCCAAGCGTCGTCGAACGCCAACGGTTGGCACTGAGCATCGACCGGGATCGGCGTGCTCCCCGTCGTGTCCACGCCGATGCCGACAACCTGTCCGGGCTCGATGTCCGCGGCGACGAGGGCCGCGCGAATCGAGACTTCGAGGCCCGTGACGTAGTCGCGGGGGTTCTGGCGGGCGACGTTCGGATCGCGGGCATCGAGCAACACGCCGAGTTCGCCGGACGGATAGTCGTAGACCGCGTCGGCGACGCACTCGCCGGATTGCAGGTCTAGCACCACCGCACGACACGAATTGGTTCCGTAGTCGAGGCCGAGCGCGTATGAAATCACTTCAGGGCGGAGGGGTGAGGGAGGGGTCGGCCAGCAGTGTTGCCAACAAACCAAGCGGTAATTTTGTAAGCGAACGACCCAGCAGCGTCAAACTCGCCTGCCGCGCTACTTCTGCAACCGCTGGAGTTCGGCTTTCAGCGCCGGGTGATCTGGCCGCATCCGCGCAGCCTCTCGCAACTCGCCGAGCGCCTCCTGTTTCCGCCCCGCGCGGCGAGCACCCGACCGAGGTTGCATCGTGCGTTGAAGTACTCGGATCTCAGGGCGAGCGCGGCGCGGTATTCCCGTTCTGCATCCTCGAGCCGTCTCTCCGCGAACACGCACGACGCGATTCTCACCAACGCTGGTGAGGGTTGCATCGAGCGCAAATAGCCGTCCAGCTACAGCGATCGGTAGATCGCTGCCAACGCCTCGCCCTGCTGGCGCATGTCGTACCGAGCCTCGACGTGCTGGCGACCGATCTTCCCCATTTCGATCCATCGCTCAGAGTCGGCGGCGAGCGTCCGAAGATGCGCTGCGATGCCGTCGATGTCGTGCTCCTCTGCCAGCAACCCGCTCTTCCCGTCCAACACGACGGAAGGGATGTCACAGTGACGCGTGCTGACGACTGGCATTCCCGTCGCGGCCATCTCGATGATCGTCACCGGCGCTCCCCCTTCCGTGTCGCCATCTTCTGCGTGGACACTCGGCGACAGGAATACGTGATGGTCGTACGCCGCTTTCATCAGCGCCTCGTGCGATTGGTAGCCGATCAGTTCCACGCGGTCACGGATATCGCACTCGTCGATCGCGACCTGGATCCTGCGCTTCTCGGCCTGATTCCGCGGCGTATCGTTCGCGCCCCCTATCACCGTCACCTTGAAGTCGACCTCGTCGCGAATTCTGCCGAGCGCGGAGAGGCCGCTGGGGATGCCCTTCTTCTCGGTGAACGACGCCGCCATCAGGACCTTGAGCGGTTCGCCCGCGTCCTTCACACGTGACTCGAACCCAATACCGTCGATGTCGACGCCGAGGCGATGCACCCTGACCTTCTCCTCCGGGCAACCGAGCTCGACGACCTTGCTGGCCATGTGCGGTCCTTCGCACAGGATCACGTCGATCTCCGCGAACATCTGCCGGTAGCGATCCAGCCACCGCGGATCCAGCCTCGGCAAGTAAGTCAAATCCTGACCGTAGAACGTGACCACGTGTGCTCCGCGCATCCGCCGCGCCGCTGCGAGGTTCGCCCACCCGATATGCCCAAAGTGGGAGTGCAATACGTCCACGCCGATCTTCTTCGCGATCCTCGGCAGGTGACCGAGGTGAGTGCGGAAGTGGAACCCGCGCATGAACTTGTCCCACGCGTAGCGGATCTCCGAACCGTCGGCGAGACAGTGCAGGTGCTGCATCCCGAATACGTCGAGATTCTCGGTCGTTTCGCAGACGACGTGGTTCTCGACGTTCTCAGGCAGCGCCCGCGCCTGGTTGCACATCCACGTCTGTGTTCGCGGCAGCCAGACCATCGCGCTGTGGATCACTTGGAGCGGTCCAGTTTCCCTCGCGGACGGCTGCGAAACCGAACCCGACAGGGTCGATAGGCCATCCGTTCCGATGGTCGTCACTCTGAGAGGACCTCGTGCACGGCGTCGATCACGTCCTGAACATCCCGATCCGACAGACCAGGAGACAACGGCAGACTGACTGTCTGCCGACCGACGCGCGTGGCGTTCGGATAGTCGTCGGGACGCCAACCCAACGCGGAATTGTAGTAAGGATGTTCGGGGAGGCTGAGGTAGTGCACGCCGACCCCGATGTTGTGCCACGTCATCGCCGAGAGGAACGCGTCGCGGGACATCCCCGTCCGATCTTCGTCCACCAGGATGGTGTAGAGGTGGTACGCATGCCTGCTGCCCGAATCCTCGGGGGCGGGAAGCGTCAAAGGCAAGTCGCGCAAGGCCTCTTCGTACCGCGTCCAGATCTCACGGCGCCGCTCCCAGTTCGATTCGACGCGGCGCAACTGGTGGATGCCGAGCGAAGCCTGGATGTCCATCATGTTCGCCTTGAACCCCGGCTCGACGACGAAGTAGTGCTTGTAGCCTTCGTCGCCGAATCGATTCCACGCGTCGTTGCTCATGCCGTGCAGCGCAAGGATCTTGATCCGCTCGGCCGCGTCGGGGTATCGGGTGATCACCATGCCGCCCTCGCCCGTGATGACGTTCTTCGTCACGTAGAACGAAAAGCAACCGAACATCCCGAACGTTCCAGCGGGCCTTCCCTTGTAGGTTGTCTCGATCGCGTGGGCACAGTCCTCGATGACGATGAGGTCGTGCTCCTGTGCGATCGCCATGATCGCATCCATGTCGCAGGCGCGTCCTGCCATGTGCACAGGCAGGATCGCCTTGGTGCGATCGGTGATCCGGCTGCGAATCTGCTCCGGGTCGATGTTCATCGTCACCGGGTCGATGTCGGCGAGAACCGGAACGGCACCCGAGTGCAGGATGGCGTTCACCGTGGCACAGAAGGTCAATGGCGTCGTGATCACTTCGTCGCCGGGACCGATATTTGCCGCACGCATGCTGAGCTGCAGCGCGGCGGTACACGAACCGAGTGCGACCGCGGCGGGGACGCGCTTGTACGCCGAGAACTCCCGCTCGAACTTCGCCACTTTCGGGCCGGTCCCGATCCATCCGGAGCGAAGCGTGTCGACGACCTCTTGAATCTCGTCCTCGCCGATCGCGGGCGCACCGAACACGAGCATCCGGTCGCGAACCGGGCCATTCTTCGATCGGGGAGTGTCGAGCGCTCCTGCGGGGATCTGGGAGTCCATCGTTTCGGGGTGGCTCCAAAGGCCTATCGCACGGGACTTTCATCGACCGGACCCGGAGAAGTCTTTAGCACGACCCGCTCAAGGCGCCCCCCCTCCGTGTCGATGAAATCACCATGACAACGGGCGAGGCGCCGCCGAGAACCCCCGAGGCACCCCCCTCGACGCCCGCGCGAGGCGGAGATCCCGACGCTGCCGTCGATTCGATCAAGCAGAGTGCGGTCCGCGGCGTGGGGTGGACGTCGTTCATCCACGGGTACCGGATCACGATGGGCCTCGTGACGACCTGGGTCCTGGCGATCCTCCTGGGGCAGTCCGCGTTCGGACTGGTGGGCAGCGCCGCCGTCATCGTCGGCTTCCTGGTGATGCTGAAGGACCTCGGCACCGGCGCCGCGATCGTGCAGAGGAAGAACCTGTCGGACAGCGTGCTGTCCTCGATCTTCTGGACCAACGTCATCCTCGGCGTCGTCGGCACGATCGCGCTCTACGCGTCGGCGCCGGTGATCGCGTGGGTGCTCCAGTCGCAGGAACTCATTCCAATCATCCACGCGCTCGCGTTCATGGTGTTGTTGGCAGGACTGGGAACGACCCACCAGAGCCTGCTACAACGGGAACTCCGTTTCGCGCACCTCGCCAAGATCGAGACGATCGCCATCACGGCGGGCGCGGTCGCGGGGATCACGGGCGCGATCCTCGGCGCCGGCGTCTGGGCGCTGGTCCTCCAGTCCCTCGCGACCATGGGGCTGACGACGCTGCTCGCCGTCTCCCTGCACTCGTGGCGACCGAGTCGCACCCTGAGAATCAAGGACGTCCGAGGTGTCGCGAAGTTCAGTCTGAACCTCACCGCGTTCAACATCTGCAACTACATCCTGAAGAGCGCGGACCAACTCCTCGTCTTCCGTTTCATGGGTTCGGCCCAGGCCGGCATCTACTACTTGGCGATCAAGATGCTCATGCTCCCCCTGAGCAGCATCAACTCCGTGCTCAGCCGCGTGCTGTTCCCCCTGTTCGCGAAGATCCAGGACGACGACGACCGGCTGCGCAATGCGTTCCTGAAGGTCACCGCGACGATCGCGACGCTCGTGTTTCCGTTCGTGGTTGGATTCGCGGTGATGGCACAACCGGTAGTCGCGGGTCTCCTGCCGGAGAAGTGGCTCCCCGTCGTGCCGCTGATCACGGCCCTGGCCATCGTCGCGGCCCTGCACAGCCTCAGCACGTCGACGGGCAACCTCTACCTCGCGAAGGGCCGGACCGACATCCTCCTGCTCTGGGGCCTCGGCGCGTGTGTGTGCGGAGTCACCGCATACGCGATCGGAGTGCAGTTCGGAGCGGTCGGTGTGGCGCGGGCGTACGCGGTTGTGACGATCGTGACGTTCCTGCCGGCCATCTGGATCCCGATGCGGTTGATTCGCGCGCCGCTCCGCTCATTCTTCCCCGTGGTGTGGCGACCGGCGCTCTCGGCGTCCCTGATGGGCGGCGTGGTGGTTGGTTGTGGCGCGATCCTCGATCTGCCGCCGCTCCTCGACGTCGCCATCCGCGTGCCGGTGGGCGCGGTGGCCTACGTCTTGTTCAGCCTCTGGATCAATGGCGAGCACATTCGCCAGGTCGTGCAACTGCTCCGCGCGCGAGACGATACACCGTCTGGAAACGAAAAGTCGAGCGCGGCCTGATCTTCGCGGGCGGAGGAATCTCCACCGTGCCAGGCACAGTATCGAGAGAAACGCTACCAGTCGTCAGTGCGGAAGGGTGAGGCGGGGAGGCCTGCGCCGTTGACGAGGTTGCACGACGGGTTGTCGCCCCACGCGTAGCGCACGGCCATCGGCTTGGGGACGTCCGGGTGCGAGATCGTGACGCGGTCGCCGGCGATCTTCGCCTCGGCCCAGTGCCACTTGCAATCTGCCCCGGCGATGGCGAATCCCTTCACGGCCTTGCCGTCCGATGTCTGCAGACCAATCGCGTGCCGAAACGTCAAGACGAGCTTCTCGCCGTCTACTTGCGAACTCTTGGCGAGTGGTCCGGACGCGACGATGTCCTTGCCGTACACGTCGGCGAGCGCCCAGTGAGCCAAACGCAATCCCACGGACTGCTTGTCTTTTGGGTGGATGTTGCCTGCCATGCCGACGTCGATCGTGATCGCCATGCCTGTGTTGTCGACCGCGAGCGTCTTCAGCATGCTCTCGCGCATCACGGCCCATGCGGTGTGTGAGCCGGCGTTCGCGTCCCTCTTCTTGAAGTTTGGGAGCTGCACGAATCCGAACGCGAACTCGTGTCCCCACCGGCGTCGCCAGTCCGCGATCATGATCGGCATCTGGATCCGGTAACGCGTCGCAGTGTCGATGTTGCGGGCATTGCGCTCGCCCTGGTACCAGACGACGCCCCGGATCGCGTACGGGATCAGCGGCGCGATCATGCCGTTGTAGAGATTCGCCGGATGGTTCTGGTTCAGCACAGGATTCAACCGCTTGCGGGGTCGCCGTGGTTTGCGCTTCTTTGCTTCCTTCGCTGCGACGACTCGCTTCTCCCAACGCGCGAGGGCGATCTTGTGATCCCTCGCCGCTGACTCCGGAGTCCATTTCGCACGGTCCTTCTTCCATTGCGCGAAGACCGGCTGCAACCCGGCGACACTCTCTTGAACATCCATACTCGTCCAGGCTTCGATCGCGGTACCACCCCACGACGAGTTGATCAGTCCGACGGGCACGTTCAGCGCCGCGTGGAGCTTGCGACCGAAGAAGTACGCTGTCGCCGAGAACGCTCCAACAGTTTCGGGGCTACAGACCTTCCAGGTCCCTGAGCACTTGTTCTGCGGCGAGCTCTTCGACACCCGCTTCACGGTGAACATGCGAATGGTCGGTAACGTCGCCGAGGATTGCTCCTCCTTGAAGTTGCCGGAGGCCTTGACCGCCATCGCCATGTTCGACTGGCCCGACCCGAGCCACACTTCGCCGACCAACACGTCTTCGATGGTAATCTTGCGGTCACCCTGAACCACGAGCTGGTGCGGTCCACCCGCCGACATCTTGGGGAAATCCGCCGACCAGCGCCCGTCGGCTCCGGCCCTCGTCTTCGATGAATTCCCGCCGAGACTCACCGTGATTTCGGTGTCCGGCGCGGCCCAGCCCCAAACAGGAACCTTGACGTCCCGTTGGATCACCATGTGGTCGGAGAACAATGACGGCAACTCGAGTTCGCCCTGGGCGGCGAGCAGCGAACCGAACAGCGTGACGACGATCGGGAGAACGGGGCGCATGGGGTCACTCCTTGGGAGGGTGGGGACGGCGGACACGATAGCCCGTGAGGCGCGAGGAGGCGAGGCCACGCCGCCGCCCCACCGTCGGATCCTGACGACGGTCCTTGCATCGGAAGCCACCACCGGCTTCGGTGTCTCTCCAGATGGCGAGCACCGATCAGAATCGACCAACCTGGATGTGGTGGGCGATCCTCATCTCGGTTCTGACCCTGCCGCTGTTCGTCGCTCCGTCCCTCGCCGAGTTGCTCGGGTGGCGAATCAACAGCGTCATCACACGCCTGATGCTCATCGGCAGCGTGATCGTCCTGCTCTGCTGGCTCGGACGACCAAGACCGAAAGTCCTCTTCGCGTCGCTCGGCGAGACACCCGTGCGCTCCGTGACGAGAGCGCTCGCGATCACGGTTGGCGTGTGCGTGCTTTACTCCACCGCGCTGATCTGGCTCGGAGCCGAGTCCCTGCGGACGTGGGAGGAGTTCAAGAACCCGCACCGATTCCTCATGGGGCTCTTGACCGGGCTCGGGGTCTCGTTCGTGGAGGAGCCGATCTTCCGGCGTCTGCTCCTGAACAAACTCTCCATCAGGCGCAACGTCGTCGTCGGCTCGGTCCTCTCCAGCCTGCTCTACGCGCTCATCCACTACGTCCGACCGGACAAGGTGGACCGCAAGGAGGAGTACTCGCTGGAAGACAGCTTCGCCGTCTACCGGGACATGCTCGGCAACTTCCTCGAACCGGTGGCCGACCCGCTACCCGGCCTCGGGCTCTTCCTCTTGGGGTTGCTCCTATGCGCTGTCGTCCGCCGCGGCGGACTCGCGTGGACGATCGGCATCCACTCCGGAGTCGTGTACTACATCAAGGTAGACAGCTGCTTCGTGTGGTGGAAACTGGAGGAAGACGCGCGGCACCCGTTCTACGGATCAGAAGCCGTGAAGTACGACGCGTGGTTGTTCTGCATCGTCTGCGCATCACTCCTCGTCGCGATCCTCGCGCTGTCGAAACCGCGCAAGTAGGCACCCGCGGACTCAGAACCGAAACTGGATCCCGACGCCGACCGAGTCGTCATCGATCTGCGTGACGAACGACACCGGCGGTCTCGAATAGATACCGTGCCCCCCCTCGGAGCCGTAGTGGGCGTTGTAGATGATGTTCGTCACCAGAGTTCCGAGCAAGGCGCCGACGACGACGTCCGACGGAAAGTGCCGCGCGTTCTCGACACGGTTGAGGGCGACGACTGCGGCGGGGACGTAGGACAGGTAGCCGAGATAGCCTTTCCAGCCGTCGAAACTGTCGTCCACGCGGCGCGCGAGGAATGTCGCCGCAACGAACGCAGTCGTTGCGTGACCTGAGGGAAATGAGTCGTAGCTTCCAGAGCCTTCTGGACGCCGCCGACTGTGATTGATCTTGATGAACTCGACGATTCCCGCGGTCAGGAGCGTCGATTCCAACAAGACCTCCGCGGCCGATCCATCGTCTCCGTACAACCACTCACCCAGGGCGACGGCTCCGGAGACAGCCATCATCCCCTGGAGCAACGCGTCTCCATCCGATTCATGCGATGAGAAGTGCGCGTTCCTGATCCCGCTACTCGACCCTCCGGCATCGTTGGCAAATGCGACGGGAACCGCCACGGCCAACGCCGCCGCTGGCCCCCACTGCCAGGGGTCCCTCGTGATACCGAGCACCGCGTCACCCCACGCAGAGGCATTCGCATGCCGCGCAACGCGACCCGCCGCGTCGTCGGCGACGCATGAAGGCGCAGCGCCAATGAAGAACAAGCACGCGACTCTCGTCAAGCTCCGAACGACACGGTTCATGCGAAGGTAGAGAAAGTCTTTCGAGGCACCTGTCAAGCCTCAAGTGCCGGGCGAAACAAGATCCTCATTCCATTCTCATTTCTGGCGTTGGTACCTGGAGATTCTTAAGATCCCCTGGATTGTCGTGACCCGATCGAGTTCCAGACGGATTCGCCAGCGCCTCTCATCCATGCCCTCGGAAGAAATACTGCCCGCGGAAGAGACGAGCGAAGCACCATTCGCGGTCACCCATCGACGGACCGCGCCTTCGAGAAAAGTTGTCGACGCTCCCGTTTCCAACGACGACAGGCGACTCAAGGTCGTCCAGTTCAACACGAACCGACGCTGGGGTGGTGGTGAGCAGCAGGTCCTCGACCTGATGTGCGGAGGCGCGAAGCAGGGCATCGACTCCACGCTCCTCGCCAGTCCGCGCGGCGAACTTTACCGGCGGGCCGGGCTCGACCCGACTTGCTCCCGAATCGCCTTCGACCTCCGGTCACGCTACAACCCGTTCGCGTTGATCCGGCTGTGCCGCATTCTCCGCAAGTGCAAGGCCGACGTCCTGCATCTGCACGACAGCCAGGCCATCGCCCTCGGCGTCCCCGCCGCCACCATCCTCGGCTTGCGGGTCGTCCTGCACCGTCGGATTTCCAGCCCGATCCGTCGCAACCCTTGCTCACTCAGAGTGTACCGCGCTCGCTGCATCGAGGCCTACATCGCCGTTTCGGAGTCTGCGCGTCGCACGCTCCTCGATCTCCCGGTAGCGATCGAACGCACGCGACTGATCCCCAGTGGCGTGAACACCTACCAGATCATGCCTTCGGCAGAGCGTTTCGAGCTTCGTCGATCACTCGACATGGAGGAGACGACGTGGATCGGCACGGTCGGATCTCTCGACCCGAAGAAGGACATCGAGACCTTCATCCGGACGGCGGCGTTGCTGGCTGTCACCCACCCGGAGTGGCGATACCTCGTCGTCGGCAAGGGACCGGAGCAGGCTCGACTCGAGCGGGTCACGAGTGAGTTGGGCCTCACGTCGAAAGTCCGTTTCACGGGTCACGTGAAGGACGCCCACCGATACACGGCGGCCCTCGATGCCTTCGTGTTCCCGTCTCTGCGCGAAGGTTCGCCAGGAGCGATCAAGGAAGCGATGTCACTCGGGATTCCCGTCATCGCCGCGAACTCGCCGGGAACGACGGAAGTCGTGCGGCCTGGCACGGGCAAGCTCGCCTTGCAGCGAGACAGCGAGGCCTTCGCCGCGGCCATCGAGTCCGTGTTCGCCCAACCGACCGCGACGCGTGAGATGATCGAACGTGCGCGGCATCACGTGGCCGAGTGTTTCCCGATCCGCCGCACGATCGACGAGACCGTCTCGCTCTACCGACTGCTCGGCTGCGCCCGACCGGTGCGAATAACCGCCAGCTAGTTCCGTCCCGCCTCTAGTGACGAGTCGGCGCGGGACAAGCCGTGTTGCATGACCCAGAGTTTCGCGTACCGAACGAACACGGTCGTCGCGGACAGGCCACAGAGGACCAGACCGGGCATCCCGTCCCGGAAACCCTGGCGCCAGACGTACTGCTTCAAGAACCGCAGCTGCGGCTTCAAGAAGAGACGCATGGCAGACGCGCGCGTGCCGCGATCGTTCAGATCCTCCGCGGACCAGGTCGTGTAGCGGTCGAACTTCTCGATGAACTGCCGGAAGTCGCGGTAGGTGTAGTGCAGCAGGTCGCCAGCCAGTCGCTGGATCTTTTCCGACGGGACATCCACCGCGGCGTGAACGCGCCGCGTGTCATAACGACAGGTATCCCGTCGAAACATCCGAATCAGAACGTCGCCCTGCCAGCCGCAATATCGGATCGCGTGCCCGAACGCGAAACTCCGCCGGCGCACCGAGAAGCCCTCGACCGTGGGATCGCGCAGAGCGTCGCGGACGGCATTCGCCAACTCGGGAGTGATCCGCTCGTCGGCGTCGAGCACCATCACCCATGGGTGCGCAGCCTGCGGAATCGCCCAGTTCTTCATGTCCGCTGAGTTCACGTATTCGCGCTCGATGATGCGGGCATCGAACTCTCGGGCGATCTCCATGGTCGCATCGGTCGAACCAGAGTCCGCGACGAGAAGCTCGTCCGCGATCTCCCGCGCCGACTCCAGACACGCCCGGAGATTCGCTTCCTCGTTCTTCACGGGGACCAACACAGTGAGTCGCTCGGCCATGCGACCATGCTAGCCCGCTCTTCTCACGAGTCTCGACACGAGATGGTGCAAATGCCTTGGATACAAGGAGGTCGACCGAGTCCGACGCCGTGGACGCAGGAACTGTGCCGTCCAAGCAAAGATCTGGTGAGACGAGCGGGCTAGGGGCGTGTCCGCAAGAACTCCCGCGTCTGCTTCGCTCCCGCCCGCAGCAACCGGACCGGATCGTGGTTCTCTCCGGGAATCTCGATCAGCCGCGCGCCCCGGATGGCCTTCTTCAGCCGGCGTCCGTCTTCGATCGGACAGACCGTGTCCTTCGTCCCGTGCAGGATGAGCGTCGGGATCTTGATCTTCGGCGCCACCGCGAGGTTGTCGAGGTCGTGGCGCAGGATGAACCGGACGGGGATGTACGGAAAGAACGCCTCGCCCCGCTCACAGATGCTCGTCGGCGGGGAGGTCAAGACCAGCCGCTCGCCGATGCCCTTCGCCGCGAGGTGAGAGGCCATGAACGTGCCCAACGAATGCCCCCCCAGGAAGAGCGGCAGCCCGAGCTTCTTCGCCTCAGCCACGGCCCGTGCCGCGGCTAGCTCCGCGGCCTCGAGACACGTCGCCTTCCCCGCTCGTCCCGTGCCCGGTTCGTAGCCCGGGTACTCCGGCGAGAACGTCAGGAACCGTTCGGCTCCGGCGAGAACGTCAACCCAATAACGGCATCGCGCAAGGCCCTCACCATTGCCGACGAACCAGAGCACGACGGCCTTCGGTTCCTTCGGGCGCGCGATCGCGACGCGAAACGTGCGCCCGTCCTTCAGTGCAAGCCGCTCTTCGACGACCCCGCGAACCGAAGGCGCCTGGATCGGGATCACGGAGCCCGGGAAGACGAGCAGGTCCTGGTAGCAGTAGACCAACAGCAGAAGAAGCGCGTAGAGGCTGGCCGAGACACCGAGGAGGAACTTCAAGAAGGTGACGATCATGAGCAGGTCCTTGCGGCGGCGGTCGAATGCTTTACAATACAAAGCTAGGCCATACCAGCCGGCTGTCAAGCGCCGTGGTTGCGCAGCCCGGCGATGGTCATGGTGAATCGTCCGGGCTAAGGTCAGCGCCCGACAGTGAAGGTCCTCCACGTCACCCACGGCTACCACCCGGATCCCGGCGGCGTCGAGTCGTACCTGCACCTAATCGCGACCGCGCAGATCGCCGCGGGCGACGAAGTCGTCGTGCTCACGGGGAGCATCGAACTACGGGAGACCTGTGAGGTCGAAACCTGCGAAGTGGACGGAGTTCGGGTGATCCGGCTCTACCGCGACGACTGGTACAACGACCACTACGCAAACTCCTACCACGCGGGCGCATCCCGGATGATCCGCGACCTGTTCGCCGCCGAACATCCAGACGTGGTCCATGTGCACCAGTGGATCCGGCTGACGAGCGACGTCGTCGCGCTCGCTCATGACGCGGGCCTGCCGACGATCGTCACGTTGCACGACGTCTACACTTCGTGTCCCCGGGCTTTCCGCATCGACCGGGACGAACAACCGTGCAGTCGCGAACTCTCCGTCGCGAGCTGTGCGTTCTGCGTGCCCCGCTTCGGCTACGAATCCGAGAACGAAGTCGCGACCGGAATCGAGTTGTTCCGGGACCAGTACCGATCCGAACTCCAGCTCGCCGATCGCGTCCTCGTCGCCACGCCGGTCACCGCCGATCTTCTCACCAAGACGAGCGGCACGCCGAGGGACCGGTTCACGGTCCAGGGCCTGCCGTATCGACAACGTTTCGTCGGTCTCGCTGGCGCCCCGGTCGATCATCACCCCCTCCGCTTCGGTTATTGGGGCAGTCTGACCGCGCACAAGGGGCCTCACGTCTTGTTGCAGGCGTTCCGCGACCTCGTCGACCGTGTCGACGCGCCGTTGGAATTGCACATGTTCGGCCCCATCACGACGGACGCCATCCGCGAGCGGCTCGAGTCGCTCGCGATGGACCTGCCGGTGACCCTGCACGGCGAGTTCGACGCTTCGCGACTGGTGCGCGCGGGAATCGATGTCGCGGTGTTTCCCGTGATCTGTTTCGAAGGGTTCGGACTCGGCCTGACCGAAGCCTTCGAGCTCGGGCTGCCCGCGATCGTCTCGGACATCGGCGCGCTCGCCGATCGCATCGGCGACGCAGGCCTGAAGGTCCCGGCTGGCGACGTGACCGCGCTGACCGACGCGATGGCCAGAATGGCGACGGATGCGGATCTTCGAGCCGCGTGCACGAGCGCCATCCCCGAACCTCCGCCGGGACCGGCGCAACACGTCGACGAACTTCGCGAGCACTACAGCGCGGCCATCGCGGCCGAGCGGCGGACCGGCACTCGGATCAAAGGTGAGCGCCGAACCGATCTCGCCGTGCTACAACGCGAGTCCAACGCCCGCGCCCTCCGCGACGAGCGGGGCCGACGCGACCCCTCCTGACGCATGCGCATTCTCTACGTCGTACACCAACTGCTACCGCCAAAGCACGTCGCCGGCACCGAGATCTACACCCTCAATCTCGCGCGGGCGATGCGCGCCCGGGGACACGACGTCGAGTTCTTCTTCACGGAGTCCTACCCCGACCGCGAGCAGTACGAACTGAGTCGCGGCACCTTCCGCGACATCCCCTACCACGAGGTCGTATTCAAACACGGCTTCGACAGCTTCGAGAGCACCTACCGCAATCCGAAGATGGAGGAACTGTTCGAACAGGTGCTCGACGCCACCAAACCCGACCTCGTGCACTGCCAGCACCTGGCGCTGCACAGCATCGGCTACATCGACCGGGTCGCTGCGCGCGGACTCCCCTTGGTCTACACGCTGCACGAGTACATGCTGATGTGCCCGAGGGACGGCCAGTTGCTGCGACCCGGACTCGAGCTGTGTCCCGGTCCGGAACCCGAAGCGTGCGCCAGGTGCGTCGAGCATCTGCCCGCACCGGTCGCCGACGCGACGTACGCCGATGCCATCCGAACACGCGAAGCGGAGATCAAGGCGCGGCTCGGGAAGGTCGACTTGTTCCTCTCTCCGTCGGCCTTCCTGCGCCAACGGTTCATCGACGCCGGCTGGATCACGGCGGACCGGGTCCTTCACTCGGACAACGGCTTCGTCGTCGAGACCTTCGATGGCGTCGAACGGACCACCGACGATCGCCTGCGGATCGGCTACATCGGCACGATCGCCGACTACAAGGGCGTGGACATCCTCATCGAGGCGTTCCGAGGCATCGACCCCAAGCGCGCGGAATGCCAGATCTGGGGAGACCTCGACATCTTCCCTGAGTACGGCAAGAGCCTTCGGGAGTTGACGAAACCCGACGGCCTGACGTTGATGGGCAGATTCGAAAACAGCGATGTCGGCAAGGTCCTCGCGAGCCTGGACGTACTGGTGATTCCGTCGCTCTGGTATGAGAACTCCCCACTGACGATCCACGAGGCGTACCTCGCGGGGCTCCCCGTGATCGCGACGGACCACGGCGGCATGGCCGAGCTCGTCGACGATGGCGTGAGCGGACTGCACTTCCGACGCGGCGATGCCGACGATCTCCGCGCAAAGATCAGCCAGTTTCTCGACGATCCGGCGCTCCTGGATCGACTGCGCAGAGGCTTCCCCGCTGTCAAGACCATCGCTGAAGACGCCGAGGTCATGGAGTCGCGCTACAGCTCCCTCCGCTGAAGCCGCTCAGTCCGGAGTCCGCACGATCAACAGGTGGTGGTTGCGAGCCGTAAGGATCGCGCGGAACGCCGTGTCGAGCGCACCCCCGGCTGCACCAGGGAACGTGCCATCCAACCGGATCCCCGAGCTGCCATCCATCACCTTGAACCTCACGGCAGGGAGCTCCGCGTTGAACTCGTTCGCGTAGGAGTAGAAGCGATACGAACCACGCCCGGAGTCGAACACCGCCTGAGTCCCGATCGTCGTCGCGGGCGGAGGCTTGATCAGCGTTCGTCGACCAGACCGCTCGAGGATCAGGTAGTCGTCGCCGATCGCTTGCAGATCGCTGTCCACGGGAAACACGCGCGGCGTCTCACCGGGGATCATCACGACGATTCCTGCCACGCTTTCTGCCACGACGAGATTCCCGGCGGCTGCCAGGTGCACGACCTCGGTCGGCGTCACGACGCGCAACGCGGTGGCGCTGTCCGGCTTCGGCAGGACGTGCATCGATCCGGTGACGACTTGCACGCCGCCGGACAGGGCAGGGCTGTGGATTCCCCCCCCCTCGCGGTGCACGACGACCACGGCGTCGGTATCGATCCCGAGGTAGAAGTCCCGCGTCTCGTTCGGATTCGCGCCGGATGGGCCGCCCCTCTCGGAGAGAAGCAACGCGACGGGACGACCGGTGTCCGTCGATCCACCGATCACGGTCAGGGACTTGCTGCTGTAACGCCACGTGAACACGAGTCCACCCTTCGCGCCGACGCCCCCACCGCTCGGGTTGCTCACGATCACCCAACTCAGGTTGTCGCTGTCCGAACAGGCTGCCAGGAGAGCGGCGGCGAAGAGAAGGCAGGCGATGCGCATGGGCGAGAGTGTAACCCTAGGACCGCTCCCCCAGAGCGTTCCGCAGGGCCGCTGCGACCTCGTCTCCGAACGCGGCGAACACGACCTCCTCGATGATCGCGTCTCGCGACAGGCAATCCCTGACGACTCCCATCGCGAGGCGCGCCGCGTCGGCGATCGGGTATCCGTACACCCCGCAGCTGATCGCCGGAAACGCGATCGAGACCAGGCCTCGTTCCCGGAGCAAGCGCAGGCTCTCCCGGTAGCACGAGGCCAGGAGCTCCGCCTCGCCCTGGTCGCCGCCGTGGTACACCGGGCCGACGGTATGGATCACATGGGACGCCTGCAGGCCGTGGCCGCCCGTGATGCGCGCCTCGCCCGTCGGGCAGCGCACGCCCGGACGCACTTCCAACGCACCGCGGCACTCTTCGAGCAGTCCCGGACCCGCCGCACGGTGGATCGCGCCATCGACGCCGCCACCCCCCAGCATACGTTCGTTTGCGGCGTTGACGACGGCGTCCACGCGCAGGGTGGTGATGTCGACCTCTCGAACATGAATTCGGTGCATGGTCGTTCGGCCCGCATGCTACCCCGCGAGGGATCCCTGTCAGAAAAAAGGGTTGGAACTGAATCGACGGACTGCTTTGCTCGTGTACCGCAACCCGAACCAACTCAGCAAAGACAACGTATGGTGGCAACCATCAAGAAGCCGAAGACGAAGCGCCTCACCTCCCGCAACGCGGACAGGCACATCCTTTACCAGGAGAGCGTGCAGGCGCCGGACACCGACGCGAAGTTCTTCTCCCGCTACTTCAAGCGATACACCGGGCGCAGCCTCCGCATGTTTCGCGAGGACTTCTGCGGCACGTTCACGCTGTCGACAGCTTTCGTGAAGCTGCACCGCGACAACGAAGCGATCGGAGTCGATCTCGACGGACCGACGTTGGACTGGGGTCGCAAGCACAACCTCGAACCGCTGACGCCACACCAGCAGAGTCGTGTGCATCTGTTCGAGCAAGACGTCAATGCCGTGAAGGAACCGAAGGCGGACCTCATCGCGGCGATGAACTTCAGCTACTGCATCTTCAAGCAGCGGAAGGACCTCCACTCCTACATCGCCAACGCCTACGAGTCGCTGAAGACTGGCGGGTTGATGTTCATGGACATCTGGGGCGGCAGCGAAACGCAGGTGCTGCAGGAAGAGGAGCGCCCACAGGAGGGGTTCACGTACGTCTGGGACCAGGACTCGTTCGACCCGCTGACCTACGAGTGCGTGTGCAAGATCCACTTCCAGTTCGAAGATGGCTCGCGGATGCGGAACGCGTTCATCTACGACTGGCGTCTGTGGACGCCGCCGGACCTGCGCGAGGCATTCGAGGCGGCTGGATTCGAGGACGTGCACTTCCTGTGGGAAGGCACGGAGCTCGATACCGGCGAGGGTAACGGCGTGTTCCGCCGCAAAGAGAAAGGAGACCCCGACGAAGCGTGGATCGCGTACATCGTCGGCCAAAAGCGATGAATACAGTCGTCCTGATCGGCGCCGGAAAGATCGGTCGCATGGTCGCGCATCTCCTCGGAACAAGTGGTGACTACGGCCTCCGCGTCGTGGACGGCAGCAAGGACGCGATCGACTTCCTCTGCGGCAAGGTGGCTGCAGCAGAGGGAACCGTCGCGGACTTCGGCGACCCGAGCGCCCTCGACACGGTCATGGACGGCGCGGATGCGGTGATCTCGTGCGCGCCGTACCACAGCAATATCGTCATCGCCGACCGCGCCCGCGCGAACAACCTGCACTATCTGGACCTGACGGAGGACGTGCGCGTCACGGACGAAGTCCTGATGATCGCAAAGAGCGCAAAGACGGCATTCATTCCGCAGTGTGGGCTGGCTCCCGGATTCATCACGATCGTCGCGATGCATCTCGTCAAGGCGATGTCCCAAGTGACGGACCTGCACATGCGCGTCGGCGCGCTACCGCGCTATCCCGCCAACCGGCTGAAGTACAACCTCACCTGGAGCACGGAGGGCCTGATCAACGAGTATTGCCAACCGTGCGAGGTCGTGATGGACCACGAACTACGGGAGGTGCAGCCACTCGAGAACCTCGAAGAGATCACGATCGACGGCGTCCGCTACGAGGCGTTCAACACTTCCGGCGGGCTGGGAACGCTGGCCGAGACCCTGAAGGGGGAGGTCCGTAACGTCAGCTACAAGTCGATCCGGTACCCCGGCCACAACCACCTCCTCAAGTTCCTTCTCGACGACATGCAGATGAAGGACCACCAGGACGTGCTGGCGGAAATGTGGGATCGAACACTGCCGACGACGTTCAACGATCAGATTGTCATCTTCGTGACCGCGGTCGGCCTGCACGCCGGCAAGCTCACCGAGCACGCGTACGCCAAGACGATCTACCACAAGGAGATCGACGGCGAGAATTGGAGCGGCATCCAAATCACGACCGCGGCCGGTGTGTGCGGAGTGCTCGACCTCCTGTTCGAGGGCAAGCTCCCACAGACCGGCGTCGTGCGCATGGAAGACGTCAAGTTCCAGGACTTCATCACGAACCGCTTCGGCTGCCACTACGCCTGATGGCCGACCCGGGGAATCATCCCCGCGACAACTCTTCCCCGCGGGGAAGGCTCCCCACGTTCACAACGCGCGCGGTCGACATGACGATGCACTGCGTGCGTCAAATGCCTTGGGTGCGCAAGCTCGACCACGCTGCGGAGTGGTTGCGACACGGCGAGAACGCCGAACGAGATATCCTGAATCGTGTACCGGGATGGGATCGACGCCTTCTCCCGTGGCTAGAGTTCTCTCCGTTTCGCGCAGTGTTCCTGGGCGTCATCGAGTTCCGGATCCCAGGCACCGTGCAGCACCTTCTCTGCCGCAAGATCTGGTTCCACGAGCAGGGCGTGGCGTGCCTCGAGACCGGTGAAGCATCGCAGGTCGTGATCCTCGGCGCCGGACTCGATCCGCTGGGTCTGCGGTTGTGCCGTCGGTTCGAGCACGCGTCCGTGATCGAAGTCGACCGCCCCGCACCCATGGATATCAAACGCGAAGCGTTCGCCGATGTTTTGAACCTGCGATTCGTCGACGTCGAAGCAGAGTCGATCGAGGCAGGCCCGGTCGGTGACCTCGCGTCCCTGGGTTGCGACCCGGACCTGCCGACCTTGGTCATCGCGGAAGGCCTGTTGATGTACCTCGACCCGAGCGACGTGGTGCGCACGTTCGAACGGTTCGCCGCCTCGTCACGCGCACCGCTCCGGTTCGCCTTCAGCTACCTCAGCGTCGCCAGGCTCGCCGACCCCACCAGCCCGATCGCTCGACTCGCGACGGCGCTCGAACGGCGTCGACCTCCGGAGCACTTCGCATGGTCCACCACCCCTGAGGCACTCCCGGGTTTCCTCACCGCGAAGAATTACACCTTGAAGGAGACGATCAGCTCGAGCACCCTGGCTACCCGGATACTCGACGGGAGGGCTCGTCCTCGCGACTACGGCGAGTTCGTCGCGATTGCGGCGACCAACGCCTGACTACAAATGTCCCGGCGGCAGATTCCCGCACGGTTTTCCCCCCACCGCCGCCCCCGAACCGATCGGGTCACGGCTACGATGCGCAGATGGTCGTCGGTCCTCGCAACCCCGTAAGACGAGTGTTCCTCTGCGGAGTCTTGATCACGGCCACGGTCGGTGCCACGGACGCCGAGGCCCAGGACAAGGCTGGCAAGACCGAGACGATTCGCAACGCGAGCACCAAGTCCGCCGGTTCCCTGAAGCGCCGATCCCATCTGAGCCTCGCGAGCCTCTGGAACAAGAACGTCGACAAGTCCGTCGAAGCCGGCCTCGCGTGGCTCGCCGAGACCCAGGACGCGAGGGGGTTCTGGACCGGCGAAGTAGGGCACAAGCAGGGCGACGGCTACCTGGTCTTCCGCACGGTGGAAACACAGCGCGCCAGAGCTGAGGGACACATCGGCATCACGTCGATCGCCGGCATGGCATTCCTGTCCGGCGGCCACCTCCCGAACCGCGGGAAATACGGCAAGGTCGTCGCCAAGATCCTCGATTACGTGCTCCACCACGTCAGCGAGTCCGGGTTCATCAGCGACTCGGGCACGCGGATGTACAGCCACGCCTTCGCCACCCTGTTCCTCGCCGAGGTCTACGGCATGTCGCGTAACCGCAAGATAAAGAAGGGGTTGGAGAAGGCGGTCCACATCATCGTCGACTGCCAGAACACCCATGGGGCGTGGCGCTACAACGCGTTCACCCAAAAGGCGGACCTGTCGGTCACGGTCTGCCAGCTCCAGGCTCTCCGCGCCGCGCGCAACATCGGCATCCAGGTCCCACGCAGCACGATTGACCTGGCCGTCGCCTACGTCCGCAAGAGCCAGACCAGGCGTGGATCCAACGCCGGGCTGTTCTACTACAAGATCTACGGTCAGGGCGCGGGCCGGAAGAACAGCCAGTTCTCGATCAACGCCGCCGGAGTCACGGCGCTCACGTCCGCCGGAGTCTACGATCTCGACCTGATCGGGCCCGCCGTCGAGTTTCTGATGGACGAGTGGCAGCAGGTCCGGGAGTGGTATCCGCACCATTACTACTTCTGGTACGGCAACTACTACACGTGCCAGGCCCTCTTCCACGCGGAAGGGGTGGTGCGGGAGCGGTGCTTCCGGGACTACTACGCGGCGATTCGAGACCACCTGATCCAGGACCAGCGAGACGACGGTCGCTGGGTCAATCGCGTCGGTCCCGGAGACGTCTTCGCCACCGCCGTGGCGTGCATCGTGCTGCAAGTGCCCAAGCAGTACTTACCGATATTCCAGCGCTGATTCCCGCGGCGTGCTCGCGCGGACGCACTGTGGAGAACTGTGCACAGTTTTCTCGCCGCTGCCTCACAGTTGAAACTCGGCACCGGATACGCGAAACTGCCCCCCTCAGACCGCGACCGACGACAACAGCACCTTTGGGAGGGATCGCATGATCAACCGCGTGGCCGCCTGTGGCCTTCTTTGCCTACTTACCGCCTGCAGCGTCCCGATGAACGGAGACGCGCCGGGCTCGAACAGCGGGGCCGACAACCGCAGCGTCGCAATCCCACAGAACTACGCGCCGAACGCGCTGTTCATGAGGCAGCACGGCGACTTCATGCTCCGGCGAGAACCGTGGCGCGCCGAGGCGCAGATCAGTGGACTCGTCATGAAGAGCGACGAGATCAAGGGCGAACCCGGCAGCTTCGACATACTCCACGCCAAGGCGGACGTCGAGCGCAGGATCCATCTGGCCGACCCGAGCACGTTCGTCGACGTAGGCGTTCAGTACGGTCACCGTCACTACAGCTTCAGCCCTCGCGCTCAGGCCACGCCGGGCGGAGCCCCCGCCAACGTCGTCCTCTCCCGAGCCACCGCGACCATCCAATACGGTCAGTTCCTGGACAAGGACACGCTGATCGAGGTCGACTTCGTGCCCGGCGTATGGACGGACTTCGGCGGCACGCTGCACGGCGATGACTGGCAATTCTACGGTCGGGGCCTGCTGACGTGGCGCTACTCGAACGAGTTGTTCCTCCTGGTCGGCGCCGAGCACTCCGGTCTCTTCCGCGGTCTCGAGATCTACCCGATCGCCGGCGTGGCCTGGATTCCCGACGAGCAGTGGCGCGTCGACGTGTTGTTGCCGAGGCAAGTGCGCCTCACCCACACCCCCAACGATCACAACTCGGTTTTCCTGAGCGTGGACCTGGACGGAGGCAACTACCAGACCCGGGCGCCTTCGCCACAAAAGACCCCGCGACGCATGAGCGCGCAGGAGTTCGAAGTGTCGCTCGGCGGACAGCACCGGTTCAACGCCAACCTCTCCGCATTCCTCCGCATCGGGACGACGATCGGCGGCCACTACGAGATTCAGAGCAATGGCCCAGACTCCTACGACGGCACGCTGGAACCCCAGGCCTTCGCCGAGTTCGGCTTCGGCTGGACGTTCTAGCTGAGTAAGGAATCGTAGAGATCGACCCACGCCCGGTAACGGGCGTGTTTGTCGTACTCCGACTCACATCGAGCGCGGTTGGCATCACCCACCGACCGTCGCAGGCCCGCGTTGTCGACCGCCCGATCGATCGCGCCCGCAAACGCATCCGGATTTGCCTTCGCGACGACCAGGTTGTGGTTGCTCGGATCGACCATCGCGTGCACGTCGCCCACGTCCGTCGACACGACCGCCAATCCGGACGCCATCGCTTCGAGGACCGTCAGCGGCATTTGCTCGGTGTGCGACGACAACGCGAACACGTCCATCTCCCGATAGACCGGGGCGGTGTCCGCGACAGTTCCCTTGAATTCGACGACGTCCTGCACACCGAGGGATCGGACGAGTTGTCGGAGGTCGTCTTCCTCGGGTCCGTCACCGAAGAGATGGAGCCTGGCGTACGCCCGCGACGCGCTGCGCGCGAACGCTTTGATCAGCAAACGTTGGTTCTTCTCCGGACGCAGGTGTCCGACGTGGCCGATGATGAGTGGCGGATCCCCACCCATCCGAGCGCCCGGCGTGAAACGCTCGAGGTCGACGCCGTTCGGGAGGTAGTGCACCCGCGCCGACGGCACCCGCCAACGCCGGATCGCGAGATCGCGCAGTGTGTTCGATGGCACGGCGACCGCCGTCGCAGTCCGCAAGAGGAACCGCCGGATCCAGATTCGCCGCAAGAGATACCTATCACTCTCCTCTGGTCCAAACCCATCCTCGTGGTGAATCAGCGGCGTGAACCGGGCGCGGCGGGCGCCGAGCACCATCTCGATGCTGCCCCAGTTGTAGGTCATGACGGCATCGGGACGCTTCTCCCGCAAGAGGTCCGCCATGAAGTTGCCCATCCCGTGGAACGACCGATCCGGCGGCGCGGACAGGGTCTCCACTTCAACTCCGTCGGGCACCTGGGTCACGAACTGGTAACCACCGTTCATCGCGAGGATCGAGTGCCGCGTGCCCGCAGGCATCATCCCCATGAGTTGCACGGTGCGCATCTGCGCGCCCCCGGAGTCGAAACCCGGAAACACGTGGAGAATGTGCCGACCGCCCGAAGTCATGTGGCCCGAGACAATACCCACCTCGTGGCCTTGGCCCAACCGCACCGCGCAGCGAAGATGGTCGTATGCAACCTCCACTGACCACAACCATCGCCACCCTGGGCCTGACGACCTTCTGCCTCGCCCAGGGCGACAAGACCCTGACGCTCCGGCGGGTGATCATGGCGCCGGGGAGCTATACCGAGCCGGTGGCACGGGATCAGTGGATTCCGGACACCCAGAAGTTCTCCAGGATGCGCCCGGTCGCGGATCGCGTGATGGTCGTCGATGCCACGAAGCCTGGCGAGAAGATCCTATTCACCGGCAAGGGCCTCAACGCGGCGCTGGCCGCGGCAGGTTCACCGGGTTCGACAAACAACATCGTCACGCCGTTCACCTGGCACAACACGACGACGATACGAATCCAACTCTCTCACGGCGTCTACCGCTGGAGGATCGGGACCGCGAAGGCCGAGCTGATCCTGCCGCTTCCCAAGGGGGCGGCGCGCATGGCGATCGCCGCGGACGACAGCCGCGTGGCCTTCGTCGTGAATCACCAGCTCTACATCCAGATCGGCAAGACCGAGGCGAAGAAGATCACCGGCGACGGATCCAAGGACGTCGTCTACGGCGGCGGCGCGCACCGACAGGAGTTCGGGATTCACGACGGCTTGTGGTGGAGCCCGGACAACCGTTTCCTCGCGTTCTTCCGCGAAGACCTCGGGCCGACCGCTCGCTACCCGTTCGTCGACCACACGACGATGCCACCGAAAGCGCTGCACGGACGCTACCCGATGGCCGGCGGCGCGAACTCGTACGTGCAGGTCGGCGTGTGCGACGTCGCCGACGGCAAGGTTCGATACCTCTCGAAGGGCACTGAGAAAGACATCTACTGGACGAACGCGACGTTCGGCCCGACCGGCGCATCGCTCGATATCGCCATCGTGAACCGCGGCCAGGACCACATGACGCTCGCGCGGTTCGACCCGACCGAGGCCAAGTTCAAAAAGACCCTGTTCGAGGAGAAGGACGAGCAGTGGATCGAGCCACAACACGGGCCGATCTTCCTCGAGGACAAGAGCGGACGGTTTCTGTGGTTCTCGCCCCGCGACGGCTATCGCCACCTCTATCTGTACGACGCCACCGGCAAGCTCTTGTCCCAAGTGACGAAGGGCGAATTCGACGTCAGGGAATTCGTCGGGTTCCGAGACACGGCGCTGGCCTACGTCATGGCTTCCGGCGAGAACCCTCTCGAGTTGCACCTGTGGGAGGTCAACCTGAAGACCTCCGCAATGCGACAGGTGACGAAGGACCGCGGGCAGCACAGGTGCAAACTCTCGTCCGACGGCGCCTTCGTCCACGACACCTTCTCGAACCTCTCGAATCCTGGACAGTCCCAGGTCATCCTTCTCGCGACCGGAAGAGTCAGCCACATCGTGCGAGCCCGACACCGGTTCCCGGTCATGGGCAAGCAGGAGTTCTTCTCGATTCGTGCCGACGACGGCACGAAGCTGCACGGCACCATCATCCTCCCCCCCGGACTCGACCCCGCAGGCGCCAAGAAGTACCCGTGTCTCCTCTACGTCTACGGCGGCCCCCACAGCCAGCTCGTAAAGGACCGATGGCTCGGCGGCAGCAGCTTGTGGTTGCACTACATGGCGACTCGCGGATTCATCATCTGCACGCTCGACAACCGAGGCACGGATAACCGCGGCATCGAATTCTCGCAGGCGGTCCACCGGCGTCTCGGTGAGCTCGAGGTCCGCGACCAGTTGCAGGCCATCGCCCACCTGAAGGCTCTCCCCTACGTCGACAGCCGACGCATCGGCGTGCACGGTTGGTCGTACGGCGGCTACATGACCTTGAATCTGATGCTGAAATCCCCCCGCGGAACCTTCGCCTGCGGAGCTAGCGGCGCCCCGGTCACGGACTGGAGGCAGTACGAGACGGGCTACACCGAGCGCTACATGGACACGCCGAAAGAGAACCCAAGAGGCTATGCCTCGGCCTCCGTGATACCGGTCGCCAAGAAACTCACCGGTCGCCTCCTCGTCATCCACGGCACCGACGACAAGACCGTGATGTGGTCGCACAGCCTGGC
>CAYYAQ010000049.1:0-3027 GCA_964469555.1 uncultured candidatus Brocadiaceae bacterium | reverse complement strand
TCGTCGACAAGTGCATCGAGTCCGGAGTTCTCGTCGACTACATGCCCTACCCGATGCAAAAACACGGCATCCGCGGACGCGACCGCCTACACCTGTACAAGCTGCTTACGCGATTCTTCGACGACCACCTCAAGACAAGGCGCTAGCCTTTTTCCCACTCCGCGCGAAAAGAGGATTCGCCGTCATCGCGGCGCGAAACACCGAACCGCACACCCCGACCAATTTCCTCTCCGCGGGGGGCTGGTCGGGGCGAGAGGATTTGAACCTCCGCTCTCTTGGTCCCAAACCAAGCGCTTTACCAGGCTAAGCTACGCCCCGACACGTCACGCGACACGACCTTAGCGCCTACCGCCTGCACTGCAAGATCATCCCTCGGTCGCGTCTACAGAGTGGCGAGAAGGCTCTTGATCTTGTCGATAGCTCTCAGGGCGTCGTCGCGCTCTCGCTGGAGCGTCTTGATCGTCGATACGAGGCTCTCGATGGAGTCGAGTCCCCCCGCAGACTTGCGCGGACGACCCGGGCCACGCTTGTTCTTGCTGCCCTTCGGACGACCCGGACCGCGCGTGGCTTTGGTGTTCTTCTTTGTTCCGTAGGCGGAGACCACGACGAGTCCCTCGAGAGCTTTGGCACGACCGTAGGTGATCGGGTAGATCGTGATCCGCTTCTTGTTCGCCCCTGCCTTGACCTCACTGAAGGGAGCTTTGGGCTTCTTACGAAGATACGCTCGCGCGAACTCCAGAGCCTTGGACCCATCTGACTTCCCAGCAGGTTTCTTTGCAGGCTTCTTTGCAGGTTTCTTTGCAGTCTTCTTCTTGGTTTTCTTGGCGGCCATTGGGGGTTTCTTTATTGGGGATGTGTAACGGGGTCTATTGGAGAAGAGTCTATACACCGTAACTCCCTCGCGCGCACGTCAAGAAATCCGCGAATTCTCGCTGGGGCTCTAAAGAAAGGTAATCCCCTCGCGAACGGCGTACTTCGTCAGCTCCGCCACCGTCCTCAGATTGAGCTTCCGCATGATGTTCTGTCGGTGGGCATCCACGGTTTTGGCGCTGATGTCCAACCGATTGCCGATCGACTTCGTCGTGCCGCCCTCGGCCACGAGTTGGAGAACTTCGAGTTCCCGATTGGTCAGGCCGCTGGACTTCCCACGCACGACGCCGTCCTTCTTGGCAAAGTCCTCGCCCACAATCTTGATGATCTCCGGCGCCAGGAACGTCCGACCAGCATGCACCGTGCGGATCGCCTGCACGAGATCTTCCGTCGCACTGCCCTTGACCACGAGTGCGGAAGCCCCGGACTGAAGCATCTCCGTGAGGATCTTCCGTTCGTTGTACATGGAGAGGAAGACGACCTTGATGCTGGGAAACCGGGTCAACATTCGTCGTGTCGTCTCGATGCCGTTGAGCTCGGGCATGGCCACGTCCATCACCACCACGTCTACCTGGATCCTGGATGCCAGCGCCAGGGCATCTCGACCGTGGTCCGCCTCCCCACCACCTGCATGTCCGGATGATCGTCCAATAACAGGCGTAGCCCATCGCGTATCACCTTGTGGTCATCCACCAGTAATATCTTGATCATCGGCTCTCGATCTCCTCACGTCGCACTTCACTGCCCGCTTTCAGAGGGATGACAACGGTGACGAGGCAGCCCCGATCGGGATTGCTCTCGATGCTGAGCGATCCACCGATCTGACGGACCCGCTCACGGAAACTGAACAGACCGAGACCGCCGATCTGACTCTCACGCGGAGGCAGCGGTTCGGTCCGGAACCCAACGCCGTCGTCCTCGACTTCGATGTAGAGACTGTTGTTCCCGAGCGGCCCCCTGAAATAGCCGCGGTCAGATCGATCCAGGCCATTGGAACTCGGAATGCTCGGTCGGGATACCACCCGACTATTCATGTCCATGATCGTGAACCTCTTGTAGAAGGTGGTCGTCTGCTCCTCTTGCGCAAGAGCCTTGTCGAGTTGCACCGGGTCGAATCCCCTGATCACATCGCGCTTGGCTATCGAGGTGAGTTCCGATTGGGCCCCTTCGAAATCCAGCCGGAGTTGGTTGCGCTGATTCCGGAACAGGAGCCGAACCTCGGTCTCATCGAGACCGCGTAGTTGCTCGTACAGAGGACGGTGGACCAGCCAGTAGTAGGCGCCGGCCATCACAACCGCGAACACCAACACGACAAGCATCAGGCGCGCGGAGAGGCCTGGGAGTCGCGGAGCTGGCGTTCTTCGGTCCCGTCGGGGGGTCTCTGGGTCCGGACGCATGGGGGAAGAGCAGGAATGACCATTATACCCATATACCCATGGATCGACGATCGCATACCTCATACTGACAGCGGGAAAGGATGGTTGGCAGCATTCCCTCGTCGTGGTGGAATCGAATTACCCTGGAAACCCCGATTTCTGACGCATTGCAAGCGTGTCTTCCTCCCACAACCGCATGACAAAGATCCTGCTAACTTTGGCCGGTGCCGTCGTCGGCCTCGTTCTCTGGGCCCTCGCAGGATTGGGCATGACCGAGCTCGGATTGCTCTCAGGATTCGACCCGTTCGATCACGCGGTGCCGCCTCCACCGATCTCCACGGCGACCACCATCGCCGAGTGGAGCTTTCCGGTGTTCGCGATCGTCGGCGCGTTCCTCTTGCCGCGGGTCGCCATGTGGATGCTGCGATCCCCGTCCGAAATCGAGGTCGAGCGATGACCGCGGACTCTCACCAGCCGGGCGACGAGAACAACCGTCCGCGTGCAAGGGTGACCCCGTGGATCACGTTCTGGGCCCTCCTGGCAGGGGCGATCGCGCTCGATTGGTGGAGCAAGACCGAGGCCGTGGAGTTCCACGTCCGCGCGAACGGACTTCTCGCGGAGTCGATGCCGGCCCCGATCTTCGAGCTGGGTTTCTTCAACCTCCAAGTCGTGCGCGAATACAACATGGGGATGGCGTTCGGTCTGCTGCAAGACACCGCGAACTCCCACGTGTACATCGGCGCGATCCGGGCGCTGGGAGTCGTCGTCTTGCTATTCCTCT
>CAYYAQ010000048.1:31739-34125 GCA_964469555.1 uncultured candidatus Brocadiaceae bacterium | reverse complement strand
CCCGGCGCCGCCACCGCGGGGACAGTGCAACACAGCCGCGAGAAACACCCGCTGCACAAGCTCGGACCACAACATCCGCTCCGGGTGTCGTCGCTTGTCCTTGAAGGTGAAGCTGTCGCCGTTGGGGTCGGCAACCGACCTGGCAGTGTGCCTGGAGACGTTGGAGTTGGCGCGCAGGGTCTACGAGTCCGGGGCCGAATGGCATGCCGCCTCAACCCTGATCACGGAGCACCTGGCCGTGTCCTACGGTCTCGTGCAGGTTCTCCTTGGCTCCCTCTGTCCCTTCCTGCTCCTGCTGGTTGCGATTCGCCCCAAGCTCGATCCCCGGTGGATGATGCGTCTCAGTGGGTTGGCTGGTTTGCTCGTTCTGGTGCAGGTGCCGGCCATGCGCTGGAACGTCGTGGTGGGCGGTCAACTGCTGTCGAAGAGCTATCGGGGGTTCGTGGAGCACACGCCACCCTGGGGCGGCCACGAAGGCATGATCGCGGCCGCCGTAGTTCTCGCGCTCCCCTTGCTGGCGTGCCAGGAGAATCGGGAACCGGCGTAGGAACGATGGCCTCTGGCGAGAGCCGGAGGGTGAGGTCCCCGCGCGCAACGAGCGATCGGAAGCAGGTGGGTCAATTGTTGACGCGGCACTTCGTCCATCCTTGTGCCGGGACCGACGCGGTGCGACGATCGGCGGGACCCAACCCGAAGTCGATGGTGAACGCTACGAAAGTGCTGGTCGAAGCAAGGAATCGTCCGCGCGCCGCGTCGAGGGTCCTTCTCGCGGTGGCGGCCCTGGTGGCAACAGGGTTGATCGGATGCCGAGTCCCGACGGAAGCACCGTCCCGTGGCGCCGGTGCCCGGACCAAGACACAAGGAAAGGTGTTGATCGTCACCGGGGAAGACTACCCGGGCCACAAGTGGCAGCGGACCGAAGCAGTGCTGCGGCGGCAACTCATCGCCGACTCGCGACTGACGGTGGACGTGGTGCGCGACCTCACGCAGCTCGCTTCGGCTGACCTGCGCGCCTACGACGCCGTAGTGTTGCACTTCAAGAACTACGATCCGGCGGTGCCGGGACGCGACGGCTACGACAACTTGACCCGTTTTGTCCGTGCGGGTGGGGGCCTCGTTCTCGTCCACTTTGCGTGCGGCGCGTTCCAAGAGTACAAGCAGGAGTTCGAGACGCTCGCCGGACGAGTGTGGAACCCGAAGTTCCGCGGTCACGATCGCTACGGCCGCTTCCGCGTCGAAATCCTCGAGACCGACCACGCCGTCACTCGCGGCATGACTTCGTTCGAGACGACCGACGAACTGTACACCTGCCTGGAGGGGACGACACCGGTCACCGTCCTCGCCGACGCGCGTTCGAACGTAGACGGGAAACGCCACCCCATGGCGTTCGTGTTGCGGTACGGCGCAGGCCGGGTATTTCATTCTCCGCTCGGACACGATGTGCGCGCACTCGCCGTACCAGCTGTCGGCGCTCTCTTCCGCCGCGGCTGCGCTTGGGCAGCCGGCCTGGATCCGGCGGCGCAGCCTGGGAGCACGATCAGGAAGACAATAGACCCCACCGCGGGCAAGGACCGGATACGGTGACCAGTCCTTCGTGTACGAAGCCTGAGGAGAAACCAACGTGAGAATCGGATTCCACACCGATGCCTTCAATTCCGCCTACTGGAACTTCGAGAAGTGTCTCGAGTGGGCGCAACAAAACGACATCCACTTCATCGAATGCGGCGTGATCGACGGCGTGAGCTGGATCCACGGCCTCGGCTATCAACCCCACGTCGCCCTGTACGAGGACCCACTCGTGCTGCGCCGAAAGATGGAGGACTACGGTGTGCGCTTCTCCCAGGTCGACGCGGCGTACCCGCTCTCCGGTCAGGACGGTCCACTGTACGGCGTGCCCTACGTCCTCAAGACGATTCCCTGGGCCAAGCTCGCTGGTTGCGAGCGGGTCGCCACGACCGACGGCATGCACAAACCCGAGGGACTGTCGGATGCAGAAGCCATGGAATCGATGCGGCGAAGCTACGGGCAGATCATCGAAGTCGCCGCGGCGTACGAGATCGTGATCACCATCGAGATCCACGGCTACTTCACCACGAATCCCGACCGCGTGGCCGAGATGCTCGAGTTCTGTGACAGCCCCTACCTGCGCATGAATCTCGACACGGGTAACTCGTTCATCGCGGGGCAGGACCCGGCGGCGTTTTGTGATCGCTTCAAGGACAAGATCAACCACGTTCACATCAAGGACGTGAGCGAATCGTTGGCTGCCGATGTCCGCGGCGAACAAACAGGGATCGCGGTGAGCCACTGTTCGATCGGCGATGGCGCCAACGCCCAGAACATCCAGGCCGTGCCGTTGGCGTAATAGCCGAGGAAGTTTTCGGGC
>CAYYAQ010000048.1:16660-31729 GCA_964469555.1 uncultured candidatus Brocadiaceae bacterium | reverse complement strand
GCTCGCATGGCTGCGCAACACGCTGCTCGAACTCGATGTGCCCATCGAGACGGAATGACCCAACACCTGCAAACTCCTCCCTTCCAGAGATGACCATGACTCGACCCAGAAGCTTTGAAGACGACTCCGCGCGCCCACCGCAAGCCACGCGTCGCGAGTTCCTCCAGACCTCGGCGGCTGGCGCGGCGGCACTCAGTACACTACCGATCGAGGGTAGTGCCCATGCCGCCGGCAACCAGACGATCCGCATCGGCATGATCGGTTGTGGCGGACGGTGCTCCGGCGCCGCGGCGCAGAGTCTGAAGGTCGGCCCCTTCGTCAAGCTCGTCGCGATGTACGACATCTTCGCGGACCGCGTGCAGAGCAGCCGTGCGACACTCAAGAAGATGTACCCCGACCAGGTGGTGGTCGACGACGATCACTGTTTCACCGAGTTCGGCGGCTACCAGCACGTGATCGACAGCGTGGACGTCGTCCTCATCGCGTGTGCCTCGAAGTTCCACCCCATGTACGCCGAGGCTGCGATCCAATCGGGCAAGCATGTCTTCGTGGAGAAGCCCCACGCCATCGACCCGGTCGGCGTCCGTCGGATGCAGGCGGTCTGCGACCTGGCCAAGAAGAAGAAGTTGAGCATCGTCTCCGGCCTGCAGAGTCGCTTCCACAGCGGTTGGCAGGAGACGGTCAAGCGGATCCACGATGGCATCATCGGTGACATCGTGGCGGTCCAATCGATGTTCTTGCGCGGCCCGTACCGGCTGGAGAAGCGTGATCCGAAGTGGACGGAAACCCAATACCAGTTCCGCAACTGGTACCACTTCCGCTGGCTCTCGGGCGACGACGTCACGCAGTCGCTCGTCCACAACGTCGACCGGATCTCTTGGATCATGAAGGAGGAGATGCCGACGTGGTGCTTCGGACTCGGCGGGCGCTCGTCGTCGTTCGGCGAAGTCTACGGCGACATGTTCGACCACCACACGGCGGTCTACGAGTACGCGAGCGGCACGCGCATGTACGCGATGTGTCGGACCCAGAAGGGCACCTACGGCAATGGCGGGGACATCATCATGGGCACCAAGGGGAGTTGCCAACTGAACCGCTGTCGGATCGAAGGCGAGACCAACTGGAGGTACAGCGGCAAGCGCAACAACGCCTACGAGGCCGAGCAGAAGGCGCTGATCGACTCCGTCGTGAAGGGCGAGCCGATCAACAGCGGCTACCACATGGCCAACAGCACGATGGTGGCGATCCTCGGGCAGATCGCTTGCTACACCGGGAAGCGAACCGATTGGAAGACCGCGTCCGACTCGGATCTCGAGTTCGGCCCAACGCCGGAAGAATCGACGTTCGCCACCGAGCCGCCGTCCCTGAAGGACGAGACCGGCAACTACCCACTGCTCCTGCCTGGGATCACGAAGCTCCTGTAGAGCGAGGATCGCAGAAGAGCTTTCGGTCCGAGCGGCCCGAGCGACTCCCGCCCGCGACGGGGTACGCCCGCGCCGCGAGCAGTGTGCCTTCCGGAAGATCCATGCTGATCGGTTCGCCGGCCGCGCCGACTTCGGTCACGAACTTGACCTGGCGCGTGTCCGGATCGTTCGCCTGCGCCGACGCCATCTCGAGCCAGCCGTAGTGGCCGTAGCCGAGCTGGTCGTACGTCCACAAGGCCATGCCCAGGCGCTTGCACTCCGCGTGCACGAACTCGAACATTTCCCACCACTCCGGCGTGAACGACGAGGGGTAGCAGCGCCCCGGCGAACGTTGGATCGGGCACACGGCCTTCACGCCCTTCGCCGCGGAGAGAGCCCAGAAGACGACGAGGAGGGCGATCGATGAGAGTTTGCGGTTGTGCATGCTCGGGTTCCGGACGCGCCAGGGTAAGCGTCACCCGCATCGCCCGACACAGGTTCCGCGGTGTCGCTAACTGACGAGAGCGGCAGCGACGAACATGCCGCCGCCGAGCGCAATCCAGGCCGCGACTTCGAGGGGGCGGAACGCCCGGAGCACGGTCGTTCGGATCAATACGGCACCGAGGAGGATCGCCGGCGACGCGAGCCACGTGCGCGGAAACGGATGGTCGAAGAAGAACATCGCGAAGATCCCAGCGGCGACGGCGAGAGTGCCGCCCGCGGTTGGGCGCCACCACGCGAGGACGGCGATCGAGGCGAGTGGAATCATGAACTTGAGCGCCGGCAGAAGTGAGTCCGAGAACTCGTCACCCGCAGCGAATGCTGCCACGAGCCCGATCCACAGCACGGACCAGACGACGGTCGCGCAGCTCGCGATCAGGCGGACGATGCGGATGTGGGGAGGGTGTGAGGGCGACTCCATCGCTTCCGTCTCAGCGACGCCTCGCCAGTGGCTTCTTGCGAATGTCGCGGATCCAGCCCCGGGCCTTCGCGTCGGGCTCGAACACCGCGACGAGCTGGTCCGTGACGTCGATGGTCTCTATCGTCGTCGGCCGCCGCAGGTTCACCTGCTCGAGGCGGACGACGTCGGCTGCGCTGCGGATTCGTCGCACGTGGTCGGGGATTCGCGCGAGGATGTCATCGATGTTCTCGCCGCGGAATGCCTGACCGTGAAACGTCTCCTGCTGTCGCTCCATCGTGGTTTCGATGGCCTTCACCGTGGCGTCCTCGCCGGCAGCTTTGGCCTTCGTATGTTTGACGCGGAACTCCTTCATCCAGTCTGCGAAGCGCTCGGAATTGGCGTACGCGATCGCGACGGCGCGGCCGTCGTAGGTGCCGATGCGTTCGCCGGGATTGTATTCGTCTTGCGGCGGGCGACTCGCGCAGGCGGTGAGCACGGCGAGACTCACGGTGAGGATGGCGACTTGTCTGGGGAGGGCGGGAATCTGCATCGTTCTTGGTTGCCTGTTGGTGGTTCGTTCGGATTGACGGTTAGACGCGCAGCAGGGATTTACCGACGTCGGAGAAGAGATCTTGTTGTTGCTTGCGTGACATCAGTCCGAGTTCGTGACCGAGACCGGAGACGGTGCCCATCCCCAACACGGCCCAGGCCAGGAGCTCGACGATGTTGCCGCCTCGCAGGCTCGCACCCTTGCGATGCGCGGCGATGTGCGTGGCGATGAACTCATGGAACCGGCGGTACATCTGCCGCAGCGCCTTGCGGATCTCTGGGTCGTCGATCTCGCTGAGGCCTGTAAAGATGATCCGGTAGAAGCCGTGCTCGCCGTAGTGGGCGCCCTCGTAGTCGAGGAGTTGCTCGGCACCGCTGCGTCGGGTCGTGCTCTCGGCGAGGCGCGTCTCCCAGACCGTCACGGTCCGCTCGTAGAGGAAGTCGATCGACTCCAGGAACATCCGCTTCTTGTCCCGCCACAATCGATAGAGGGTGTTCTCCGGGACTGCGCAGCGCCGGGCGAGCTCGGCAGTCGTCGCGCGGCGGTAGCCGGTCTCGGAGAAGGTGCGCGCGAGGATGGGAAGGAACTCCTCGCGGCGGGCGTGTGCGGTGCTCGGTCTGGCCATGGTCGGTGATTGGATTCGTTATGTGGGTGTATACTAACATAACCTGTCGCGGTCCCCACGTTATCTCCTCTCGCGAATCTCTCGTGCGCGGAAGGGGCAAGCTCCCCAGAGGGGGGGCAACGACGAGACGCTCCGTGACGGGCTGCAGGGTTCGTCGGTGACCGATCCTCCGGTGAGGATAGGTGGGTCTCCAGCAATTGGCCGGAACGATTGCGTTCGGCGATAGTAACGCCGCGAGATCATGCCGAGCTTCGTGAGCGACAAGCAAACCCACCCGTTTCGCGCCGCTGTCGGCCAGCTGTTCCAGAGGAAGCGGTCGGAGCCGTCGTACCCGCGGTTGCCCCAGGTCGATGGCAACAGCCAGACGACGGTGCCCGGGGTCTACGCGGTGGGGGAGATTGCCGGCACGCCGCTGATCAAGCTGGGCGTCAACGCCGGCCATGACCTGACGCACAGCCTGGCGCGGGAGCTCAAGGCGAAAGGGCCGTGCCCCGAGGGCGTTCTTGACCTGGTGATCATCGGCGCCGGCTCGTCGGGCTTGGGGGCAGCAGCGGCGGCCCAGGACCTTGGGCTCTCGGCGGTGATCCTGGAGGCGAACCACCTTGCCGAGACGGTCTACACCATGACCAAGGGCAAGCTGATTTTCGCCGAGCCCGAAGACGTCGAGAAGAAGGGCAGGATCTGGTTTGAGGAGTGCACGCGGGAGGAGCTGCTGCAGCGGTGGGAGGCGCAGGTCCAGGATTCCGGCCTCGACGTTCGCACCTTCGAGAAGGTCGAGGACGTCCAACGCCAAGGGGACCTGCTGCTGGTGACGTCGACCAAGGGCCAATACCGGGCGCGCCGGGTGGTCCTGGCGGCGGGAAAGGCCGGCAACCCCAGAAAGGCCGGCGTTCCGGGAGAGGTGGAGCACGGCCACAAGATCGACCACCGGCTGATCGAGCCCGACAAGCACGTCGACCAGGACATCCTCGTCTACGGCGGTGGCGACGTGGCGCTGGAGGCGGCGCTGTCCCTCTGTGACCGGAACCGGGTCACGATGGTGACCATCGACCCGGAGTTCATCTACCCCAAGAAGCGCAACATCGACGCCGTCATGGGCAAGGTGACCGACGGCCGGATCGATCTGCACTTCGGCTCGTTCCTGAAGTCGATCGGTGCCGACACCGTCACGTTCTCGGTCGGTGGCTCCGCGGGCGAGATCAGGGAGACCAAGAACGACCACGTCTTCGAGATGATCGGCGCCGAGCTACCGTTCGGATTTTTCAAGAAGGTGGGGATCCGACTGGAGCAGACCTGGCAGTGGAAGCGCTGGGCGGTGCTGTTGCTGGTGTTCCTGGGTGTCTACTCCCTGTACTCGGTGAAGAGCTTCGGCAAAGGCGCCGTGGCGTGGCCGTACGAGGGCATGATTTCCCCGGCGGCCTATGACGGCACCTTGCGGGCGATGTTCGAGTGGTGCTTCCTGCCGTTCTCCTGGATGTTCCAGGAAGCTGCCCTCGCGGACATCATGGCGAATCGTGGTTCCCGTGGTTTCCAGCAGGGCTATCTCTACAGCTTGCTCTACACGATCGTGATGGTCGTGTTCGGCCGGGAGGCGATGATCCGCTGGCGGGGTCATGCCCGGGACAAGCGCTACCAGACGTACCGCTACCTGACGCTGCTGGCGTTCCAGGTCGGTTTCTTCCTGATCGTCAACGTCATCGCGGTCCAAGCGCTGACCGTCACCTACGCCTGGCGAGCCTGGGGCCTGTATCAACCGTTCCCGCTGTTCTTCAACACGTTCTTCTGGTGGAACACGGGGCCGAACGGTGATCCCGGCAGCGTGATGGCGTTCTTCATCATCGCCGGCCTGCTGGGCACCTTCGTCTTCATTCCGCTGCTGGCTTGGAAGCACGGCAAGCGTTTCTGCACCTGGGTCTGCGGCTGTGGCGGCCTGGCGGAGACCCTCGGCGACCGCTGGCGGTATCTGTCGCCGAAGGGTGAGCGCTCCCGCGCGTGGGAGTGGCAGGCGACCGCGGTGATGCTGGCGGCGTTCATGATCGGCGTCATCATCGTCACCGCCTACAACACCAGCGGCAGCAATGGCTGGTGGACCGCCTACGCCTACCTGGTCGACTTCTGGCTGGTGGCGGTCATCCCCATCACCCTCTACCCGTTCTTCGGCGGCAAGGTCTGGTGCCGCTACTGGTGCCCGTTGGCGGCCTGGAACCAGGTGCTGAGCCGGTGGTACGGCCGCCTCAAGATCAAGTCCAACGACAAGTGCATCTCCTGCACCGAGTGCTCCAAGTACTGCCAGGTGGGCGTGGACGTGATGGCGTTCGCCAAGAACCAGGAGAGCTTCGACAACAAGAACAGCGGCTGCATTCACTGCGGCATCTGCATCGACGTCTGCCCGATGAACGTGCTGTCGTTCAGTACGGAGCCAGGCTCCGGTTCGAAGCCAGTTGTTACAGCTTCAGAGGATAGGTAGGTGGGTCGACTCCAGATTCCCCTGACCACCCGGAGTCGGGGTGTGGTCCGGAACATGGAGGAGCGTATTCGATGGGCCGGCACGATCCACGAACCGATGGAACGAACGGACCTAGCGATGAACCTCGGAAGATCCAGGCGCATCCCCATCCTCGTCCAGTAGCTCCGCCAACTTCACCAGTCCCCGTCCCAGGAGCTGGCGCATGGCTCCTACGCTCTTGCCGATACGCTCGGCGCGCTCGCGAACTCGCGGCCATTGTCACCGACGCCGTCGCTCTCGCGGGTTTGGCGTCGTCCCACTTTTCGGACAGCACGGGCAAGATCAGTCGTCCCGCTTCCCCTCCTGTGACACTCGCGGCATTGCCTCATGGATGATCTGTGCGATGGCGCTGTGACCGAGTGCGTTGAGGTGTGCGGAGTCGAAGAACAGGGTCTCCGGATTCTCAGTGAACGAAGGAATGTCGTTGGGGTCGATGCAGGTGATCCCCCGCTCCTTGCAGATATCCTGTGTGACCTCGATCAACCGTCGATAATGCTCAGGGATCTGCTTCCTGAGGTAGCCGTGCTCGATTTCGGACTTCGCCAGGGTCTCGTCTTCGAATTCTGACCGGACTCGTTTGCTCCCGAGTTCTGGTTGGAACACGAGAAGGAACTTCGCACCCCGCGCCTGGGAGAACGCGGCCATCCTGCAGATATTGGCGGTGTACGTGTCGATCACTTCCTTCGAGTATGCCTCCATGCTCCTCGGGCCGGGTGTTGGCGGAAGAGAATCGCAATCCGGATTGTCATCGTCTCGCTGAATCCGTTGCAGTGCCATGAGGCGATCCCCGATTGTCAGGAAGGTAGTGTTGAATCCGACGGGGCCACCAGTCACCGTCGAACCGTCGGCAAACGTGTGCGAGTCGAACACGTCGTTCCAGCCACTCATCAAGATGTACATCGAGGGGGAACGGCTATCCAGGTAGTGCACCATCTGCGACAACGCCTGCCCCGACATCAGCCCCACCACTCCGGCGTTGATGAATCGATAGATCGGATTGGCGCGGCTGAGTTTGGAGACGAACGTCTGATCGCTGCTTGCCAAGGAGTATCCAAAGGTGACGGACGCACCCATGACGACGGCCAGACGCATCGCCCCCTCGTTGACGTGCCCATCCCGAAAACCATCCGCGTCGATCGTGTAGCTTGCGGTCTCCTGGTTCGGGTAATTCCGGTAGACCATGAATGGATCGAGCACAAACTTGAGCGGTCCTGAACGCTGGCCAATTCTCTGGCCTAGACCTGTGTAGATCGACATGGCGTAGTCTGCCTCGCTATCGTCGAATTCGCAGGACTCGTCGACCTGGAACGCCCAAGCGCAGATTCCCAGATCCGTCCTGGGGTCGCCCTCCGGGATGTACTTCGGATCCGCGGGCGTGATCACGAACTCGACGGTGATTGGCTTCGTCCCGACCGCTTGATGGAAGCGGAACGTGTAGTACTGCCGGTCAGAGCCGAGCCTGGCCTCGCCCGCGAAGGAACCGTTGATCGAGACCCTCATCATTCGCGGCGGATGTTCGGAGAGGCTCGAGGCGAGCACTCGAAACCACCTCAGACCGGAGGAACAGGCGGGCAGACAAGCGACGGCGTTTGATCGAGACCAGCGGAATGGAATCCCGTTGTCACGTAATTCCTGGTTGTGCCACCCGCTCCCGGTGAGGGAGTCGTCGTTGACTCGGAAGACGTGGCCAGTCTTGGTCTTCATCGACATCGGCGGCGGGAATCAGGAAGGGATATCACGCAGAGCGGGGTCTCTTGGCATTCAGTGAACGAAGGAACGTCATCGGGGTTGATGCGGATGGTCACACACTCCTTGCAGTAGCTGTGATCGATGTCAAGTTCTCTCTTCGCCTCCTCGGTGATGTGACCTGTGTCCTTACAAGAACTCGTCGGCGGATCCAAACCCGCCTCCAGGGCCTGTCGGGGCGGGCTCGCATTCCCCAGTCTGAACCAGCCTCGTCCTCCGGTCAAGATCGCAGGATGCCCTGGCTCAACCATCTGCACGAGCGCAATGCGTCCGTGGTGCGTCCCGTGGAAGGCGGTTTCGGCGTGGTCGTCGCTATCACCCACCTGAGCGGATTTCCCGACCGATCGCGCCGCGTAGGACGACCATCGCAACCCGTCCCGAACCGAGCTTCGGATTCGTGGTCGACCATGCGCACGGCCTCGCCCCGTACGGCCACAGCGCTGGCCGGGCTGGCTTCCGATCGCCTCGTACCGGGTGTTTAGGAAGGGCAGCGACTCAGCACGGTCGAATGTGTGGTAAACTGCCCGCCGAGGTATCCATGACGAACAACGCAGAAACGGGCGACGACAAGGATCCGATCGCACCGGTCGACCATCCTTCAGGCGATGCCGCGGCGGACCGCGCGGAGACACCTGCTGGCTCGGAAAGCACCCGGAAGCCACCGATCGAGTCCGCGCAGGAGCAGCGCACGCAGAGGAAGATCTGCAAGGTCGAAAGCGACGGCAGGGCCGACATCTACCCACTCTTCTAGCGCTCGCTTCTCGCCCGCTCCGGGGCTCAACCAGCTCCATCCGGTCCCTGTGGCAACGTGGATCGAACCCCGGTCCAGACGCGGCGCCAGGCGTTATCCGCAGCACGCAGCCCTTGGTTGGCTGCGACGTCGTCCATGTAGGACTTGATCGCGTCCACGGCCCAGGCGGTGTGCCCAACGGACACGTTGTCCGCTGCGTTGTGCAAGTCCACGAACAGCGTGCTCAGTCCGTAGTACCGAAGCACGTCGCGCGCTCCGAGGTAACTCGCGCCGAGGCCCGCGATCTCGACGGCCAGGTTCAAGCCGAGCATCTCCGGCAGGTAGCGACGGGGGAAGTGTGAAAGGCACAGCCAGATCGTCGGAACCTCGAAAGCCGAATCCTCGAAGCCGCTCCAATTCGCGAATTCCCTCGAGTCGAATGGTGGTAGATCTACACCCATCTCGGACAACTGCGAGCGGTAGATGTTTGCGTGATGGTTGTGATGGTCGCCACAGCCGACTTCCTCGTAGAAGATGTGGAAGAGCTTGCGACCGACGGGGGTGTGGATCATGCCAGCACGCAACTCGCCCTGAAGCCATGAGCCGTCGATCATGATGACGGGGGCGGCCTGAGTCGTGGCGAGGACGAACGCCTCCTTCGACTGCGGCGGCTCGCCTTTCAGTGGGCGATACTGGTCGACCTGCTTACGGTGCTTCGCGAACACCCAGCCGTCCAGGATTGCGGGGTCGTAGTTCGGTGATGGGATCGGGCGCTCCCCGGTCTCGATGTTGCTCCCCGCGACCTCCAGCCAGTTTCGAAGGTGGTCCTCCGCGACCGGGAGGACATCGGGGAAGAACTCGAGGTTGACGAGGTGGTAGTAGAGGTCTCGCACCGAGCATCGACCGTAGATCTCATCGCTTCGCCTGCGAAAGACCGAGCGCGACCATGTTCGAAACAATGCCGGCTCGTCCTCCGGTATTCCGGGTGCTGGCTCTTTGGTCTGTGCGGCGTGGGCATGAGTACTGGCGTGAGTATCGGCAGGAAGGCTGCTGATCCAGTCACGAATGACCTGCTGCTCCGCCGTGTCGAACGCCAAGATCATCGGTCCCCCGAGCTGCAGCAACTCGGACACGAGAGTGCTCTCGTCCGGATGTCCTGGTACGACGAAGGGTGAGTTGGCCAGGAACTGGAGTAGCTTCTCGCCATCGAATCGATCGGGATGCAGCCACTCGTCGAGACAGCTGGAACCCGAGCCCCGGTGATAGCCGTGGGCGTGAGGAGCTTTGCTGCGCAGGAGCCTGATCATCTCCGTGTGCGGATCCGGCGCGTCCGTCGGCGCAGACCTCTGTGTCTCTTCGATCCACCTTGTGAAGGCCATCACACCCATGGCGACTCCACATCGCACGCGATCCCAGGTCTCTCCGAGGACTGCGCCGGAGAGTTCTCCCAGCAGCAACTCGACCGCCGCCGAGGCGAGCTGCTTGCCGCGTTCGGCGTAGTCTGCATCGTCACTGGTATCTTCCTCCATCGGCACGCCGTGCAGAGCGCAGGCATCCTGGATGAGCGTCGCGCCAAAGGAAGGGACATCCATGTAGTGCAGCGCAAGCGTGAGGCCTACCAGTTGTGGCAGGAAGGTCCGCGGGAATTGCCCCATGCTGAGCAACAGGACCGGGAACTCCAGGCTGGGCGCAGACAGCGCGGGATGCTCCGCGAAGCGGCGCGACGTCACGACGTCGAGGGGCGTGCCAAGGTGCTCGAACAGTCTGCGATAGGCAAAGCTGTGGTGGCTCAAAGGGTCGGCATATGCGCGAACGGCGTGTTCGAAGAGCCCCGTCAGCCTCGAGCCGATCTCGGTGTGAGAGAGCGGGACTGCCGGTGTCCGCTGCAGCCAGCAACCATCGACGAGTGCGGTGGGAGCGAACTGCTTGGCATAATGCAGGGCGCACGCTGCGGCGACTTCCTTCTTACCACTATCCCACGGTCTCGAGTTCGACTTCGCGAGGGCGCGAAGAGTCTCGAGGACAAGCGGGAGATGCTCCGGACCACTGCGCGAGGACGTCAACTCATCGGGCAACGTCTTCGATCCAGCCTCTACCGATCGGATGTGCTCCAGGATGACTTGCTGCGCCAGCGGTATTGCCTCGGGATACTCATCGATGTTGGCGAGGCGATAGAAGGCAGTCCGATATCCGCAGTGTTCGGGGGTAGGGTCGAGTGCTGGATTGCCGGTCTCGGGCGAGAACCCGAGAGTTGCGGCTTGTTGGTTTGGCGAGGATTGCATGACGCGGGATGGTAGAGCATTTCGGTTGCGGCTGCTCTGTCGTGTCTCGACGACGGAGCCCGCGTGGTCTTTGTCGCGCCGCAGGACACGTCTTCGTCACCATCTCGTCGACCCCGTGGTGTATGGAGACCTTACTGCGTTACCGCGCCTTGATTTACGACTCTATGCTCCGCAGGTCCGATCAGCGTTGTAGCTGACGTCTTCCGATTTCGACTTCTCCTCGCCTCGTTCGCCCGCCGCTTCTCGCCGCACCAGCTGGCGTGGATGTGCCGCGCCGAAGAAACCGGCAACTGCCGGAGCCGAGACCCGGCGGACGATCGGAGTGTCGTGATAGCGCATCGCCCATGGAGTCCCAGCAGCGGCGCCTGCGCACGGGTTTCTTTGGAGTTTCTCACGCGGTCGAGAATCCACCGAAAACCCTGTGCGGCCGACGATCTGCCCGCGCTTCCGGTGTGAGTCTTCAGTCCTTGCCACAACGAGTATCGAAATGAGCACATACCACAACCCATTCGCCATCATCTCCCTCGCCACGATCCTGTCGTTCGGCGCTTCCGTCGTCGCGCAGGTCGCGCCGTCGTCTCTCCTCTTCACCCCCAAGGCTGACGAGTTCACGCTGTCTGGAACCGGCGGCACCGTCTTGTCGATGATCGGCCGTCGCGCGATCGGCGTCGTCACGCCGGGCGGCGCCGCGTGCAATTACTCCGCCGAGAAGTTCGGCCCGCTCGTCGCGCACCAGACGCTGGTGGGTGACGAAGACAATGACGGCGACGTCCACACGCCGCGACTCTTCGGGGCCGTCCAGGCGCTGCTAGTCAAGTCCCACAAGTGGAACGCGAACGGGCGTACGTGGGACGCGATCACGAACCCGATCAACCTTCGCGACGTCTACATCACGCCGAAGAAGGCGCTCGGCACGGACGTCAGTGGCGTCCCCGGGCTGCGACCGTGCGATTCCGGCCGCATCTACGCGAACGGCCGCATCCGCCACTTCATCACCGGCGAGCAGATCATCCAGGCGCTCGGCATGATCAACAGCCAGGGCAGGCCGCTCACCCCCGACGCACTCAGCCTCGACGCGATCACGTTGGACCCGAAGGGCAACATCTACTTGTCATTCGAGAAGGACCACGCGTGTCGCCTCTACTGTGGCGACGTACTGAGCAACTACACGTTGCGTGACGGCGGCGTCGCGGTGATCCTCGCCGCGTTCTGGACGCCGACCTCGGGCAGCGATGTCTTCGCCGTCGCAGACAAGCGCGGCCGCATCGCGCTCACCGAGGCCCGCATCGACGCGATGCAGGCCAACGCCAGGTTGGCGGATGCCGCCGGTGCCTGCCCGACGGCGACCATCGACCTCGACGGCCTGGCCGTGGATCGTCGGGTACTCGCTGGCACGTTCGTTACGCAATGGTGCAAGCAGAAGATGACCCTCCCGAACCTGCTCTTCTCGACCGAAGCGTTCACCGGCGCCGGCGTCGCGAGCACCCGCAACAACGGCGAGATCGCTCGGGTCAACGGCTGTCTGTTGGCGCAGGGCTGCACCGCTGTCGCCACGCCGTCCGACGGCACGAAGATGGGCCTCAGGCCCGGCCTCAGCACGACCACGCTGGTCGGTAGCCTCGATGGGCTCGTGTCGTTGCTCAAGGAGCCTTGCCGATTCGTGATGGGAACGGCGAACCCGAATTGCCTCGGCGGTCTGTGCAAGTGGTCGATCGCGACCAACATGAACGTTCCGACCGTGCTCCTCTACGCCGGCAACGGCGCCCTGCCGATCTCGCCGGCGCAGGACTTTTTCGCGACCTTCGGCCTGATGACCGACTGCTTCCCCGAGATCTTCCCGAACGTCTTCGTCCACGGCCCGATCACCGTCCCGATGGCGGCCGACGGTTGGGGCGGCCGGGTCGGCACGCTCGGACCCTTCGGGATTCCCGCCGCCGCCGCCCCGAACGGCCTGATCTCCCAGGCGTTCACCGTGCACAACGGCAGGTGGCAGCTGTCGACCCCGATGACCTTCCACTAGTCGACACCCGGCGTCGCAACGAGTCCGATCCGCACCCCGCGGATCGGCTTGTTTCTGGGCGATGCCGAAAGGTGACCCGCCCTGGGTTCACAGCCATGTCGTCCGCCGTTCGATCGCGAATGGTCTTTGGATCGAGGCGGAAGAGGCTCTTGCCGGGCACGTAGATCGCGCCGTTCGCCAGCGTTGGCAGGGCGTACGTCGCGTCCGCGACCCGCCAGAGCACGCTCGGCCTGGGCGGCTTCTGCCCCGAGGCGAAAGAGGCGAAGAGCAGGGATGACGACGCCAGAGCGCTGATCCAGCGAGGCGTATCTCCTAAGAGGCTGGACATGGGTGGGTTGCGTCGCGCGGTCCACATTGGAGAATCGGTCGGGATCGACACCGGGCCCTTGCGCGGTGGTCGGGAGTGTAGCGAGTCCCCGCTGCCGTGGGCTGGTGTTGTGAAGCGTCATGAACCACCATGGAGCTCATTCTCGGTTCGACAACCCCGCCCGATACCCCCGGGAGTCTCCCCGTGTCCACTACCCATCTCACGTCGCCGCTGTCCATTCTCCTCCTCGCCGCGGGCCTGCAGGCCCAGGATCTCAAGGCCCACGAGCCGTTCGCGTATGGGGTCACCGGCACGAATGTCGGCGACCTCGGGGGGAAGGCGGGAGGGTTCGGCTGGGGTGGCGGGTGGGTGACCGCTCGCCAGCTACCGACCTTGGCGGGGTGGTGGGCGCTCGAGGACAACGCCACCGATTCGTCGACCCAGAGTCACCACGGCGTGCAGAAGGGCGGCACCTTCAGCACCGACGTGCCGGCCGCGATCGCGACCTGGTCGAAGAAGTCGATGAGCTTCAACGGGACGTCGGATCACATCGACTTGTCCGCGCACGTCGCCAAGTTCCACCACAACAACATGGGCACGATGGCGGCGTGGTTCAAGACCACCGGGACGGGCGCGCTGACGATCCTGTCGATCTCGGCGTCCACCCACGCCTCGCGCGAGTGCGCGTTCGGTCTGACCGGCGGCAAGGTCTACTTCGACACCCGCGGTGACATGAGCTCGGGTGGTCGATTGCTGTCGGCGGCCACGTACAACGATGACAAGTGGCACCACGTCGCGGTCGTCGTCGATCGCCACCAGATGGCGACACTCTACATCGATGGGGTTGCGGAGAACGCGATTCCGATCCACGAGCCGCTGTCGGGGAGTATCGCGACTCTGGATACGATCAGCATCGGCCGCAACGTCGACAGTGGTGGTGGGCAGTGGTATTTCCAGGGCCTGCTCGACGACGTGGTGTTCTTCGGTGTGCCGTTGACCGCGACCGAGGTCGGCAACTTGGTCAAGATCTTCCCGCTTGCGATCTTGCCCAAGAGTGTGCCGGGCGGCCCCGACGTGCTCGCCGCGAGTCTCACCAGCGCCGCCTACTCGAGCCGCGGTATGCACGCCGAAGGGAATCGCTACAGCGGCAAGGGCATGTCCTGGCGTTCGCTCGGCGCGCACAAGATCGACCTCGGCAAGGACGGCACCCACTACGTCAGCATGCTGCTTCGGCGCGAGGACCGCGCCGTCACGGGACCGTTCTTGATTCGCTTTCGCAAGGTCGGCAACACCCGCGGCTGGATCGGCTGGACCGCGGCGGGCGCGTGGCGCGCTGGTGGACAAGCCCTGCAGACTGCGACGGGCACCATGCTGCCCAAGACCGACTACCTCGTGGTGCTGAAGTTCGTGGCTAGCGCTGCAGGCAATGACCAGGCCTTCTTCAAGGTCTACGCTCCGGGCGACACGATCCATGCCAGCGACGCCTTGATCAGCGGTCAAGGTGCCGGCGCCAATCAGTGGAACCTGGTTGGAGCCGCGTTCAACTCAGTGGACGTCATCGACCGTATCGTCATGGATCCCGGTGGGATCGACTCGTTGATCGAGCTCGACGAGCTTCGCGTCGGAACGACCTGGGAGGCTGCCACCCACGGGCACTTCGGGTCCAATTGCCATGGCGCGCAGATCGACAGCAGTGGCCTGCCGACGGTCGGAAGCACGACGTTCGGTGTCGGTTTGACGGGTGCGCCGAACGGTGCCTCGACCTTCATGATCATCGGGATCAACAAGGACGTCTGGGGCACGTCGAACCTGCCGTTGAACCTCGGCTTCATGGGTGCGGCGACCTGCTCGATGAACGTGGCGCCGATCTTCTACTTCGGCGGCGCGACCAGTGGCACGGGGACGAGCTCGTTCCCGGTGATCATCCCGAACGACACCACGCTCGTCGGTGCTTCCGTGTTCGCGCAGTGGGCGATCGACGGCAAGGGGATCCCGACGA